>BNHL01000001.1:2237500-2525000 GCA_015472025.1 Cytophagales bacterium WSM2-2
TCAACTCAGACTTCTGTTAACCTGAGCAAACTGATTACAGTGGGAGCTAACATTAACTATGCCTCTACTTTCACTCATGGTAACTTCGATGACGGATATGCAAACCAGACTACTGGTTCATTCAGCTCATGGTTCCACCGCGATCTTGATATGGGAATTATGAAGGATATGGCATTCTTCAAATCTCCTGAAGGAAGACTCGTTTCATGGAATAAGTTTGATCCAGGTAATACAGCAGGTGCAGGTGATAAGTCGTATAGAGGATTTTATTGGTTCAATCATTATGCTTTTGCCGGATTGACTGATTACAATACGTACCGCAATCGCTTGTTCGGTGATTTGAATATCAGATTCAATATCTCAAAGAAATTCTATGTTTCTGCATTCTATCAGAAGCAGGAAGTTAACGTAGAATCAGAAAACAAGCGTCCTAGCATTTTGGCTAACAGCTTCTACAACGAGCTTCGCCCAAATACGGACTATCCAGGATATGATTCTTATGCTACTGGCATCACTTTCCAAAAGGAAGATAATCTCCAGGCGTTGGCGGTGTACAATGACAAGTTCATGGACGATCAATTGACGATCAACGTTAATGCTGGTGGAAACGTAAGGATGGAAAAGAGCCAACAGATCAGCGCCAATACTAACCTTGGCTTGACTATTCCAGATCTGTTCACGTTGTCTAACTCAAAGAGTGCGCTTCAGTATGCAAACGTTCGCTCTCAGAAAGAAGTGCGAAGTGTATTTGCTTCTGGTAGCTTCGGATACAAGCAGTTCTTGTACTTAAGCTGGTCAGCTCGTAACGACTGGAGTTCGGCTCTGAATCCGAAGAACAATTCTTATTTCTACCCTTCTGCGGGTATCGGATTTGTGTTTAGCGAATTACTTCATGGATCATTCCCCATAATGTCTTACGGTAAGTTGCGTGGTAACATTGCACAGATCGGTTCAGATTTAGCCGCTTACGGAACTACGTTCACGTATACTTTGGGTCAGAATCAGTTCAATGGCAATGCAGTTTCAAATACACCTGATACACGGATCGATCCAAACATCAAACCTTCATTGTCAACTAACTATGAATTTGGTGCTGATTTCAAATTCCTTGAAAACAGGATTGGATTTGGCGTGACTTACTATAACAATGATAGAAAAGATCAGATATTAACTGTTCCTATTACACCCGCCAGCGGGTTCACAGGTCTTACAACTAACGTAGCCGAAGCAGTATCGAAAGGTATCGAATTGAGTTTGGATGCGACTCCAGTTAAGACAGGGGACTTCAAATGGGATTTGACCGTAAACTGGGCGCACAATGAATCTAAGATCATCAAACTTGCTCCTGGTATTTCAAACATTTACGGAGGCGCACGTGATGCGTTTGCTGTTGCAAGCTTGACACACGTAGAAGGTGGTACCTGGGGTCAGTTACGTGGAAGAGCAATTGCGCGTGATGCATCTGGTACTCCTATCGTGACATCATCAGGTGTTTATTCATCAGTTACCAACCACGATTTTGGAAGCGTACTGCCTTCTTTCACTGGAGGCTTTCAGAATTACTTCACTTACAAGAATTTCAAACTGGCTGTTAACGTGGATTTCCAGAGTGGAGGAAAATACTTCTCGTTATCTGACTATTGGGGTACTTTCTCAGGTTTGACAGCGCGAACTGCACAGTTAAACGACAAGGGAGTGTCTCAGCGCGCAGGCATTTCTGATGGCGGTGGTGTTCATGTAAAAGGTGTTGCTTATAGTGGTACAGATGCCCAAGGTGCACCTGTCAGCGATGGCACAGCTGTGGATATGTATGTGGATGCCAAAACCTATTATGACCAATGGGGTAATGGTACTATCGCAGAAAACAGCCTTTATGACATGACCTTTGTGAAGTTGCGTGAAATGAGCCTGAGCTATAATATACCCGTGTCAAAACTGGGGAACGTATCGAAAGTGTTCAAGACCGCTTCTATTTCTCTCATCGGAAGAAACTTGTGGCTGATCTACACACCTAACCGTGATTTCGATCCTTCGATCATGTCAAATCTCACGGGTGAAAACGGCCAATTGCCAGGAACACGCAGCTTTGGTGCATCAATAAAACTGGGCTTATAAGTTTAATCCAAAACTTTAAACAGATATGAAAAAATATTTAAGTTATATATGCCTGGTGGCTGTGATTGCCACCACCATCGGCTGCAGCGACTTTGGCAGCACCGATGTTAACCCGAACGGGTCAACTGTTCCGCTTACATCTGCTTTGTTGACGAACGCAATTGTTGCCATGGGTGGCGCAGCGGGAGCAAATGGAGTTGGTGTTACAGCTGGCTTATACTGTCAGTACTTTTCTCAGACGTTATATACAGATGCTTCCCGTTATTCATTGCAGGACGTAGCTTGGTCTGAGTTAAATGGTAACATGTATGATCTTCAGAATATCATTAATATTAATTCTGATCCAAAGACTGCTGCTTATGCTGCTCTCAACGGATCGAATAATAACCAAATCGCGATTGCTCGCATCTTGAAAGCAATACGCTTTTCCATTCTGACAGATCGTTATGGAGACATGCCGTATACAGAGGCCTTGACCGGAAAGCCAAATCCTAAGTTCGATACTCAGCAGTCGATTTATACTGATATCTTCAAGGAGTTGTCGGAGGCAGTAGCCCAATTCGATAATAAAGGGGCTGTAAAAGGAGATATTCTTTTTGCAGGCAATAATACTCGCTGGCAACAGCTGGCCAACTCCTGGCGATTGATTTTGGCGTTACGCGTTTCTAAAGCGGACGCTGCTACCGGCAAGGCTCAGTTTACAAACGTATTGAGCAATTTGGCAACTAATGGTGGTATACTGGTGACTTCAGCTGATGATATCAATTTGACCTTCCCTGGTAATGCAGTGGAATTTAACAATCCATGGTATGGCCTTGGCGGAGACCAGAATGTTTGTACAACTATTGCCAATTGGATGAATGCAAGAGGTGATGACAGACGTAATGCTTTTGGTAATGTAATATCGGCAGCACAAGGCTTGGTAGGTGTACCTCCTGGTCTCAAGCGTGATGATGCTTTGGCTTATACAAATGCTAACCCAAATCACTCGCTCATTTTGAATAATACATATCGTGCTGTTGGTAGCACTCTTACTATTCTTACAGCTGGAGACATTTTATTGGCACGTGCTGAAGCAGCCGTACCTACGGCCAATGGTGGTCTTGGTTGGACTAACGAAAGTTATACTGCATTATATGCAAGTGGTATTTCTGAGTCTTGGAAACACTGGGGACAAAACAGTGCGGCTAATCTTACTGCGTATATGGCGCAGCCACTAGTTGATTTGGCTTCGGCCTCAAGCAATATTGCTGAGAAAATTGGAACGCAGCGTTGGATTTCATTTTATCCAAACGGTCCTCAGGGCTGGTCTGAATGGAGAAGAACAGGTTTTCCTGCTTTATCTCCTGCACCTGAACCGCTTCGCGGCAACTCAATACCGGTTAGATTCATTTACCCGACCACTGAATATGGTTTGAACCTTGCAGGTGTTAACACTGCAATTGCAGCTCAGGGTGCTGATACTCCGGATACGAATGTTTGGTGGGATAAGTAATTGTTAAAAATGAAAATTGAAAAAGCTATGAATATTAAAAATATGCGATTTCTAAACAGTCTTGCCTTCTTGTGTGTGCTGACGATTTCGTTCACTGCGTGCAATACAGACGATAAAGACGATTTGGACGGAAAGGGACCTAATATATTAAGAGCAGATGCAGGTCCTGATAAACTCTTTGTTGCTACCAGTACAACTAGTAGTGGAACGTTGGCAACAATACATAAGGATGCCAATTCAGCTGCAGGTTTAAATGTACCGGTATCAGCCACCTTTACGGTAGACGCTTCGATTGTAACAGCTCACAACGCAGCTAATCCGGGCGGTATCCAATATGCTGCTATGGATCCACAGTATTTTTCTTTCAGCCCAGCTTCTTTGGATTTTGGAGCTGGTGAGACTCAGAAGGATTTGGGGATAGTCATGAAAGCCAATGGATTGGATTTATCGAAAGACTACGCTATTGGTTTGGTGATCACCGCTAATGGTTATACGGGTGGAGGCGACAAGTTTATAAAGATCGCCCTTCCTAGCGCCTATGAAGGCGACTATACCTCAATTGGCGAGCGTTACAATTTTGCCCAGGCAGCTGATGCCAACTCAACAACCTGGCCTCCTACGGGCCAAGTATCAGTAGCGACTTGGAACTACACGTCTACGACTGCAAGTACGCTCAGCAGTAAGACCGTGGCTGTGCACGCGGCAAATAGCAATGGTGGTTTTGGCCGGATTAATTTAACTGTAGATCCAGCTACCAATAAGGTTACCATTGTGCCAAACGATGACATCGCTTTGAATGCCTTAGTTCAATCGACTCACCGTCCTAGTACTTATGACCCTGCTACTAAAACTTTTGAGTTGTACTACCAGTACACTAACCTGCCAGATGCAAACGGTGTTTCGTCTTTCAGAATGCTTCACCACAAACTGAAGCACAACTAGAACAGAAAAAGTTTTATAAATAAAAAAGCCGGCTGGAAAGCCGGCTTTTTTATTTTATACCGCCAAACGGGTTTGAGAAAACAGCCAATATTGGCTCCGTGTAAGAGAGGAAGAGTTACTTTGGTTCAGAGGGCCATCTTTCTAGAATAAACTTCAATTTTCTTGACTATTGGGATGTACCGACAGCGGAATCGGAATTAAGCCCGACTAAGACTGGCGTGACTACGAAAGCCTTCTAGTTTTAGAAAATAGTTTTCATTTTTAAGAAAGAACAGTCTTGGTTTACCGGGCCCTTTTTTGTGGCATTCATTTTCACTTACTGCGGAATCATCACTTACTTCTTTTGAGTCTAATAATTAGACAGCAAAGACTAAGTTAAGCGGACACGATGCCCTCTTTTTAAATTTCTACACCATCCTTCAAATAACTATTTCTCGCGTACGAATAACAAATGCAACCCACTCAGTAACTGTCGCATTCATTTGATTTCATAGATACTAGTTTCAGCGCCTTATAAACAAAAACTAAAATCTATGAAGAAGTTTTTACTCATGTGCTTTTCATTCGGCTTGACGCTCAGTGTCTGGGCGCAAGACCGCGTGGTAACAGGCCGAGTGACATCTAAAGACGATGGAGCTCCATTACCTGGTGTAAACGTTGTGATTAAAGGAACGACCGTAGGAACAGTAACTGATGCAGATGGTAAATACACCCTTTCAGTACCAAAGGATGGGAAAAGCCTTTTGTTTTCGTTCATTAGTCTTAGAACCGAAGAAATTGAGATTGAAGATCGTACGGTTATAGACATTCAACTTAATCTTGATGTAACTCAACTTTCCGAAGTTGTGGTTACGGGGTTGGGTCTTTCAAAAGAGAGGAAAAGTCTTGGTTATTCCGTTGCTTCCGTTTCATCAGAACTTATCAACCAACGAGCCGAAGGAGATGTAATGCGTGTTTTATCCGGTAAAGCAGCGGGAGTAGATATTACTCAAACCAGTGGGTTAGCGGGTAGTGGAACGAACATTAATATCCGGGGTTTTTCATCCGTGACTGGCTCTACACAGCCGTTGTTCGTTATTGATGGTGTTGCATTTGATGGAGGCACCAACAGCCAGGCTAGTTTTGTTTACGGAAGCCAGACCGGGAGTCGCTTTTTTGATATTGACCCTAATTCAGTTGAATCCGTAAGCATTTTGAAAGGGTTGAGTGCTACCGTCTTGTATGGTGAAGCTGGCAGAAATGGTGTAATCCTGATCACAACAAAAAATGGAGCTTCGGCTCAGAAAAAAGGAAAAGTCCCCGTCTCTGTAAATGTGAACAGCTCCTTTAATGCTATTCAGGTGGCTCAATTTCCAGAATATCAGGATCATTGGGGCGGTGGTTTTGAACAAATTGGCGGTACAGCATATTTTAGCAATTGGGGAAGCCCGTTGGACGGCCATTTGATACCACATCCATATGATAAACCTGCATTTAATATAGCATTCCCTGAATATGCCGGTGCGCAATATGCATATAAGGCATATAATAGCGTGCCCAGATTCTTTAAAACAGGCCTTACTCAAACGAACTCTATTAATATTTCCGGAGGGACAGAAAAAGCAAAAGTAAATGCGAACGTTGGATATCAGAATACGGACGGTTTTTCTCCGGGCAACTCTACCAACAGGATTAACTTCGGCCTTGGCGGTTCAATTGACATTTCTGAAAAAATTAACTTCAATGGTACATTTAATTTTGTCAGGTCAAATATAGTACAGCCTCCAACTGGTGTCAGTACTGGAAGCAGTGCAACAAACGGTGTTTCGCTTTTTGGAGACCTTTGGTACACCCCACGATCAATCGATCTTATGGGACTTCCATGGGAGAACCCTTTGGATCACTCGGCTGCTTACTACCGTCCGGCTAACGATATTCCAAATCCTCGCTGGCTTGCCGCTAATTCTAGCAATGGACAAAAAACAAACCGGGTTTACGGACAAATGGCACTTAAGTATAGCCCGCTCAAAAACCTAAGCTTCACCTATCGCGCCGGATATGATGTTTATTCTGAGGAAGGCTCTTTCTACATCAATAAGGGTAGTGGAACAAACTTCACACAAGGTGGATACAGAAGTACAGTTGGCCTGAATGCAATTTTCGATCAATATGCATTGGTGGCTTACAATGCAAAACTTGGGGATAATATCGGACTTAATGTCGATGCCGGTCTTAACTATCGAGACATTGAGTATAAACAAACAGGTATGTTTAGCCAACAGCAGTTGGTGTATGGGCTCATCGACCATTCAAATTTTGTGGCTCACCAAAACACTGATGAAGCAGGATACGATCTGGACTATCGCAAAAAGCAGGTGTCGTTGGGTTTGTTTGCACAAACTACTCTCGATTATAAAAATATTGTTTTCTTAAATCTGGGTGGACGTTTCGGCTCAAGCAGCACCGTTGAAAAAAACAACAGAGGTATATTTTTCCCCAGCGTAAGCACATCGATTGTGCTTTCAGATGCCATTCAGTCAATGGCTGGAAGTAAAGCTGTTAGTTTCTTAAAAATCAGGGGTGGTTATGCTACAAGTGCACGCTTTCCTGATCCTTATTCTACAAGACAGACACTGGGTAGTGCAACCAATCTGTTTGTTGGCCCAACGGGATCTATTATTAATGCCAATTATACAGACAATAGACTGGCTAACTCCAATTTGAAACCCGAACTGTTGAACGAGTTTGAAGCAGGAATCGAAGCAAGGTTTTTTAATAACCTGATAACTTTCGATTTCACGGTGTTCGATAAACGCTCTACTAATCAAATTTTGGATAGGCCCCTGGATTCCTCTACCGGATATGGTATATCTCAGGTCAATGCTGGTTCAATATATAACAAAGGTGTTGAGCTAAATATCGGTGTCAATGTGATCAAGAATAGTAATTGGAATTGGAAGGTAGATGCCATCTATAGCTTATATAGAAATAAGGTATATGACATGCCCTCTTATGCTAAGTCGATTGCCCTGTCGGGAATAATTCAAACTCGTGGAAATTATGCAATCGATGGTCAGCCCATAAATGTGATTCAGGGCATAGCACGTACTCGCGATACCAATGGCAATCTTAAGGTAGATCAGACTACTGGCATTTGGGACAAGGATTCTCAAATCTCGATAATAGCAAACCCCAATCCCAATTATAAGCTAACAGGAATTTCAACAGTGTCCTATAAGAATTTTACGTTTAGAATGCAGTGGAATTTTGTTCAAGGCGGACAGATCTACTCTACTACGGCTAACATCTTATTGACACGTGGTTTGACAAAAGACACTGACATAGATCGGACTTTGCCTATTGTATTAAAAGGGGTGAGCGATATTGATGGAACTCCCAATAGGGTAATGGTCTCAGCGGCTGACGCGTATTTCAATGGTTTATTAAATGGAACTGACGATACCAAAGTATATGATGCGTCTGTTATTCGGTTAAAGGAGATTTCTTTGAGCTATAACTTTCCTAGTTCAATTTTATCAAAAACAAGAGTTATCAAAGGTGCGGCTATAGCTATTACAGGCTCTAATTTATGGTATCGCGGACTCGGAATGCCCAAATACACGCATGTCGACCCTGAACAAAATAGTTTGGGTGTTGGCAATGGCAGAGGATTTGAATATATGACTTCCCCTTCAGCCAAAACATACGGTGTTAATTTGAATCTCACCTTCTGATTATCTTAATCAATTATCAAAATGAAAAAGAAAATAATCTATTCAATAGTCAGTTGCTTCTTAGTGATGAGCTCTTGCAGTGACTTGTCTAATAACTTGCAAAATCCAAATTCACCATTGCCGAACCAGGGAAACTTAGATTTGGTATTGAACACGGTGCAACTTTCTCTTCCCCAGTTTTACTCAGCACTATCTGACATTGGCGCATCCTTGACACGGCAGGAAGTAATGTTTGGGCCGCTTTATAAAAATGCACTTCCTGCTACAAGCTATGACGGAGCTTGGGCCAGTGCCTACCAAGGTTTATTAATTAATGCAAAGACTATAATCGATCAGGGGTCTCCACTCAAACTTTATACACACGTTGGAATCGCTAGGACAATTCAAGCATATACGCTTATGTCGCTTGTGGATTTTTTTGGAGACGTACCATTTTCAAAAGCATTTGGCGGAAACTCCGAAACGAATCCAGGTTTAGACAATGCTAAAGATGTTTATACTGCTGCCCTGGCTGCTCTTGATTCGGCTATATTAAATTTTAATAAATCGACAGGTGTGCAAATAGCATCTGGCAATGACCTTTACTATGGTGGTAATAAAACCAAGTGGCTGGCTTTGGTTAACACACTTAAACTGAAATACTACATGAACATAGCCAGTGCTCCAGGTGGAGACAAGGCCACTGCGGTTGCGGCAATGCAAACTATTTTAGCGGGAAATGTAATTGATGACCCTACCGGAGCAGAAGATTTTCAATTTAGCTACGGTACTACGTACGTCAATCCGAATTCAAGACACCCTAAATTTAATAATAACTATAATTCAACTGGTGCTGGAGATTTTATAGGTAACTGGTTTATGTACGTTGCAGTGGCTGAGAAGACGGTTATCAAGGGAAGTACGGTTGATGATCCAAGGAGGAGGTTTTATTTCTACAGGCAAAGTGGAGATGCCATAGCCAGCGTAAAGGTCACAGCTTTGCCATGTGCTACTCAGTCTGCGCCTAGTTGGTATAAGAACTTTAATTATTGGTACCCAAGTACGGGAATGCCGTTTTGTCAATTGGGGAACTTGGGCCTTTCCATTGCTACTGGCTACTGGGGAAGAGATCACGGGGATAACTCAGGGATTCCCCCGGATGGGCAATTGCGCACAACTTACGGTGTTTACCCCGCTGCTGGCCTGTATGATGATAGTGGTTTTGCAGCCATTTCAGGCAGCAGTGCTATAAATTTAGCTGGGCAAGGCAAAGGCATTTCACCCATTTGGTTAAGTTCATTTACTGAGTTTTTGAAGGCGGAGGCCGCCCTTACACTTGGGGTTAGTTTAGCAGGAAGCCAAAGCTCCGGAGTAGATGCCGCCACTGCCCTTGCAGCAGGTGTAAAAAATTCTGTTGAAAAGGTAGTCGGGTTTGCCGCCACTGCTGGCATTGCAATACCTACAAGTCGGATAACGACATTAAATGCCACTGATCCAACGGTAGGCTCAAAAGCTACATATTACAAATACGTAAATTCTTTGTTCCTCAGTGCACCAGCGACTGCGTTGAATACCCCCGGTTGCAAGCTGGACATTACCATGAGGGAGTTTTATATCGCGGCATTTGGAAATGGAATTGAAGCTTATAATATGTACAGGAGAACGGGCTACCCCTCAGGTATGCAATACTTGCTTGCACATGATGCTCAAGATGCCGGTGATCCATTTATTAGAAGTGCTTTTTATCCATCAGCTGCAGTAAATAGAAACTCTAATATTACTCAGAAAACAGGAGTTGACTCTAAAGTGTTTTGGGATCCAGGATTGACTTTACATTAAAAACTAATCAGAAATGTTTATGAAAAAAAGCATAAAAAAAATAGTAATACTTTGTATCACACTAGCTGTATTGTCATGTCAAAAACCGTATGACATTTTTGATGAGTCGGCTCCAAAGGGGGTGTACGCATATATTAAAGGTAGCCCCACCAATGTGCTATTTTATTTCAACCAACCAACTTCGAGTTATAAAACTGACATTGTGTTAAGTGGTACATCAAAGGCAGAAAAAATGGATACTTATGTAGTGGTTGCAACACAAGAAACGTTTGTTAAGACAACAACCCTTCCCTCCACGACCTTTGAGGTTACATTGCAAGAGGTGGCAACTGCATTGAATAAGCCTCTTAGTTTTTTTACACCTGGAGCTCAAGTAGTGTTGAAAAACAAAATAACCTCGACTGATGGTCAAGTTTGGTCTGCAGATAATAGCTCACATATTAGTGGTGGGCTTTTATCTGGTACTGCCTTTCAAAATTTATTAGCTGATATTTCTGTCTTTGTTACCTGCCCGTTCGTTGCGGATGATGCGGTTGGCACTTACACTGTAGTCAGGGATGACTGGGAGGATGTCTATCCGGGAGATCAATTACATGTTGTGAAGGTTGATGCTTCGACAATAGATATTGTACAGTATCCCGTAACAAGCAATCCAGTTCCTCTACGCATAAAAGTGGATCCTGCATCTGGCGCAGCCACAATTGCTAAGCAGTTTAATGGAAAGTATACTTACGATCTGTATACTGCCGGCACTGGGTTTGTATTTTCTTGTGTTGGCTACATCACGGTAACGATGGATTTTACCTACAATGGTGGTGCTTATAACGGGTACACCTTAATTATTAAAAAATAATAAACAATCTTTAAGTCTTGAAAAGGCAGCCACAGGGCTGCCTTTTCAATTTTCAGATCTTAAAGTCAATTAGACTTCTTCAAAGTCGGTTCTTTAAAAGATTTTTTTTATTTCTACTTCATCACTCAAATAACTATTTCCAGTGATCTAATAAGAAATACGAACCACTCAATAACTGTAGCAATCGATTGACTTCATAGATACTAGTTTCAACGCTTTATAACAAAACTAAAATCTATGAAGAAGTTTTTACTTATGTGCTTTTCATTCGGCTTGACGCTCAGTGTCTGGGCGCAAGACCGTGTGGTTACAGGCAAGGTAACGTCTAATATAGACGGGAGTCCATTGCCAGGTGTAAACGTTTTATTAAAAAGTACTACAAGTGGTACTGTCACGACAGCAGAGGGTAGGTATTCATTGTCAATACCTAACGGGGCAACAGTTCTATCTTTCTCGTTCATTGGTTTCAAAACTGTGGATATTGAAGTTGGTGAAAGAACGATTGTGGATATTGGGTTAGACCAAGATGCCGCTCAGTTAGCCGAGGTGGTGGTGACCGCCTTAGGTATCGAAAGAAATAAGAACGAGTTGGCGTATGCGTCACAGTCGGTGAGCAGTGATCAGGTAGTGCAGGCGCGGAACAACAATTTTGTTAACTCTCTCTCCGGAAGAGTGGCAGGATTGGATATCAAGACAAATAATACAATGGGGGGATCAACTAACGTGGTGATCCGGGGTATGAAATCGATTACAGGCAGTAATCAGGCATTGTTTGTCATTGATGGAGTTCCGGTTTCAAATGATAACCAAAATAATAACGTTAACTCAACACAATCTGCGGGAGGTGGTGGTCCTGACTACGGTAACGCTGCTGCTGACATTAACCCCGATAATATTGCGTCAGTCAACGTACTAAAAGGAGCTGCAGCCACAGCTTTGTACGGATCCAGAGGTACTAACGGTGTAATTATGATCACTACAAAGGCAGGGAAAAAGAAGAGTTTTGATGTAGTAATTAACAGTGGTGTTACTTGGGGGACTATCAACAAATCTACTTTTCCAACTTATCAAAAGGAATATGGTGCTGGCTATAAAGACTATATTAAAGATGGTACAGCATCTACTTATACGGGTCTTGATGGAACGTTAACGACAACACATTTTGGTGATGATGCTTCATATGGCCCTAAGTTTGATCCTAACTTGTTAGTATATCAATGGTCGGCATTAGATCCTTTTTCTCCTAACTACCAACATGCAACGCCATGGGTAGCTGGAAAGAACGATCCTTCTACTTTTTATGAAACGGCAACTAACTCCAATCAAAGCATCCTGATTTCGGGAGGTGGTGACAATGCTACTTATAAGTTTGGGTATACCAGATCCGATGAAAAAGGAGTATTACCGAATAGTAGTCTGAAGAAAGATATGTTCAGTTTCAGCGCCACTATGGATCTTACCAGCAAAATAAAACTGACTTCTTCTGTTAACTATACAGCCGTTAGTGGCCTTGGACGGTACGGCACTGGATATAGTGGTTTGAATCCCAACCAGGGCTTTCGTCAATGGTGGGAGCAAAATCTAGATATCAAAGAACTACGCGAAGCTTATTTCCGCAACGGAAAGAATGTTACCTGGAATTGGGCAAGTACAGCAGGCCTGGGCCCCGTTTTTGCAGATAACCCTTACTGGGATCGTTATCAGAACTATAACAATGATTCACGAAACAATATTTTCGGTTACGCTCAGCTGGATTATAAATTAGCCCAATGGCTAACAGTAGTTGGTCGTGTTGGAGTAAATCAAACATCGGATTTCATTGAACAACGAGTTGCAGTGGGTAGCGCAGCAACATCTAGCTATACAAGATTCAATCAAACCTCGAAAGAACGAAATTTTGACCTGATGCTTAACTTCAATAAGGCCATTACCAAAGACATCAATTGGCGCGCGGTACTTGGATCAAATATCAGACGGAACGAGAACTCTTCAATTCGTGGGGCTACGGTAAGTGGTTTGGTAGTGCCTGGCCTGTACTCATTATCTAACTCCGCAGGAGCAGTGGTTCCTGCAGAAACCTATACTAGAATTGGAGTCGACGGATTGTATATGAATACGACCTTCGGTTACAAGGATATCGTATTTGTTGAGGGAAGCGTTAGACAAGATAAATCAACTACTCTTCCAAATTCAAATAACTCTTATGTCTACGGTTCAGTTGGTGGTACATTTGCCTTTTCAACACTTCTTAGTAATGCATCATGGTTATCGAACGGAAGATTAAGAAGTAACTACGCAACAGTAGGTAATAGTGCTCCTGCCCTATCCATTTATAATGTGTATGATAAGCCATCACCGTTTGGGACATCGACATTATTTTCCCTACCTAACATCAGGAACAATGCGCTGCTAAGGCCCGAGAAAACTGCAAGCTGGGAAATTGGCTTAGAGGCAGCATTCTTGCATGATCGTGTTGGATTTGACGCTACCTACTACTCAGCAAGCACGTCAGATCAGATATTACCCGTAACAGTATCAGCTGCTACAGGTTATACTCAAGCGTATGTTAACTCAGGAGAAATTCAGAACAAGGGGATTGAACTTTCAGTTTTTGCAACTCCTGTAAAGACGACAGATTTTTCATGGACTGTGAACGTGAATTTTACGCGCAACAGGAACAAAGTTATTTACTTATATGGTCAAGGAACAGGAGAGGTTACCAATGTTCAGGTAGCAAGCTTCCAGGGAGGTGTTACAACAAATGCTGCCAAAGGCCAGCCCTATGGTGTAATCAGAGGCCGTGATTTTGTTTATACTAATGGCCAGAAAACAATAGGGACTGATGGTAATTACATTAGAGGGGCTAGCTCAGCAGATATTATTGGTAATCCAAACCCTGACTGGTTGGGAGGTGTGAATAATACTTTTAAATACAAGAACTTTACATTTAATTTTCTAATTGATACGCGTCAGGGCGGGAACTTGTTTTCACTTGACTTGTGGTATGGAGAAGGCACAGGCCAATATCTTAAGACCGCAGGCCTAAACGCCAAAGGTAATGAATCGCGTTTGCCTGTGGCGCAAGGTGGAGGGGTTTTACTCCCAGGGGTTCAGGCTGATGGATCTCCCAACACCGTGTATGCAGAAAATCTTGATGGTAACGGGAAAAGTCCTTTTGGTTACTTTGCCAATAACGGGCTTAGTGCTGTGAACAAAGCATACATTTACAATGCTTCTTACATTAAGCTAAGAGAAGTGAATTTGACTTATTCTGTGCCTAAAGAAATCATATCAAAGCTGGGTGGTTTCAAAGGTATAGATCTTTCACTGATAGGCAGAAATTTATTTATCATTAAGGACCTACCTTATTCTGACCCTGAAGAAAGTCTGAGTTCAGGAAATGCCAACGCAGGCTATCAAAGTGGTGCGTATCCCTCCATGCGGAGTTATGGTTTCAATGTTAAATTAAAATTCTAGAAAAGGTTATGAAAAAGATAATTGTATCATTGATTCTTACTGCGACCTTAGTTACCTCTTGTGTCGATAATCTAAAGGATTATAATATCGACCAGAAACGTGCGTCTTCAGTTCCCCCAGCTACGTTGTTTGCTAACGCTGTTAGGAACCTTATTGATGTTCTGAATACACCAAATGTCAACACCAATAATTTTCGATTATATGTCCAGCAGTGGGCTACAGTAACCTATACATCTGAGCCCCGTTATGATTTGACCACCCGGACCATTCCTCAATCCTTCTGGCAAGCGATATATCGGGACGTGATAGCGGATTTAAAAGAAGCTAAGAAGGTCATCACAGCTGATGCTTTATTGGCACCAGGTATTAAGGCCAATCAACTTGCGCAAATTGAGGTAATGGAGTTGTATTCCTGGTCAGTATTGGTAAATACATTTGGCAATGTTCCTTATTCAAAGGCATTCGATCCAGCCAACACCCTTCCGGATTATGATGATGCAGCTACCGTGTATTCAGATTTACTTGGTCGCTTGGATGCTGCGATAGCGGCCTTAAGCAGTATCAGTACGGGAATACCGGCTGCATCAGACTTGATTTACAGCGGGAATATCGATCGCTGGATTAAGTTCTCGAATTCATTGAAATTGAGATTAGCAATGATCCTTGCTGACAAGGATGCCATAAAGGCACAAACGCTAGTTCAGCAAGCAGTAACGGGAGGATTGTTGGCCAGCAATACTGACAATGCACGCCATCCATTTCTCGCAACCGCGCCAAATAACAATTTGGTTTCAAATAATCTGGTTGCGCCATTCACTACGCGGCAGGATTTTGTTGCTAGCAAGACGATTGTAGATAAAATGAATACGCTAAATGATCCAAGAAGAATATATTATTTTAATGAGACAGCGCCAGGTGTTTTTGTAGGAGGAATTAATGGAGATCCTAATGACTTTGCTACTACTTCGCATATCAGTGACAAGATTACCAATCCAAGTTTTGAGGCATTGTTCATGGATTATGCAGAAGTAGAATTCTTACTAGCGGAGGCGGCTGAGCGTGGCTTTATTCCAGGTGGCGCGGCTACTGCCCGGACGCACTATAATACAGCTGTTACCGGATCTATTAGCTATTGGGGAGGAACGGCAGCAGCAGCAACTACTTATTTAGCACAAGCAGCAGTTTCATATACTACAGCTTCAGGAACGTATAAGCAAAAAATTGGTGAGCAGAAGTTCTTAGCATTGAACAACCGTGGCTATGATGCGTGGATTGAGTGGAGACGCCTGGATTTTCCTGTGCTAACACCAGCTGCTGCAGGACTCAATATTCCAATACGCTTGATTTACCCGGTTAGCGAACAAACACAGAATGGTAGCTCATACGCTGAAGCTGTTTCGGCAATGGGTGGTAGTGATGTAACTACGGTAAAACTGTTCTGGGACATATTTTAAAATCGAGAATGGGCTAAATAGAATGGTAGATTTCATAAAAAAAGGGTTCTATATATAGAACCCTTTTTTTATGAAAATTACTTCGACAAAGTACTATACATAATCACATCCCCACCATTACAAACGCTCCCCAATAATAAGGCTCCTTGTACTTCAGCATCAACTGTTGCTGTGCAAGTTTGAATGCTTTCAATTTGCTGCCTCCTTTGGAAAGGTTAGTATAAAAATTCGTCATTAAAGCCTGCGTTGCGGCATCATCCACTTTCCACAAACTCATCACAAGAGTTTTTGCTCCGGCCACAACGAAAGCACGTTGCAATCCATACACACCTTCACCTGCGCGCACATCACCCAAGCCCGTTTCACAAGCACTCATCACAATCAGACTTGTGCCATTGAGATTTAAGTTCATGGCTTCATAAGCGGTGAGTACGCCATTATCATTGCTTTCGAGGTTGGGCAGAACTTCACCTGACATTGTTTTTGAAGCGCCTGTCAGCAACAGACCTGATCGAAGCAATGGATTGTTCTTTGCACTTTCAGCAGTTACACCCACGGCATCCCCTGCATCCTGTAAGAAGTATCCGTGAGTTGCAATGTGAACAATCGCAGGGCCGTTCATTGATTTTATTTTTGCTTCAGTAGCCTCAGCTTGCTGCGACAAAGACACCTGGTAACCGGCTGTTTTTAAAATCCTGGAAATAGTCTCCACTTCAACTTTTGTTCCTGGCAGTGCGGCCGGTGTTGCTCCGCCATAGTTGGGGAAGCCTAATAAAAACGCATCTTTCTTTACGGGTGCAGTTTTATCATTTTTCAACGAAATCAGGTCCTTGGAATTTCCGATGATGGCAACATCTAACTTGTTGATCACAAAATCACCCCCGGTTTTCTTCAGCGTATTTACATTGATCTGGTTGTAAACCCCGTCTGGAGAGAAGTAGATTGTTTTTTTGCCAGTCAATACAGGATCAATTCTACCCCAAAATTGATCGTAAGAATATTCGTCAGCGATATTTTGCTTAACGGAGTTTCGGTAATATTTAGCGTACCGAGTTTCCAATTGTGTGCCGTTGTCCAGGATAACTAATTTGGGCTGTGTAGAATTTTTTGTGAGCACCAGCGCTGCGTACTTGGAATCAGTTGTAAAATCTTTGTCGAAAGAATGGATGCGGATCATTTCCACGACAGCTTCTGCATCACTCAACAAAGCGGCACATTTATCAAATGTGATTTTTTCAGTGCCGTAACCCTGTGAGAAATCGCTGGACTTTTGAGAAAGAGCTCGCTCCATAGTATTCGCATCCTGCTCAAGTGCAGCCAAGTCGATTTTTTGTTCGTTTAATTCATCCTTTGAAAGTGAATAGTAGCGCGCAAGCGTCTCTTTCTTGTCCAGCCATGCTGTGTAGTTTTTGATTAGTTCCGCATCGCCACTTCCAAGAATGGCTTTCTTGATTTTATTAGTCGAATTCAGCAAGAGCGCCTTCGTGGCGATCTGATAATTGTACATGTCATTTACTATAGCAGGATTTGTAGCCTGCGCATCAAGACAGTAGTTATAGAATCGTTGGAAGCGTGGTTGAAGTATGTCCCAGTATTTTGTTTTCTCAGCCTCGCTCATTGGCGGGAAGAAACGATCAATGAAGTCCAGTGACTTATTCATCGCGGATTGAAGATTTATATAGGCTTTGGTCAAATCACCTTTTTTCCAATAAAGAATACCCAGGTCTTCTTCTGATTTTACGTAGTCAGGGTGATTGACATCAAGTGCCGAGGCTCGCAAGGTGAGTGACTCGTTAAGCTTTATTTCCGCATCGGCATACTTTCCCTGTATTCGATAAAAATTACCAAGGTCGTTGAGTACTTTGGCATAACTTGGCATTTGCTTGCGTGACTTATAGACATCAGCCGATTTTTGAAAATAGCCTTCTACTTTATCGAGCTTGTTCATTTGAATATATAACAATGCGAGATTGTCAAGTACACCAGCATAGTATGGATTGTCACTAAATGTCTTTAATGTGCTCTCGAGTTTTAAGTAGATCGCTTCTGCTTCTGCCAGTTTTCCATTTTGCTGATACAATAGCGCGAGATTAGATTGAAACCCGACAGCATCTCGTGAATCTTTCTTGTTCAGTTTTTCAAGGATCGCAATTGCGGCATTTAGTTTCTCAATACCCTGATCGTAACGGCCGATTTTTGAAAAGAAGATCGCCTGGTTGTTAAGTACTGTGGCGTACTCCTGACTTTGGTCGCCAACCTGCTCCTTTACGACTTGTATTGCGTCCTGAAAGAATTTCTCAGCTTCGTTGTAATGACCTGTCTCCTGGTAGAGAACGGCATTGTTGTTCAACGAAGAAGCATATGCCTTACTTTTTTCCCCAAGCGATTTCTCACGCAGCTCAAGGGCTTTTGAGGTGTACTCGCCAGCCTGGTTGAAGCGCCCCATTGAAGCGTAAAGCAGGCCCATGTCCGCAAGTACCTTACTGTAGTTGATATTGTCAGTGATATTATTGGTTTCGTAGGAGAGTTTGGCGTCAAGGAAATAGGATTCGGCCATCTTATATCTTTTCCGATCGTACAATTCTTCGGCCACATCCAATGTATTCCGGCTCTTCTGTGCTGGCGTTACTTTCGATTGGTCTTTGACCTGTGTATTCATGAGAAAGTCCATTTTTTTAGTGAGACCTTCGCTTGCATCGCGGATACTCATCATCCCAGAATTGTCAATTACTGAAATGGCATAATTGAAGTCAGTTGAATCTAGTTTATCACGAGCTGCATCGGAATTTTTGGCTGCTTGCTCTTTTCCTTTCTCAAGCGCTTTACTGGCTCCTTTTTTTAGGAGGTCGCCAAACTGCGCATTTGCGAATAGAGGGAATAAGAAGACAGTGATGAGAAAAATTCGATTTTTCATTGGTTTAGATTTGCGTTAGGTTCTCGTTAATTCAGTTTAAATTTCCGTCAAAAAATTGTAATGATAAAGCTCTATCGCAATTTATGCGAAGCAGTTGTTCAGGCACTTGGGTCAATTTTTCAGGAAAACCGCTATGCCGATAAGGTCATTGAGAAATTATTGAAGCAAAACCCACGTTGGGGTTCACGAGACCGGAGGTTTATTGCTGAAATGACCTACGATATCGTTCGTTGGTATCGTTTACTCGGATATTTATCTGATGCGGAACAATACGACTATTGGAAACGGATGGGGGCATGGTTACTACTGAATGGCCAGCCGGACTTACCACCCTGGGATGAATTCCGCGGATTGAACAGTAACAATGTTTCATTGAAGTACGACCAGGTGAAAACGGTCAGAAAAATTCACGAGTCTATTCCTGATTGGCTCGATGAAATTGGTGAAAAAGAATTGGGTAGCCGCTGGGATAAAGAGATCGCTGCACTCAATGAAGAAGCAAAAGTTGTGCTTCGGGCTAATGCCCTGAAAATTTCAAGAGACGAATTGCGAGAGCAGCTGGAAGAAGAAAATATTCTGACAGAAGCAATTCGTGAATACCCGGATGCACTCATCCTCATGGAGCGACAAAATATTTTTAACCTGCCTTCTTTCAAGGAAGGTCTCTTTGAAGTTCAAGATGCGGGATCACAGGCCATCGCTTCATTTTTGAATGTGGAGCCAGGCCATCGCGTGGTTGATGCGTGTGCCGGGGGTGGTGGGAAGACGCTTCACCTGGCTGCCCTCATGCAAAACAAAGGGCGCATCATTGCATTGGACACGGAAGAATGGAAATTGGAAGAACTTAAAAAAAGAGCGAAGAGAGCCGGGGCCTCCAACATGATTGAAACGCGAGTGATCGAATCTTCAAAAATAATCAAGCGCCTTGAAAGCTCAGCCGACCGCCTGTTGCTAGATGTACCGTGCTCTGGGTTGGGAGTACTGAAAAGAAACCCTGATGCAAAATGGAAACTAACATCTGAGTTTATAGAAAACATCAGAAAAACTCAACAATCAATTTTGAATGATTACAGTAGCATGTTAAAACCAGGCGGACTCATGGTGTATTCTACATGCAGCATTCTTCCTTCTGAGAATGAAATACAAGTAGAAAGATTTTTGTCTGAGAAAAAAGAATTTCAAATGGTCAGACAAAAAATGATTTTCCCTTCTCAGGGATTTGACGGGTTTTATATGGCACTATTAAAGCGGGTGTAGCCCATCACCCGTACCATTCACTGGTAATTTTGCACCGAAGAATGGTATCAGGAATACATTCTGCCCCTATTTCGCGTGGGGCAAGTATTTTTTTCATTTTTTGACGTTATGATTTCCATAATCCAGGTATTGGACGGAAATCATAAAAGAGTATAGAAGAATGAAAAAGAAAATCTTCTTAAAAATAACGGCTGTGGTGGTTCTGTTTGCCAGTTGTGGCGAGGAAACTGTTGAGATTAAAAAAGACCCGTGTAGCAATATAGAACCCGATGTTAATTTCAGTCTTATTCAAAATACAGTTGAAATTCTCGCAGCTGACACGATGTACGGTAGGTGGATAAAACAGAATGGGATTACAAAAACACAAAATTATCTCGCATCAAAACTTAATGAGTTGAACCTCCAACCTTTGAACGGCAGCTTCCTGTCTCCTTTCGAATTGCTTAAGTCAGTTCCAACAAACATCACTGTTAACTTGAATGGCCACCAGGTGACGAAGGACAGGATTGCTCTGAATCCACTCGCGAAATCTGGAGCATTTACAAGTTCACAACTTTATCAAATCAAATCCATCGATCCGCAAAGATCTTTTCATGAGCAGTATCAGCAGTTACTTGAAAATTTGTGGAACAACGTAGTGCGTGATAAAAATATCCTGGTTCTTGTGCCAGAAGTTCATGCAGGTGAATTCAAATTGTTAAGGACATACTTGGAGGACAAATCTATTTTCAAAGATGTGTCGTATCGGGCAGGTGAGTGGGATACGTTCTATGGAGGCGATAATATTCTATTTGTTCTTAGCAATGAAACACAAGTGCAGACTTTTGATGCGTCTTATAATATCGATGAGTTTACACTAAATAATGTAGCTGGGATTTTGCCCGGAAAAAGTAAGCCTGATGAAATTGTAATTTTCTCTGCTCACTTCGATCATTTGGGAATAGTGTCGCCCGTTGGTAAGGATTCGATTGCCAATGGTGCCAACGATAATGCCAGTGGTGTTGCGGGAGTTTTAGCTTTAGCGGACTACTATGCAAAGGCTAGGGAAAATGAGAGAACGATCTGGTTTGTTCTTTTCGATGCAGAAGAATCCGGTTTGATTGGATCTAAGGATTTTGTGTCAAAATGCCAGGGATCAAATATTAAGTACGTTATTAATATGGATATGATTGGTAATACGATGACAGAATCTCAGGGAGCGGCATACTTAACCGGCTTCGTCAAATCTACGATGGGCTCAGAAATGCAAATGAACATTGACTGTCCGGAACTAAATATATTGTCAGATGCCGATTTTGGAACTGGTAACTCACTCTATTCCAGATCGGATAACTATTCATTTGACTTGGCAGGAATAAAAGCCCATACCGTCACAACTTTTAATAACAGAAACTACGCTTACTATCACAACCCTGACGATGAAGTTGATAAAATTGATTTTGATGCCATTGCCAAGGTCGTCAAATCTGTCATACTTGGGAGTAAGACGTTTGTCAATGGACAAGCGCATTGATCGCACCAGAGACAATTCTCCCCAAGAATGATACGAGAGTGTCATTTTAAGATCACGTCAACTAGGTTATTTGCCTATTCCATCTTTACCATCATTTCGCGTGTCTAATCACTGGTCTAAATAACGCCCCATGTATAAAATGACTCAAATAAGTAGCTGTGGTTTGTTAGTCTTCTTGTTTTTGAACTTCAGCTTTAGCAATGCGCAAGAGTGGAGCAGTTATAACCCTGACAATTCACCTGTGAAAAACATCAGTGCCGTTAAGGATATCGCTGTCGATCCCATCACGCAAGATGTGTGGCTGGCCGCTGATCAAACTGTTTACGTGAAAAAGAATGACGGCACATGGATGACATTTGAGATTGGAACAGCTCCCGGACTGACCCTTACAGCCGTCTCGTGTGTTTCGGCTCATAATGGAATTGCCTGGGTCGGGCAATATGTAACGAATGCTTTAACAGACAAACTCTGTTACTACGATGGTACATGGCACACGGTGATTTTGCCTGTTTCGTATTACTTCATCGCGGATATTGAGATCAGCGAAGAATATGTTTGGGTAGCTACCTCATCTGGCCTGTTTCAGTATAATGGGAGTGCCTGGAAGAAACTTGACTATCAGGAAAAAATAAAGGCCCCCACTGCAATTTCTTGGAATAAGCCAACGCGAAAACTTTGGGTGTCGAATAATTGTGTCGGGACAGGAAATGCTTTCCGTTATGATGTCGATGCAGATACATGGAAGGAATTTGCCCTTCCTCAAAATTGTGTCCATGCCATCCAGGTACTACCCGATGGTAATGCGTATGCTGGGTCTTGTAACGCCAGTAGTGTTTCAGCCATTATAAATGACCAGCCTTCTTCGCAGTTTCAAACAGCATGCTTTGCTGTGGATGGTATGTCACTCGATCCATTGAATGCCAGGCAGGTTTGGGCAGGTACCGAATACAATTATGGACAAGCAGTTCCCTTTGGTTTGCTACTTTATGATGGAAATTCGATTGTAAAATCATTCAATTTCAGAAATTCAGCAATGAAAGGTGGCTCGATCGAATCAATAGCAGTGCAAAAGATAAATGAAACCACTGCAACTGTTTGGCTAAAGACATTTCAGTCGTTCGATACAAATTATCCAACAGGATCTTTTCTCGAAACATATACGTATCATATTTCTGCAAGCCCGTTAAATTCATTTCAGTTTACGAATCCGCAGATTATAGCAACCATCAATGGAAGTGAAGTGAAGGGATGGGCGCCATTGAATACGGATCTGTCTTCACTAAAAGCTGTCTTCACAGTCCCCGATGCTGCAGTCGTTAAGGTTGGTGATGTGGTGCAAGTGAGCGGAGTGACATCAAATGATTTTAGAACTCCGGTTATTTACACGGTTATGAATTCTGCAGGCATAGCTACCAATTTTACTGTGAATATTTCCATTGCATCAAATTCAATTTTGTCGTTCCGGTTTCGCGAACCTGGGGTGGACGCCAGTATCCAAGGCAATGAAATTACAGCAGCGCTACCGTCAACGGTAGACAGGTCTCAACTTGTTACTGATTTTACTTTTTCTCCCGGTGCGGTTGTCAAAGTGAATGGAATAACACAACAAAGTGGAGTATCTGCCAATGATTTCAGAACTCCTGTCGTTTATTCCGTATCAAGCGCCTTGGGAGAGATAAAAAATTACAACGCCATTGTGTCGGTTGTTACGGAAGTAGACGATAAGGAAAGACATGAACTGCACATTTTCCCTAACCCGGCAAAAGATCATTTTTCTGTCAAAGTAAACTCTAGCATGCAGCTCTTGTTGTTTTCAGTGCTGGGTGAAGAGCTTGACTCACGTACTGCCGAAGCGGGCCAGGAAGTTTTTTTCGAAGCACCGAAGACTGCAAACGGAATAGTTATTCTAAAAGCAGGTGATCGTTATTATAAAGTGCTTTTAATTCGTTAGTCAATTAGTCCTCCTGGCGTTCAAATGTATGTAGTTGCCCTGGTTACTTCACTTTCACGAATTTTAAATTCTTTACTCCGAAATTTGAAATTGTGAAACCGGTCACGACACTTTTTTCATTTTTGAGAAACTCCATTTCAAATGCAAAGGTTTCCGGGCCAGAGCCTGAAAATTTATTGCCGTCCACTTGCTTCAATTCAATATCATTCAGGTTCAGATGAGTCATGATAAGTGTACTCCCATGTACGACAAACGAATAGGTGGTACTGAGTTCATCGCTATAATACTCGCCTGTAAAATCCTTCAGATTGTTGGGGTACTTCACTATGGGTTTAACTATTGATTGACTAGGTGCAGCAGCAGATGGCTTTTCCTCTTTCAACTTGTCCTTTATAAAAAAGTCAGCAATTTGCCACCGGGCATTCAGCCGCTCATTGTGTTCATCGTTACTGAGTGCGATGATGGCAAGACGCTCACCGGGGAAACGCCCCATAAAAGTGCGGAAAGCCGCAGCGTGACCTCCATGTGTGATCATATCAACTCCTTTATAATTACTCAGGTTTTGTCCTTTCGCATGAAAGATCGTGTCGCGACCGGATATTCTTAATATCGCTTTCCGGCCATTGTTCATGTAGGAAGCTTCGTTGAATGCTTTTATTAGCTCTGGCGTTCCGACCACCGGGTTCTCGAAATTCAATACCCATTTGGTTAAGTCTTCTGTGGTCGTCAGGAGATTGGAAGGACCAGGATTGGAAACATTCAACGGCTGGTGGTAATAAATTCCATTCATCAGTTCGTAGGACTCAGCTTTATTTTTTACGACTTTCTGGTAGTTGTCATAGAACTGCGTGCTGGTCATCCCAAGTGGCTTGAATATTTTCTCTTCCGTGTAGGCTGCAAATGATTTGCCGCTTGCGCGGTGTAAGATCTCTGCGAGCAGAGTATAGCCGGTATTGCAATAGCCGAATGCAGTGCCTGGTGTAAAATTCAGATTTCTCTGTCGTGCAATTGACTTCAAAATTTGTTCTGTCGTGGAGATGTCGCCTAACCTGTTACCTGCTAATGACCCTATTGCCGCCTGGTCTCTTAAACCACTCGTATGGCCGAGCAAATGTTTCACCTTGATCACTGTACCGTAGTCAGGCAGTTCAGTGATGTATTTCCGGATATCATCATCGAGTGAGATTTTACCTTCACTGGCCAACAAATATGTGGCGAAGGCGGTAAATTGTTTTGATACCGAAGCGATGTTAAAGACTGTCTGTGGCGTGATCGGTACGTGATGATCCAGGTCAGCCATTCCGTATCCTTTCTGGAAAACAATTTTACCATCCTTAACAATGGCTACGGCAACACCTGGTGTCTGCAAATTGTAAGAGACAAACAGGGAATCAATTTTTCTCGCAGCCTTCGCATCAGCCCCCATGATATAAGGTGTCCTGGTCGATACCTTGTCGGCAATCAGCCAGCCTTCATCCGTTTTCATCAGATTGAAATAGTCTGTAAACAGGTCTTTCTCAGTACTGATCTCCACCTTCGCACTACCCATGTTGTTGGTAATATCCAGGCTAATAATACGGGTCTGCAGGTTTCTGGGCCTCGGGTGAGGTTTGAATAAACCTAGATATTGGTTTCTGGTGTACTCCGTGAATTTTCCGGGACTGTAGTTTTTCAGGTGGCATGAAGAGTGCATGGCCTTCCCAACCTTGGTCGTATCACCTGTAGCCCAGCCATCAAAATAGAGTGCGATCGTCTGTTCGATCAATTGTCTTTCAGCAGGTGTATCTTGGCAATACGTTGTATAAAAGGTGCATGATAAGCACAGCAGCAAGTTTATTTTTTTCATTTGAAAAGAGTTTGCCAAAGATGCAAGCTCCCTTTATCTCCGAAGTGCCGAAACCTCAACGCATTAGTGCGGATTTATGAAACTGGAGTAATTTCCCTCAGATAGGCATTGGGGGTCAAGCCTTTAATTTTTTTGAAAGTGGCGAAGAAAGTGGACTTTGAGTTAAATCCTACCTCGTCCCCGATCGCCTCTATTGTGAAATTTGCCTGGTACGGTAACAACTTACAAGCCGCATTAACCCGGTATTCATTTACAAAAAGGGTAAAATTTTTCTGCAGGCTGTCATTCAGAATCCTAGATAACTGATGGCTGGGAATTTCGATTTCGCGGGCAAGGTCATCCACCTTTAAATTTGGATTCCGGAAAAGTTCTTTCTCATTCATGACCATTTGCAATTTTGCAACGATCCGTTTGGCTTCATCCTCATTCAACTTCTTGTCACCATATTTCCGACTGGCAAAGAAAGATAGATCATCTGCTTTTTTCCGGTACAGCAATATGAACATAACGAGATAAGTTATCAGGGAAAAATACAGGGGCCCTGTAATGTAGCTGCCTTTGGTGATGCCTGTATAAGCCCATACGTAGGTGATAAATATCAAAAATAGTGTAGCACAGATCGTCAGAATCCACTTTTCGAAAGGCTTCAATTTTTCCTCGCCTCTGATCTTTTTAAAAAGCGGCCTGACCAACGCTATCGTGAGACCTATGTAAATACCCCATTGCAGGTAGATCGTTGGGATAATGTAACTCGTCCAAAGGTGAGGGAAGTTCTCATAGGGAAAAACTAAACCGATTGCCAGGATCACTGTTGACCAGACTGTCAGTTGAATGCTCCATGATACCGGTAGTTTCTGGACTTGCTTCATTTCTGTTTTCACGAAGAAGTACAAGAAAGGACCGATGAACAAGCAAGCCGTCAGTCCGAATTGCAAGATTGTTTTTGATAAGTCATAGTTGAAAAAATAGGCGACAGACTTTCCTATACGTATGCTCAGAACAATTAACAGAGCGCCCAGAAAATAATTGGACAGGTTTTTCTTCGTGGTGAAGCAAAGGTAATAGGTGCCGATAATGAGACCGTTAAATGCCCCCAGCGCGCTAAAGAAAAAGAGTAGGTTGTTTCCAAAGGTCATTTAATCTCAAGATAAACGCGTGGTGGGTTATGTTTTGTTAATAAGTCGTTAAGCAGTTGTGATAATCACCACCGATTTCGATTTGCTACTTGAGGTCCTAAGTACCTCCGATCTGGAATTTTTTCAGTTTGAATGTAGATATAGTATTTCATAAAAAAGGTTGTCTTTGACAACCTTAAGCCTGTGATGGCGTGAAACGCGCCACGACCATCTAAAGTCGGGGTGAGAGGATTCGAACCTCCGACCTCTACGTCCCGAACGTAGCGCACTACCGGGCTGTGCTACACCCCGAGGAGAGTAAAGTTAAAAATAAAAATAGTTGGATGGATTCGCAGAAAAAACAATAATTCCAAATGATCTTCGTCTTTAAAAAAAAGCATCATGGGAATCAAAGTCATAATTACTGGTGTTACCGGCATGGTAGGCGAAGGCGTACTTTATGAATGCCTCCAGAATCCCGAAGTGGAAAAAGTATTGATGGTTAACCGAAAGCCTTTTGAAATAAAGCATCAGAAATTGTCGGAATTAATCGTAAAAGACTTTCTGAATCTGGATGAGGTGAAGTCTCAACTATCCGGCTATGATGCTTGTTTTTTTTGTGCAGGAATCAGTTCAATAGGATTGTCGGAGGTGGAGTATCGCAAAATTACCTATGATGTTACTTTACATTTTGCACAGACACTTGTGAGCTTGAATCCTGCGATGGTTTTTAATTATGTATCCGGAGCCAGCACAGACAGTTCGGAGAACGGGAAAATCATGTGGGCGAGAGTCAAAGGAAAAACAGAAAATGATTTACTCAAACTTCCATTCAAAAAAGCGTACAACTTCCGTCCTGGCTTCATGTACCCAACCGCAGGGCAGAAAAACATGAAATCGTTTTACAAATACATTTTGTGGCTCTACCCGATTCTTAAAGCCCTGACGCCTAATTCCGTGAGCACCCTGCGTGCATTGGCGCTTGCCATGATTCACTCCGTGACAGCGGGGTATTCAAAAAGTATCCTTGAAGTGCGTGATATTAAAGCCTTGGCTAAAATTGATTGAGAGTACGATTACCCGGAAGAGTTTCCTGATAAGACTCTCAATTTTTCAATTTTAAAGTGACGATCAAGTGAATAGGTGGTATCGTGGGTTTCAAGATATTCAAGGATGGTCAAACATTGCTGGTAGAGATTTTTCCTGGTGCTTGTATCTTTTGTGTGGTCAGCATTCCACCAAAGAATTTCGCTTAATGCGTTGAGGGCTTCATCACTTAACCTTTTTTCATTTTTAAGAATGAGGAGGAGCTGATCATGTTCAATTTCTGAAAGCTCACCAACATTGAGACCGAGATTTTGTTTCAGTACTTGGTTTGTATTTTCAAATCCGAATTCAATCTGCTGTTGATTTTTAAACCCTGTCAAGTCCAATAACAGCTTTCCAAGCACCCGGCCGAGTTGATCAATTTGTTTTTTTAAATAATCTCTTCGTTCCATGGATTTGCTCTACTTATCGACAAGCTTCAGCCATTTCTTTATGATCGCCTGAAATTCCTTTTTCCGGGACTTGACATCGGCTATGTCTTTGAAGAGGATTAGCCTTCGACCGTCTTTGTAGTCACCTTCCAGCAGTCCTGACGTGTCGTTTACTTTAGCACTACTGGGAAACACCAGCATAATCCTTCCTTTGTGTAAGTTCATAACGATGATATCCCTTTTGTATTCTTTGGGATCGAATTCCCTCATTTCACCCGTATAGTAGAAACTCGGGTTGTTCCACTTTATTCGCTCTCCGATTTCATCGTCTGTCTGGAGAATGATTTCACGAATAACCTGGATGACGCCCCTGATTTTCGCATCCAGCTTTTGAATGTGCTGTGTGACTTGTTCCGAATCGGATAGTTGCTTTTTGGGAGGCAAGAGATTTTGAATTTGTTTACAAAAGAAAGTTAAGTCAAAAAAATCTCAGGTCACAAAAAACAAAAACCCCGGGCTTTCACCTGGGGCTTCATCAAACTAAACAAACCTAAATCAAATCATTATTGCCATGTTGGAAAGTGTGCTTGCTACTTTCAGGTTAGAAGATTCGAAAGCACGCTGGTTCAATTCGAAGCGGAGTTTATCTTCTACTGTAGTGAAGTTGATGCAGCTTCCTTTTGAACCCAACCCGCTGCGGTCAGTTACGACTAATGTGCTTTTGCCTTTTACTTTATTGCTGATTGCATCGAATTCATTGCTCTTAGTGCGGTCGATGAAGATTACTTCGCAATCCGTTACCTCTGCAGCGCTGTTGAATTTCTTAATAACATAAGTCTTGGTGCCTTTAGGCTTGCCGGCATACCAGGTGCTGAGTGTGTTGAACATCTCGTTGTTTCCAACTACCGCGATGACGAACTCTTTATTGTTGTCATTAGTCGGCCATTGTACATACTTTACGAAGTTGAATACCATCATGGAGTAGATCTCGTGCTTGGGGCGATCTTGTGCCATAGCTACGGAGCTTACTAACATTACTACTGCTGCGATTACTGTTTTTACTGCTTTCATATTTCTGTTGTTTGAGTTTGTGTTTGACGATACAAAAGTAGATAGCACGAAGGCCGTGGAAAGCCCCACCTTGAGTTGTTACTTTCTGCTGTAAGTTTTAGCAAAAATTATCTGCAAGGCTCACAGCCGTTAGCGAATGAGTCTGTACAATAGATTTGAATAAATGCTAACGTTTTCGGTAGGTGAATTTTTCTTTTCTGATGAGCCGTAACCAAAGAATCTTTGGTAAAAATTCGATATGCCATACAGAACGGAAATCTGATTTTCACAGCTGTTTTTAAAGGATGTGCGAATTTGACCTGATTCGAATGTGCGTTTCTTATCAAATTTGATAAAATACTGATTAAGAGGTCATTTTTATGAGTAAATGTCATATCTAATATTCTTCGGCTACCAACTGGTAGGCAAATCTGATGTACATGGATTGTTCCGTTTCTTACAATTTTCTGTCTGAGCCCGTTCATTCCTTTGCCATCAAAAAACAACTATGAAGAAGTCCTATTTTCCCCTGTTAATTATAGCTGCGATTTTGTGGCTCCCGATGGCTTGCAATAAAGTTCAATCTGCCGAATCAGAACTGGAAGAAGCCAAAAAAGCTATTGCAGAAAGCAACGCGGTTTACTTTGAGTCATTCGCAAAGAACGATTCCTCCATTTTTATAAATCGATATGCAGAGGATTGCTGCATCATGGCTCCCAACGCACCGGCTATGTGTGGACCTGAGACTCCTCTTAAATTTTTTAAAGTAGCCTACGAGCAAGTCGGGCTTCGGAATGGAAAATTTATTACCCAGGAAGTCTATGGTTCCGGCAATGGATTCGTCACTGAAGTTGGCCTCTGGCAATCATTCGATGCCAACAAGAAGATGTTTGATGACGGGAAATTTCTAGTGCTGTGGAAAAAAACCCCCAAAGGATGGAAGATGTTTCGCGACTCGTTTAGCAGTAACCACAAAGAAGGCTACTGAGATTATTGGTTATCAATTTATTTGAAGGGAGCTTTTGAGGCTCCTTTTTTTATAATAGATTCAGTTGAAGATAAAACAGTTTGTCCCAACTGTTCGCGATACTGATCTCCTGGCTTTCATCTTCCGTAAAGCCTTCTACTGTAGCGGTAAATTCAGTCTTCCCATCAATCTCTTCCAGGTCGTAAGTGATGACAAGATAATTTTCAGGAATGTCTTCTGTTCCCAGGCTTGGGTCAAAGGAAGTGTATTTCAAATGCCTTCCATTAATGATACTGATGATTTCGCCTTTCTCACAACTGTCATATCCCTGGTAAGAACCTTTCCAGACGATTTCTCCGCCAACTTCCCAATTGGAATAGGCCTGATAGTCAAACAAGGAATGATTTTTTCGTGAGTTGGTCAGCACATTCCAGACTTCATCCGGTTTGGCAAACATAGTGATGGTCTTCTTCACCAACTTTTTGGAATCCAGTAAGCTTACTAGCATAGGTAGAGGTTTTAGGTATCAGCTCAACTGTATTGAAGACATACCAAATGTAGGCATGCAGAGCTCTTTAGAAAATAATCCATTTAGTGGCAATTTTTTGAAAGTCGATGAACGGTTAATTTTTCCGTCTCCTTGCATTTTTCTTCTGCTTCGCTGACTCCTTTTTTGAAAATATACCCCATCCTGATCTCTTTGTCGTATGATCACGAAAAAACAAATGATGAGAACACTTCTTCTGCTACTAATAGGAATAACTACTAGAGCGCAGGTGCTTACCATTGAGCAGTGCTATGAATTGGCAAAACAAAATTACCCGCTTACCCGCCAGCGTGAGTTGCTGGCAAGAAGCAACGAATACACGGTGTACAACATCGCCAAAGGCAACTTGCCGCAACTCCAGATCAGTGGGCAGGGTAGTTATCAATCAGAAGTGGTAAAACTTCCTTTTCCGGATGGACCTAAAATTCCCAAGGATCAGTACCGTATCTATGGAGAAATTAACCAGCCACTTACGGATTTGATGACAGTGCAGCGTCAGAAAGAGGTGCAGCAAGCCAACACATTAACACAAGTGCAGAACCTCGAAGTCGAGTTGTACAAATTAAGAGAGAGAATTGATCAGCTCTATTTTGGAATCTTGTTACTGAATGAGCAAGTATCGCAAAACGAGCTCTTCAAGAAAGACATTCGCAATGGACTGGAGCGGATCGAAGCCGCAGTCGCGAACGGTGTAGATACTAAAACAAGTATTTCGCGAATGCAGGCTGAGATGCTTAAAGCTGAACAACGCGACATCGACCTGGCATTTTCTAAGAAGTCCTTTCTTGATATGCTCGGGTTGTTGATTCATCAGACTTTGAATGAGCAAACCACATTGCAATGGCCGGTAGAAGTTGCAATGAACACGCAGATCAATCGTCCTGAACTGAAACTGTTTGATTTCCAATCGCAGTTACTGGATCAGCAAACCAAATTGACCAATACAAAAACCCTTCCCAAGTTCTCGTTGTTTCTGCAGGCCGGTTGGGGGCAGCCCTCCCCATTGAACCTTGTCAACCCGACCTGGACAGGCTATTACATTGGAGGGCTGCGACTGAATTGGGCGATCAATAATTTCTATACCATCAAAGGTGAAAGAAAGATCATCGAGCTTAATAAAGAAATGGTTACCACGCAGCGTGAAACATTCCTGTTGAATACGCAGCAGGCAATGACCAAACAAAATTCCGAAGTCGAAAAATTAAAACAGCTCCTGGAAAAAGACTCAGTCATCATTGACTTGCTGGCTTCCGTAAAAAGGACATCTGCCGACCAACTCCAAAATGGAGTAACCACAAGTCACGACTATATGCGCGAGGTGAATGCGGAAGACCTGGCCATACAAAATGCTGCACTTCACAAAGTGCAACTGGCGATGGCGCAATACAATTTGAAAACAACATCAGGAAATTAAAATCAGTTATATGATCAAAAACATTTCAAAATTCATTTTAGCATCTTCTGTGCTATTGTCATGCTCAAGCAAGAAATCGTATGATGCTTCAGGTTCGTTTGAGGCCGTAGAGACAATAATCTCAGCAGATGCCAACGGCAAACTCCTCCAATTCTCAGTTGAAGAAGGTCAATCACTTGAAAAAGGAAAAGCGGTTGGCTTTGTAGACAGCGTACAGCTTTATCTTAAGAAAGCGCAGTTGCAAGGGCAGGTGAGAGCGACTCTTTCTCAGAAGCCCAACATCAGTTCGCAGCTTGCTCCGCTCTATACTCAGCTGGAGACGGCAAAGCGAGAGCAAAAACGCCTGACAAACCTTGTTGCGGCCAATGCAGCTAATCAGAAGCAGTTGGATGACATCAACGCACAGGTTGATCTTATTCAAAAACAAATCGAGTCATTGCAAACAAATTTGTCGATCACAACAAAAAGTCTTGACGAGCAAGTAAGACCGTTGCAGTCACAGATCGACCAAATCAATGATCAGCTTGCGAGGTGCAAAATCATCAACCCGGTGAATGGAGTTGTGTTGTCGAAATATGCAGAAGCGAATGAACTGGTGATGATGGGTAAACCTCTGTACAAAGTCGCTGATCTTTCTGAAATCGTTTTACGCGCTTATTTAACTAACAACCAACTGGCGCAAGTGAAACTGAATCAAAAAGTAAAAGTGATGACAGATGACGGTAAGGGTGGCTTCAAACCTTATGAAGGAACGGTAACCTGGATCAGTAACAAAGCGGAGTTCACACCGAAAACCATTCAAACAAAAGACGAACGCGCTAACCTGGTTTATGCAATGAAGATCAATGTGAAAAACGATGGCTTCCTCAAAATTGGAATGTACGCAGAAATAGTTTTTCAGTAATTGTTTAACCAACAACCAATAACGATCAACTAACAACTACCGGATGAACGCTGTCGAAGTAAATAACGTCCAGAAAATTTATCCAAACGGAAAGGAGAAGATCACTGCACTTCATGGTGTTTCATTCCAGGTTCCAGAAGGAGAATTGTTTGGACTGATTGGTCCTGATGGTGCGGGGAAAACAAGCTTGTTCAGAATTTTGACAACCGTGCTTTTGCCGGATGGCGGCTCTGCCTCGGTAAATGGATATGATGTGGTAAAAGATTACAAGAAAATCCGCAACTGCGTGGGATACATGCCCGGCCGGTTTTCGCTGTACCAGGATCTGACAGTGGAGGAAAACCTGAGTTTCTTTGCCACACTCTTCAACACGACTATTGAAGAGAACTATGAACTGGTTAAAGACATTTATGTGCAGATTGAGCCTTTCAAAAAAAGGAGAGCCGGTAAGCTTTCAGGGGGAATGAAACAAAAGCTGGCGCTCAGTTGTGCGCTGATTCATAAACCCGTGGTTTTATTCCTGGATGAACCTACAACGGGTGTTGACCCGGTGTCGCGAAAGGAATTTTGGGAAATGCTGAAGCGACTGAAACAGCAAGGTATCACCATAGTAGTGTCAACTCCTTACATGGATGAAGCAACGCTTTGCGATCGAATTGCGCTAACGCAGCATGGCAGGATTTTATCGATTGATACCCCTGAAAAAATTACAAAATCATTCCCTCATCAATTGTACGCCATCAAGTCGGAAGGGATTTATCAATTATTGAAAGATTTGAATACATATGAGAACACGCTCAACTGTTATGCTTTCGGAGAATATCTTCATATGGTTTTCAAAAATGAGCATGGAGGTGCTGAAGCAGACCTTCTGAATTACTTGCAAATCAAAAATCATTCGGGTGTTGAATTGAAACCCATTGATGCCACGATCGAAGATTGTTTTATCGGACTATTGAAATAACATGAGCGAAGAAATTGTCATACAGGCTGAGAAACTGACCAAGCAATTTGGTGATTTTATCGCCACCAATGCGATTACGTTTCAGGTTCACAAGGGTGAGATTTTTGGATTTCTTGGTGCGAACGGAGCCGGAAAAACTACGGCCATGCGAATGCTTTGCGGACTCTCTTCGCCCAGCGCAGGCGAGGCAACAGTCGCGGGCTTTGACGTGAGGACACAGCCGGAGGAGATAAAGAAAAACATCGGCTACATGAGTCAGAAATTTTCGCTGTACGAAGATTTGACGGTGGCAGAGAATATTCAGTTTTTCGGAGGTATTTATGGTTTGTCTAACAAACAACTTCAGGATAAAAGCAAAGAACTGATCGAACGCCTGGGTTTGCGAGAAGCGAAAGACCAACTAGTGGGTTCACTGCCATTAGGCTGGAAACAAAAGCTTTCATTTTCAATCGCTATTCTTCACGAACCGAAAGTAGTTTTCCTGGATGAGCCTACTGGTGGTGTTGATCCTGTGACTCGCAGACAATTCTGGGATTTGATTTACCAGGCGGCAGAAAGCGGCATCACTGTTTTCGTGACCACACACTATATGGATGAGGCGGAGTATTGTAATCGTGTATCCATCATGGTGGACGGAAAAATTGAAGCCCTCGATTCCCCAACCGGCCTGAAGAGACAATTCAATGCCACTTCGATGGACGAAGTATTTTATCAACTGGCCCGCAAGGCGAAGCGAAGTGATGACTGATATGATGGCAATAGCAAAAAATATTTTTTCACTAATTCTACCAGCCACGGTGTTGATTGTCGTTCCGCGATCAATTGAAAAATCGTGGGCGATGCAAAACGGAATTCAGTTGTTACTTGGAATAATAGTAGGAGTGGTCGGATTGGCGATGATGCTTATTTGTATTTCCGCTTTCATTCGCATTGGAAAAGGAACTCTGGCGCCCTGGGCTCCCCCTAAAAAATTTATCGTGACGGGATTGTATCGCTACGTGCGCAACCCGATGATTCTCGGAGTGCTTGCCGTTCTACTGGCTGAGGCCGTAATATTTAGTTCCGTGCCGATCTTCCAGTGGGCTGGACTATTTTTTGTCATTAATACCATCTACTTCATCATTTCTGAAGAACCTCAACTGGAGGAGCGTTTTGGAGAAAGCTATCAGATTTACAAAAAGCATGTGAACCGGTGGCTTCCACGCTTTACACCTTATCAACCCAACGACCAATGAAGCAGTTCATCACCTTTGTAAAAAAGGAATTTAAGCACGTGTTCCGCGATCGGAAGTCGTTGCTTATGCTCTTCGGCTTGCCGATTGTTCAAATTGTGCTTTTTGGTTTTGCATTGACTAACGAGATCAAGAATTCAAAAATCGTGGTACTCGATCATGCGCATGATAATATTACCCGGACGATTACCAATGAGATTGAAGCAAGCCAGTACTTTGAAATTGTATCCGAAGTAAGAAATATTGAGGAGGTCGAAGCTGCGTTTAAGAGTGGCAAGATAAAATCAGCGATCATTTTCCCAGTCAATTTTGAAAATGACCTGACGCATCTAAACAAAGCCCAGGTGCAAGTCATCGCTGACGGTTCTGATCCCAATACCGCAACCACGCTTACAAATTACCTCACATCGATCGTGCAGAGTTATCAACAGCAGCATTTTGCACAAGGCCCACTTCCTTACCAGATTATTCCGGAAGTCCGGATGCTTTACAATCCTGAATTGAAAGGAGCGCACAATTTTGTGCCAGGAGTAATGGCGCTGGTGCTGATGTTGGTGTGTGTGATGATGACTTCCATTTCAATTGTAAGAGAAAAAGAACTGGGCACGATGGAAATACTGCTGGTGTCACCTTTCAAACCGCTGCTGGTTATTCTGGCAAAGGCGATGCCTTACCTGATTCTTTCGTTAATAAACCTCACCATAATTCTTTTGCTCAGTGTATTCGCACTGGGATTACCCATTAACGGAAGTGTCGTCTTACTTTTTTCAGTCAGCACATTATACATTATCACAGCATTATCGCTGGGGCTGCTCATATCCACCTCTACAGCTTCACAGCAAACAGCCATGCTGCTTTCCCTGATGGGAATGTTGCTTCCAACTATGCTGTTTGCTGGATTTATGTTCCCTATTGAAAATATGCCCTTGCCTTTACAGATTATTTCCAATGCGGTTCCGGCTAAATGGTTTTACATCATCGTGAAGTCAGTTATGATAAAGGGACTTGGTATTGCGTCTATCTGGAGAGAAGTCTTGATTCTTTTTGGTATGACGGTGGCATTGCTGGGATTAAGCCTCAAAAAATTTAAAGTTCGCTTAGCATGAGAACAATCATCTTTATTCTTCGAAAAGAATTCAAGCAGATCTTTCGCAACAAGGCACTATTGCCGCTGATCTTCGTTGCACCGATCATGCAACTGCTCATCCTTCCCTTGGCGGCTGACTACGAGGTGAAAAATATCAATCTCGCGATTGTTGACCATGATAAGTCTACGTACACACAACAGCTGATTTCAAAAATCACAGCCTCGGGATATTTTAGACTGTCGGGATATTTTGAATCGTACGATGAAGCGTTTCATCAAATTGAAAAAGACAAAGCGGATTTGATCCTTGAGCTTCCCGCTAACTTCGAGAAAAAACTTGTTCGCGAGAATCACCAACAAGTTTTTATTGCAGTCAACGCGATCAATGGAACCAAAGCGGGACTTGGCGGCTCGTATCTCGGCCAGGTGCTTGCGGATTTTAATTCTCAAATCCGGATGGAGTGGATTCAGCCTGCCCGCTTTAATCAACAACCCCAAATAGAAGTTGCGTCTTCCAACTGGTTCAATCCATTGATGAACTTCCGCTATTTCATGGTACCTGGAATTCTGGCAGTGCTAGTTACCATGATCGGAAGTTATATGACTGCGTTGAACATTGTTAAGGAGAAGGAGATTGGAACGATCGAGCAAATCAATGTAACACCCATTCGCAAGCACCATTTTATTCTTGGTAAGCTGATCCCGTTCTGGGTGTTGGGAATGTTCGTGTTCACCATCGGGTTGTTTGTGGTTTCCTTTTTGATTTATGGAATAGTTCCTCAGGGAAATATTTTTCTCCTTTATGGATTCCTTGCAGTTTACCTCGTGGCTATTCTTGGTTTTGGTTTGCTGATCTCAACGTATTGCGATACACAGCAACAAGCCATGTCCGTTGCTTTTTTCTTTGTGATGGTCTTCATGCTGATGAGCGGGCTGTTCACACCGGTTGACAGCATGCCGATGTGGGCGAAAGTCATTTCGCAACTCAGTCCTGTCACTTATTTTATTGAAGTAATGCGTATGATTGTATTGAAAGGAAGTGGCTTTGACGATGTAAAACTCCATTTTGCTATTATTGCCGGTTTCGCGATTTTGTTAATGAGTTGGGCGATATTGAATTACCGAAAGACGACCTGAGATGAAGAACAAGTACATTCCTTACGTTATCATTTTTGTGGGCTCATTTGTTACGGCAATCGTCCGGCTCATCGTTATCCCGGGATGGTCATTGCTATGGCATAGCTTCTTTTTGGGTATGCAGATTGTCGGCTTCACGTTGGTATGGGAGGGGATCAAAGTGCTGAACCGATTTTTTGACAGCCGTATACCTTATTCCAATGGAAGTACGAAACGACTGTTGATTCAACAGGTGTGCAGCTTTGTGATGGCAGCACCTCTTTTCTTTATTTTTTACTATTTCGTGGCGACTTACCTCAGGGCTACTTTTATCACACCGCAATTTCTTGCCATTGGCACAGCCCTGGGATTCATCGTCATCGCGTTGATGAATGTTTTTCTTTACAACGCCTATCTTTCCGAGCAGTGGAAAAAATCCGTAGAAGATCGGGCCAGGTGGGAAGTTGCGGCTGCCGAACTTCAGAAAGAAAAATCGATGATGCAGTACCATCATTTGAAGAACCAGGTCAACCCACATTTTCTCTTCAATGCCTTTACCTCGCTTGACGGACTCATCCAGGCAAATCCCGAGTTAGCCTCGGAATATGTCAGGCATTTGTCTAAAGTGTACCGTTATGTGCTGGAGAATAAGGAGAATGAAGTGGTGAGGTTAAATACAGAAATGGAATTTATTCAACACTATATTTCACTTTTGAGTATTCGCTTCGGTGAAGCCATAAAAATTAATCTTAATGTTTCACAGGCAGCCAGTGAGAAAGGGATTGTCATGGTTACCTTGCAGATGCTCATCGACAACGCGATCAAACACAACACAGTTCACGCGAAGACACCGTTGTTGATCAATATCTGGGATAAGAATGGAAGCCTGTTTGTCCAGAACAACAAGCAATTGCGAAAGCAAATTGATAACTCAACTAAACACGGACTAAAACAATTGACACAACTGTATTCCTACCTTACTACGCACCAGGTGATGGTAGTCGATAAAGAAGATTTTTTTGCAGTACAGCTCCCCTTGCTATGAAAATATTGATCATTGAAGATGAGCCATTCGTAGCCGTTAGTTTGGCAAAGATTGTACAGGAGCTGGAGCCGACTTCAGAGTTAATTGGCCCGCTGGGAAGCGTAACTGAAACCAGGGAGTGGTTGTCTAAAAATCCCAACCCGGATCTGATCCTGTCCGACATTCAACTCGCAGATGGTATCAGCCTTGATATTTTTTCCGGAGGAAAAATCCTTTGCCCAATTATTTTCACTACGGCATTCAATGAGTACGCCATCAAAGCCTTCAAACTGAATAGCATTGATTATTTATTGAAACCCGTTGATAAGAATGAATTGCGGGCAGCGTTTCAAAAATTTCATTTGCTGCAGTCCAAGTTTGCCAACGAAACTTACCTTCACGAATTAAAAGAACTCTTCTCGAATTTTAATCAACAGAAGAAGTTTAAGGAACGCTTTGCAGTTCATATAGGTAGATCAGTGAGTTTAGTGTCAGTCGAGGACATAGCTTTCTTCACGAAAGAGGACCTGATTTTTCTCGTTAAAAAAGATGGTACCAGGTTTATTACCGATTTCCGATCCCTGGACGAAGTGGAGGAGCTGACCGATCCTAAAGAATTCTTCCGTGCTAATCGCCAATTTCTGGTCCACCTTCCATTCATTGAAAGTTATCGCGCGGACGATACGGGCAAGCTGACTTTAAAAATTATTGAAGTGAAAGCGGAGGGCTTAATTGTAAGCAAAGAGAAAGCGGCCGAATTCAAAAAATGGTTTGAGTGATTTTATCTAAATTGATCGGGTAAAAAACTCGTTTATGAATAAGCAAACCAGGCGTGCCTTTTTAGGTACTTCATTAGCAACGTTGAGCGCCTCAACAGCATTCGCTTCACCCCAGGCAAAATCACCTTTAATACATCATGTTTTTTTCTGGTTAAAGAACCCCGCTTCAAAAGACGACTTGACGAAGCTTCTCGAAGGAATCAAGTCGTTGCAGAAAATTGAGGCGATCCAGGAGTTTAGAATTGGTGTGCCAGCCAAAACTCCCAAACGCGAAGTAATTGATGACACCTACGCAGTTTCACTTTTCACAACTTTTAAAGATGTGGCGGGACACAATGTATATCAGGACCATGCAATTCATAAAAAATTCGTGGAGAACTATTCTTCCTTATGGTCTAAAGTGCAGGTCTACGACTCCGTTGATGTTTAAACAAAAAAGGCCCCTTGCGGAGCCCCTTCGATCTAAAAACAAACTTCCGATTACAAATTAGGTTGTGGTGTTGTGCGCAAGTAAGGCTTCACACGGTTGTGCCCTTTCGGGAATTTCGCAGGCACATCTTCGTCTTTTACTGCCGCAGTGATGATCACGTCTTCGCCATGCTTCCAGTTGGCCGGAGTAGCCACACTATACTTAGCTGTCAATTGTAAACTGTCAATAACCCGAAGTATCTCATCAAAATTTCTCCCGGTGGAGGCAGGGTAGGTAATAGTGAGTTTTACCTTCTTGTCGGGTCCAACAACGAATACCGAACGCACCGTGAACTTGTCGCTCACTTGCGGGTGGATCATATCGTACAGGTTTGAAACTTTAAATTCCGGGTCAGCAATGATCGGAAAGTTCACCTCTGTCTTTTGTGTTTCGTTGATGTCTCCAATCCATTGAGAGTGTGAGGAAACTGAGTCTGTGCTTAAGGCAACTACTTTTACGTTGCGCCTATCAAATTCCGAGCGCAGTTTGGCTACTGCTCCCAGTTCGGTTGTACAAACCGGTGTGAAGTCAGCGGGATGTGAAAACAGAACGCCCCAGCCGCTGCCGAGCCATTCATGAAAACTGATTTTTCCTTCAGTTGTGTCGGCCTGAAAATCAGGCGCAATATCTCCTAAACGTACTGCCATAAATGTTATTTTTTGTAAATATATATTTTAAAGTCTACAAATCTACTAGACTTATAAGAAATAAAATGTTACAAAAGATACAGGGGCGGATCAAATGATTTGTTATGGATTTGGGCTATTTGGCCCCGAGTGCCTTCTCGCGCTTCAGGATTTTGTCAAGGGTGCTGCCTCCGAGGATAGCTAATGTTTCGTCACGTACTTTAATGAAAGCATCGCGGATTCCGCAGGTTTTTTCTATGCGGCATTCCTCGCATCGCTCGTAGTAGTTCAGTGATACACAGGAAAGCATGGCGATTGCCCCATCCATGAGGCGGATTACATCCATAAGGTTGACATCGGAGGGCTTCCGGTTGAGGTAATAGCCTCCGCCTTTTCCTTTTTTGCTGTGAAGGACTTTGGCATTACGCAACTCCAAAAGGATGGCTTCGAGGAATTTCTTGGGGATATGTCTTTTTTCAGCAATCTCGCTGATGTGAACAGGCCCTTGCTGATATTTATCTGCTAAATAAACCAACGCGTGGATGGCGTACTTACATTTTTTTGAAAGCATGGCACAATTTATACTTTTTGAGACTAATTTTAATTCTTAGGCGACCAAGCCGAGGTAGCTCAGGGGTAGAGCAGCTGATTCGTAATCAGCAGGTCGTGGGTTCAAATCCCATTCTCGGCTCTAATTTTTTTGCACATTGATAGTTTCTAAGCCGCAGACAAATACGATTGTCTCTTTTTCTCTCTTCCTGGTCATTACGATTGTCGTCACATCCATGAACCTGTTGGTGGTACTGAAGGTCCCGCAGGCTGCCTGGTACAATTATGCCATCGTGGTCGTGCTAATACCCATCGGCACTTTCGTACTCTACAAGATTTTCATTCGATATAAGATTCTCCGTTTCGGGAACAATCAAATTCAGATTGACTACCCCGTCATGAGACAGACAAAAAAGTACTCCCTTGACGAAATAGAAGCCTGGCGTGAGAATAAGGTCAAGACCGGGAAGACTTCGGAGTACAAAGAACTTCAGATTCTTTTCAAAGACAAGAATAATCTCAGCGTAGGGCACCGGGAACACACGGAATATGCCCGAATGGTGCAGTATCTTGCTCAGAAAGCACCCCGGAAAAAAGCCGCAGCGAGCTGATTGGTAAAGTTTCAAAACCTTTTTACTTTTGCCGTCCCTTAAAACTCGAACGAGAGTTTAAATATGCCCAGGTGGTGAAATTGGTAGACACGCTACTTTGAGGGGGTAGTGCCGCAAGGTGTGCTGGTTCGAGTCCAGTTCTGGGCACAAAAAAGGTTGTTGAACAAACAACCTTTTTTATTGCCCACCGGGGAAAGGTTAATCTTTACATTCGCTGTCATCCCTTGTTTTAAAATTCGACCTTAAAGAGCTAGGAACCACATACACTTTATCACGGTTAGGCCAACTTAACTCCATTACTTGTTGATAACCATCGAATCGAGATAACGTTACTTCCCCCAGTACATACGATATTTTACTGCTATCAATATTAATTTTCTTCCTGAATGACTCGAATTTTGTTTCCCCGATATATCCTGGATATTCTATCCTGGTAATGGCTGTAGCGCCTATTACGTAAGAGGTCGGACACGATCGAGGAAAATAAAAGTCTCCGGGCTTATCCGGATCTTGGGTAATTTCTAACCAACTACTGTCAATTTCAGAGTTTGAGCAGTTGACCTCAAAGACTAGCCCCTCTTCAGTTATCTGGCACACGCGATCGTCTGTAAAATAGAGATGAAGATCATCAATGAGCTTGCTGAATGGAGAAGTACCTACACAGGCAAAACTATTATTGCCTATCATCTTCCGGAAAATAAATTTAGCTACAGCAGAATCTTTAGGTACTGATTCAGGGTTTTCAATTTGTCCCGCAACCTGATCCGTGTCAACAAGGTCAAGCCCACCGTAAATCAGTTTTGTGAGGGACCCAACTTTTATATTATATAGATAAATCCCCAAATCAGTTACCAATGCAGCCCCGTTACCTTGTTGTTTTTCCCGAAGGATAAAAAATAAATATTCCTTTTTCCGGATTTGGATACGCTCAATCCGATTGAGCGCTTTCACGTAGTAGAATTCATCTTTCAGAATTTGCTGGTCAGAGATGACCGAATCATTTTTCGTAATTTGAAAGAAGAATCCAGTCATATTTCCTGCGGTTTGCATAAAAATTTTAGCGCTGTAATTGGAGGCATCAACAGTGAAGGAGAGTGAGTCAATTCCTTTGATCGACACATGCTGCTGCTCTGTTTTTACCACTTCCTGGTTGTTTTCTGCTTTCCTTGAAAGACATCCAGAGCACAAGAGAATGAGAAGGGCAGTTGCTATCGAAAGTAATTTCATCTTTTGGCAATGTTGAATGAGAGACTAAAATAGCAATGACAAGTGAGCAAGAATTTGGTAATGAGCTGAGTACAGGTATAACTGAGTGAACGGCCATAATTGCTAAGTAGACTCCAAAATAAATGGTAGACATGCTCTGGACGTTGAGCGCAACTGTGGTTATTATTCTAACAGCGAAATTCCATCAACTTTAAATGTTAGTTAGAGACATTGTAGAAAATAATATATTTTTGCACGATTTTATTTCAAAACGCCCCGTTTTTAAAGCCGAAGTGGTGAAATTGGTAGACACGCACGTTTCAGGGGCGTGAGCCGTAACAGGTGTGCGGGTTCGAGTCCCGCCTTCGGCACCAGATAAAGATAAAAGTCATCCAATAACAGGGTGACTTTTGTTTTTTAGACTCGAATGATCTGAAGACTATGTACATAAAAAAAGCTGCCCTCCCGAGCAGCTTTTTCAAACGACTCACCAAACTAAATTCTACCCCTTCTTCCCTTTCTCCTTTCTGCTAACTCCTGCTTCGCAGTTTGAAAAGCCTGCTGTTGTTCCGGAGTCAATATTGTTTTGAAATCAGCTTCGCGTTCTTTTTCATTGGCACGCAATTCTTCGTGTAAAGTCTTGGTATTGTTTGCATCCTCAGTTCGGGCTTCCTGATTTAGCTTGGCGTACTTCAGGTTGACATCGTAAATCCTGGTTTTCTGGTCGTCAGTCAACTTAAGTTTCTTCGTCATCCATGTAGTAATGGCTTCGGCTCTTTGCTCCGGTGTTCTTGAAGCGGCTTGCCTTTGGGCAAAGCCCATCACGCCAACCAGGATAAGAAATCCTGAAAGAATTAATTTCTTCATAGTAGTAAATATTGAATTGTGCCTCTTAGAGAAGAGGCTAGTGCAAGGGTTTAAAGCGCCCGTATTATTTTTTTACGAGGGCGACCACGTTTTCTACGTGCACTGTGTGTGGGAACATATCCACAGGCTGAACAGCGGTGATGGAATATTTTTCCGACAGTATTTTCAGGTCGCGTGCTTGTGTGGCAGGATTGCAGCTCACATAAACAATTTTTTGCGGCTCGGCTTTCAACAGCATCCGGCAAACGTCTTCGTGCATGCCTGCACGGGGAGGATCCGTAATCACCATATCCGGTCGACCATGAGTCGCAAGAAAATCATCGCTTAACAGATCTTTCATGTCACCGGAGAAGAACTCCGTGCTTGAAATTCCATTCAATGAAGAATTGATTTTGGCGTCTTCAACGGCAGCTTCCACGTATTCAAGTCCAACTACTTTTTTTGCACTCCCGGCAACAAAGTTGGCAATAGTTCCCGTGCCGGTGTAGAGGTCATAGACCAATTCATTCCCCGAAAGGGTAGCCATTTCAAATGCAATTTGATAGAGCCTGTGTGCCTGTTGTGAATTAGTTTGGTAAAATGATTTTGGGCCAACCCTGAACTGCAACAATTTATTTCCTTGAGGTGAGGGCATCGTCTCCACAATGAATGGATTGCCCTTCCAGCAATTGATATCCAGGTCACTGAATGTGTCGTTCTTTTTTCCGTTGATGATGTAATTCAGCGAAGTAGCTTCCGGGAATTGATTCGCAATAGCGGAAAGGATTTTTTCTGTCCATTCCATTTTATCATAAGTCACCTGTAAAATAACCATGACCTCACCGGTATTTGCTGTGCGAATGGTAAGCGTACGCAGGAATCCAATTTGTTTTCGCAGGTCAAAAAAAGGAATGTTGTTTTGAAGGGCAACTTCCCTCGCGAGCAGCCGGATGGCATTAGAAGGATGAGGTTGCAGAAAACATTCGCTCACATCGAACACTTTATCGTACATCTTTGGAATGTGATAGCCGAGGCCTGGCAATCCGAAATTCTCTTCACTCATTTCTTCTTTCGTGAGCCAGCGATTGGCCGTGAAAGTAAAATCCAGTTTATTTCTGTAATGCTTTGTGTTAGCAGAACCAACGATCGGTTTGACCGGAGGCAATTCCAATCCACCAATGCGCTCGAGGTTATCAATCACCTGCTGGTGTTTATACTGTAACTGTGCTTCATAATTGATGTGTTGCCATGAGCACCCTCCGCAAGTACCAAAGTGAGAACAGAAGGGCTGCATGCGGTTGGGCGAATGACTTTTGATCTTCACCGTTCTGCCTTCCAGAAAATTGCTTTTGATTTTAGTCAATTGAATATCAACAGTATCGCCCGGGGCGCAACCCTGGGTAAAAACCACAAGGCCGTTGTAGTGTGCAATACACTTGCCCTCGGCTGCCATGGTTTTCACCAAAATGTCTTCCAGTATATCTCCTTTTTTCATGTCGTGTCAAATCCGTTATCAGGGCTGTGTGAAAATTTTAGTTCTTGCAGTCCGTGTCTTTTAATCCTTCAAATCGTTACCCGTTAAGCTCCTTATTTGAGCGGGCAAAATTACTGAAACATGGGGGTTTTAGGCATCGGCTCAAATAGTTATCTTTCGAAACTGACCCTATGAAAAAATCATTTTTTGTTTCGCTTTTGTTGATAGCGCTTCCGGTCTACGCTTCACACATTGTAGGAGGCGAATTTGAACTGCTTCATATTGCGGGGTATTCCTACCAGCTCAATATGGTGCTCTATTTTGATGACATTAATGGCAATCCTGGGGCTTTAGATCAGATAGTCAATGCTTCCGTTTATAGAAAGCGTGATAACTTCCCGATCTCGGGTTTTACCTTATCACTGGTTTCACGTACACGTGTCGCCTATTCACAACCAGCCTGCACAACAGGATCCCTGCAAACGGACAGAATACTGTATTCAGCCATGGTTACACTTTCACCGGATATTTACAATGATCCGGACGGTTACTATATTTCCTGGCAGCGTTGCTGCAGAAATTATTCCATCACCAATATTTATAGTGAAGCTGGAGGTTCCAGAGCAGCGGGCCAGACATTTTATATGGAATTCCCGCCGGTAGTTAAAAACGGGCAACCTTTTGTCAATTCATCACCACACCTGTTTCCTCCCCTGAGTGATTATGCCTGCCCTGGCAGACCCTATTTTGTGAATTTTGCAGGCGTGGATGATGACGGTGATTCCATTGCTTACTCTTTGACGACTCCATTAAATACAAAAACACCAGACCCCCTTCCTGTTGCTTCACCCGGTCCGTATCCCGATGTTTTATGGAGACCCGGTTATAGCCTCAATAATATTATTGGTGGCTCTCCTGATCTGGCAATAAGCCCTGATGGACTTTTGACTTGCAAAGCCACCAAGGTAGGCTTGTTTGTTTTTGCAGTGCGAGCCGTCGAATATCGAAATGGAATTAAGATAGGAGAGACGCGCAGGGATTTTCAGATGCTTGTGGTAGATGGTTGTCAGCCGGATCAGCCGCCAGTGATCACTGGAAAAAAATTGACGGATGCTACGTTCAGTTATGTGAAAAATATGAATGTCAGTTTTCTCCCTTCAGTAGCCGATGGTGATCGCTGCATCGTAGTGCAAGTATCAGACCCGGATACAAATGATCCACTGCATAATAACCAGCAGAAAGTAACTATTAAGGCGGTGGCTTTGAATTTCAGGGGGAAGGATGTTACAGGAATTCTTCCCAGTGTGACCACCGCATCGTTGATCAATGGAAGCACGAGAGAATTCAGGATTTGCTTTCCACCATGTCCGTTTATTAATGCACCTTACCAAATAGGGATTGTGGCTTATGATGATGCCTGCAGTCTACCGATGACAGATACTTTGAAAATTCTGGTGAATCAACCTACACCCCCGAATGCAAACGCTTATTTTCTGCCGGAAAAGAAAATAACAGCACAGCTTTTCGAAGGGCAGTCAGGTTCGTGGCCTTTCACCGCAGTAGACCCCGATGGCGACTTTCTGAATATATCGTTGATCAACGATGGATTCTCGTTAGCGAATGTGGGGATGAATTTTACTTTCACCCGCACACCTGGCAACGCCAGTGGAGCGATTAGCTGGAATGCCAACTGCAAGAACTTTGAATTCAGTAAGAAGAAAGATTTCACAATTAAGGTATTAGTGGATGACGATGACAAGTGTAAAATTGTTCACTATGATACTGTTGTCTATCATTTGAATGTAGTCTTGCCCAAGCTCAATCCCAAAGTCAGGATTTACAGTGAAGATGGCTCACAAGACCTGACTTCTGCTACCATTAGCATGAATCTGGGACACATTGGGCTTGACATAATAGGCACAGACACGGATGTTACAGAAATTGATTCACTCACCCTCAGTCTTTTGAGTGCAACAGGTAGTGCCACTCCCGATGGGTACAACTTTGCCAGCGCCTCGGGCTTTCACTTTGTAGAGTCCAAATTTACCTGGGATCCGAGCTGCGCGATTTTCCAGGAGGGGAATTACAGTAACGATTACACATTGAAATTCATGGTGGCTAATGAGCATTGCAAATCACCCATCGCAGATACAGCGTTCGTTAAGATCAATATCAAAGACCTCGATGCCAAAGACGAGGGTTTTCTGCCGAGCAACGTGATCACCACATTCCCCGATCACTGCAACGATTTCTTTGCCATCGAAGGATTTGAGGGAGAGCCTGAGTGTAGTGGTCAGAATCGCTCGCCGGTGTTACCACCTCCCGATAATTGCACCAACCGTTTTGAGCACGTACGGATTTACGACCGGTGGGGCAAGCAGGTGTTTGCGAGTGACGACCGGAAATTCCGGTGGTATGCTGCCAATGAAGCAGCGGGAGTCTATTATTATGTGCTCTATTTTACGAAGAACAAGTACAAGAGCGCAATCACAGTAATTCACTAGAGCGCAATCTCCAGAACGGAGTTCTCTTTAATGAAGCGGATTTTGTCCATCCACTTCACTTTGACCCAGATATCTTCGCGCCCCATGGATTCGAGCAGGCTCCCTTCCCCGATAATTGCGGCCACACCAGCCCCCGCGGAGGGGCCTTCCATCACGTAAGTTTTATCGGTTGAAACGATAACTGCACCTGCAGTGCGGACATTATTTGAATAGAAAAGTACCACAGACACTAAAACCAGGATTGCCAATGCAGCCCAGGGCTTTTGATTTTGCTTTCGTTGCATGAAAATAAATGCTCCGGTAGCCAGCAGTAGTATCGCCAGGCCGGCCTGGATCAGCCGTACATTTTTTACAATCCAAAGCTGGAGGCGGCTGTTGTCAGTGGTGTCATAGCCGCTCAGTTTGAATTTGCTGGCGAGTTCCTCCGTCTTTTTCAGAGCCTGGTCGTCATTAGTGGCGAGGTGATAAAGCTTGAGATAATAGAGCGTAGCCCCTGTTTTGCCCAGTCCTTCGTTGATATAGGCCATTTTCAAAAGCATGGCTGGAGAGTATTTTTTTGAATTGAACACCTCCTGGTACAATTCGAGGGATTGAGTGTATTGTTTCGACTTAAAAAGGGAATCTGCCGCTTTGATTTTATCCGATTGTGCATTTCCGGCAAAGGCCAAAAAAAGGAGCGTAATGGCTGATATAATTTTTAGAAAGCCGGTTTGTATATTTTTCATATTCGGTTACCTTTGCGTCCTCAATTTCGAAAATGCTTCGTAACAGGGGCAAAATTAAGGATTGAAGTCACCTTCGCCAAGCCATTGGTGGAAGATGAAAAGGAAGTGAGGATCTCGTAGCTCAGCTGGTAGAGCATTACACTTTTAATGTAAGGGTCCTGGGTTCGAATCCCAGCGGGATCACTTAGTGCAAATTAGAAAATGGCTCTGGACACCTCCAGGGCCATTTTTGTTTAAGGCTAGTGCAGTTGTAACACGGATTGTAACACCAAGAGCAGTTTCAAAAAATTTTGGGCTAGCGACCTTTCGTCTATCGGCTTGTGTTAACAGGGCACTTATCTTTTTTGATTTTGCAGACAATAGAATAAATTTCTTCCGCTTAAAAAGTCAGGGGTTAACACACATTCCGTAATCATGTGGCTATCTAAAATCTCCATAAATTCAGTGAGTCGATTTAAGTCTACAGCCAAGTCTTCGATTGATTCGCTTTTCTTGTTGTAAAGCCTTCTAAACTGTATGCTTTTGTCGCGAGGCAATTCTAAAATTGCCTGACACAACTGTTCAAATTGCGTGTTGAACAAGAGGTATCCATTTGTTGGAGCAAGAATTTCGGTGACAATTTCGTTGTCCGTTTCAATTCTAGTTGTAAGAATATTTTCGATTGGTGGCAATTGGTTCTAAAAAATACAGGCTAACAAAAATGACGCAGTCATGAAAAGTAAACTTCTGCTTTCTGTCAAAAATACGATTGGGGTTCAATAAACTTCCTTGACTCGGTAATGAAGTGATGGCAGCATTGATCAATGAAATTGTTTTATTTGTTCTAAAAAACAAAAGTCTACCATGTCCTTGCCTATCTTTAGTAAGCCACCACCTTTGTTATGTAGATCAGAATCGGTGTATAATTCTTTTGTATTATTGAAAGAGTACTTTATTAGGTCAGGCGCCCATTTCGATTCCGCTGCGGCTCGAGCCAGTCTCTTTTCTTTTTGTATGTCATCAACGGCATGGTCAATTATGTACTTTAACTTTTGCAGCATATTTAGCCGACCACTATTTCTTTTTTGTGTATAATCCTTGTTATCGGCAAAGAATTCATTTCGCAGGATGCCTTTTACATAGTCTACTTTCTGCTCAATATCGCCTCTCACCAAATCCATAAGTGTGGCAGTATCGCGTTCAAGTTTTGTTCGTCTTGCGATCTCAGCCATACCTAAGCTTTCAGTTTTAACGAATGGTCCTGTGTCTTCTTTCTTTCTTTCTCATATTAATCCATAAGAATATGTATCCCCGCTACATTGGCTCTGAGTTGGTAATATTAGTCGGGCGAGGAAATTATATCTCCCCAGCATGAAGAGCAAATTGTTCCGTCTTCTTCGTTGGCATGATAAAGAGAACCACACCTATCACAAGTGTCGAGTGAACTGTGTTCCCATTTCTGTAAGCATGAAAAGCAGAGATAATCATTGTCACGTACTACAAGTGTATGTGCTCCGCATTCAGGACAATCCTCGAGAGGAAAGTGTCCTCCTTGTGTTACCTCGTAATATTCCGACACTTTCATTACATTCTCAATATAACTAGTCGCGACTTCTTCGGGGTCATCGGTATAACTACAGTATAAACATCGGAATTTATCGTCTAGTACAAACGTATTCTGATAACAAGACGGACATGTAATCACATCGAACTCCTTAGCAAGCTCTTCGATTTTAGGCTGAATTTTAAGAAGCTTCTTCTCAACAAACTCTCTAAATTCCTGAGACTTCTTTCGAATGTTCTTAAGGTGTTCAGAAGCATGACCTTTTATTTCATTTTCATCAAAGTAAGTTTCAATTAAGTTGAGTACGGTCAACAAAACTTCAGAGACAGTACTTTTTAACGCGCTAGGGTCATCTTCGACAGGAAAAACATAGTGCTCAATAATGTTTCTACGTCTTCTTAAATCTTCAAGACTGAATAACTCAGTTTCATCGAACCTGATTCCACATATATTATTAAGCCGTGTGAGTGCGGTGGCATGATTAACACTGATAAAATTTCCTGTTCTCAGATGTTGCTTATCGGCTTCATCAACTTTTTGGAAAATTAATGACCAATGTTCTTCTTTGAGAATTTCCTTGAAAATCAGTTCAACGCCCGCGTGCAAATGAAGTATCGAATACTTTACACTAACGGCAGATGAGTCTTTTAAAATCGGATCAAGAGAATTAGAAATAAAGTCTAAGGCATTTGCAAAGATATCAAGATGTATTTTCAGATCTTTAACCTCATGCTTGCGGGGCTTAGGATTTCCGGAGCCCTCAGAAGGATTTGACTTGATTTTCGCATCTCCTCCTTTAATCACAGCCTTTGCTTCTTTTCTAAATTGGATACCGTCCGTTGCTTTAGGCTGGATTGGATGTTTACCCTTTTTCATTTGTGAAGCAGTGCCAATTTGGTGTTACAGTCGTATTAAAATTGGTAATGATAGAAATCTGTTAGCTCAAGAAGGAAATTAGAATGTTTTGCTTTCTGTATCTTTCATCTCTTTTCCAACGTAATATGAAAGGTGCCCAAACTTCATATGACCATAAGTTTTTATGTCATTGTGATCAGGTCTTTTTTGCAGCATATCCCATATTTCAAAAGGAGTTGAAAGGTGTTCACCATCCTCAATAAATTCTTGGCGATACCTGTCTATTCGGACGGTTTCATTGCTGTTTAAAAGATTCCGAACATTAAACATAAAATTGACTCCGAACTCACCACCCATTTGCTTAAAGAACTCGATCGAACTTTGTAACTGAAAACTAGATGAATAATTATCTCCTTTTGAAAGTAAGAATGCTTGGGTCATTTGTGATATGACATGGTATAGTTCTTCCCCAATGTTAAGTTCATATGTATGTGGAATCTTCTGTATTTCATCCCGTATATACTGTATTAACTCATCATTAGAGGTGCCTCGGTATTTATCCAAATCAATATTATAATCATTTATCAATATACTGAGATCTTTATAGTCATAGTTGCTCAAATCAATATCAGGTTTATCTTCTTTATCTAGTTTTTGATGGTAACATTTAAAAAGAGGAGTGCCCTTGTAATCTTCGTCTAAGATCACATAATATTGGAAGGTGCTTAATAAATCAATGTAACAAACTAATGAAATCACTCCAGTCTCGCTGGTTTGACAGAATAATATAAGTGTATGGGTGGGATAGTTTCTCTCGATGTTAACACGATTGTGTTCGTAGACTGCATCGAACGGTCCAATTGGAAAAAAAGGGAATACATTATTCGTAAATATTAACTCATTCTTTTGGGTGTCCAATACACTTGAAAGATGGTTCCGTTCAACGCCATTAAGATAAGCGAACTCGGTTGCGATTTTTATTAGACCAAATTTCCATTTTTTATTAAAGTCAACAACTCCTTCGCTAAAGAATAAGCCAATATTTTGATCGTTATCAAATTCTGTTATCTCCACAATGGCATACTGATCCCAATCAATACCATCTTTAATTAAAGTTGATTGAACGTGTTTTCGATAATCTATAATTGCGCCTTTCGAGCAATAAATAAGTATTTTCTTTTCAGCTTGTATTAAATCATAGGCAGGTCTTTTGGGATAAGCTTTGCCTTCTGAAAAAAGTATTTCTCGCTTTGTTGGAATATGGTAGCCTCCGACCTTCGTGGTTCCTTTGGTCTCCCTGTCTCTTGCTATTTTATGTTTAAGTTTTTCAGTAAACGGAGATAGAATTCTAACAAAAAAACTATCTACTTGTTCGTTTAATAGATTGCCGCAAGCCTCGCAAAGTACTTGATCACTTTTGAGGCGTCCACCAATCGCATTTTGAATTATGTGCTCCTTATGTTTGAATTTAGGCTCGCGCAAGAAACGCGATTGATTTTTTGTATAAAACTCCTTTGCAAACATCTCCTCATTGCAAAGCAAACATATAGGATTTACCTCTTTCATAAAATTGACGGGTTGGCCTTTGCAACCTGGCTCCAAGTCATAGACAGGAATTCAAATTGTATATCCGAATGTAAGTCTTTTATGATAGTGGTTAAAGTAAATACCCACAAGAGGATAGCGATTAATTAGGTTACGACCGTATCGTTGAAGCCAATTTTTTGGCAAAATAGGTTAGCTTATAAGAAGCTAGATGTTAAAAATTGCCATCCTGTTGGTGCTTTTAGATGTAGGTAATCTGTACCTAACCGTTCCAGCGGGATCACGAAGAACGGCCAAGAAAGTATTTTCCTGGCCGTTTTTGTTTTTAGAGATCATGGGGAGAGGCCATTGGGAAAACTCACCGGTAGACAATGAGGCTTGTCGGTGAAGAACACACGACAAGGGCGAGTGGGGACACCAACGCAGGCGGGGGGAGAAATATTCGAAAGGGACGGATGCTGTAATCTCCATTATTTCATAGAGAGAGCCGAACGATGCTTGAGGCGTTGAAGAATCTTCATTGAAATAAGTTTAAGTCTTGTCCCCGCTACTAAATAGCCCTCACGAGTGCCGTTCTAGGGAGGAGCTGTTCTAAGGTTTCTCTGTGAAGATTGCGAGCAAACACATAGGGAAGGATGTTTGGGAAAGGTTAAGAAATCCCTAGTGCAAAAGATCTCAATATCTCTACGACATTTTTAAGAACCTTTCTGATACTCAAATCCAATCGGCTTGCTTTCAGGAATTACAGGAATCAAGGAATCGACATCCTTAAAATTCTTATCGTGCGAGTAACCCAAACTTCTCTCCTGGTTCTGTATCGCCTTGTTCAAAAGCAAGGCAATAGCGACTACAACAATTAGAATCATGCCAATTCCAATTAGTACTGTTACTCTGTATGTGGATTTGTTCATCTCAATTTGCTTTAGTTTGGTACGATTCCGTTCTCATTCATCCAATCAATTGCCTCTTTTATTTGTTTCTCTGTAAACCGTCTCTTTTTTTGATCCCAAGCATAAAAATCACCAATCAATGAAGCAGAATTTACAAGTCTGTGATTCTGCAAAAGCTCCTTCCATATATAAAATATTGTGGCAACGATTTCGCAAAAATCAGATTTATGCTTCCTGAATAAGTCTACTACCCTGGCTATGTCATCCACTGAATTCCGAAAATACCTTCCGTAGTAAGTACGGTATTCATCGAGTTTCATATCAGGTTGATATCGATATCCGTATCGGGTCTCAGTGATCGAAAACCATTTCCTTTTCTTGAATTCTGCATCTATTGAATGCATCTGTTTTGGGTCTAAAGGACCAGCAGCATATTTTGCATAACTGGAACTAAGTCGCATGTTGCAAACCTGGTCGCATAAAAAATAAACCTTCACAAACTTTACGTGCCCAAAAGTCGGCTCTTCATAAAGTTGGTTAGCAATCTCAGCCGCAAGTACAAGTTTTTTAAAATAGTCGTTTTTTATTTGCGCTGAAGTCTTTGCACTCTTTAAAGAAGTTTGTGCTTTTACAGGTGCAGCTTTTTGAACGGACACTGATTTGACCGTTTTTTTTTCATTCAAAAAAGCCGGTCGTTTCAAATGCTCAGGAAACATCACTTGTGTTTTACCAAAAATCTTATTGAATTCTTCAAGTTCTTCGTCATTCGTAGGCAACAAATATCCAAATCTTCTCATATCGGCTTGAAGATTCTTTTTGTCATTAGGGGTCAAATCCTGAGTATCAGTTTTGCCTTTAGTCTTTGCCATGTCTCAGATTTTACAATTTCTTAAACCCTCAAGTGCTCTTTGTTTTGCTTTGCGAATCGCAGCAGAGGTTACGTTGTATTTTGTTTTTAGATTTTCCAATACCTCATCAGGCAAGTGATCGGTGTTACGCTCTTTAAATTCACTCTGAGCCATCAATTTCCTTACCTGCTTCGGTACAGCACAAGAACCCAAGTCATCCTTGAGTTTCAATAATTCTGTTTCTTTGCCTGAAATATGATCGCCAACTTCTTCTTTTAACGTTCCATATTCAAGGCACGAGATCAAGATTTCCTTTGACATCGCATTCAATTTGTTCCAAAAGACATCGAACTTTGCTTTGTCATAGGTCTGCTTGTATGACTTTCTTTCAAATGTGATCCCAGGTCTGTTTTCTCTGAGCAGCTCATCTTTGTAGCCAGTCAGGGCCTTCCGCTCTTTCTTCCGATCACTCGCGAGTTTAAGGAGTTTATTGTTTCCAATTACAGATAACCAATTTAGGATCACTTTTTCACATTCAGTATCATCCCAGTTATCTCCCATCTCAAATGTTTCCAAATCCTCGAAAGCAGTAAGAAAAGTGTCATTAAACACCTCTTCCATTCTTCCCTCCCAATCCGGTATCCCTCTATAAAGCTTTGACGCGACTTTATATAGTCTGTCATAGAACTTTGGACCGAAACAATCATAAAATTCTGTCTTAAGCCTCTGCTTTCGTTGGTCATCCCCGCAGGTAATGAACGACCGGAGAAGAGCAATCAAGCTCCCCCCTCCATCACCCAGCTTCTGTGCTTCCGGTACTTCCATTTAGGCCTACGATTTTTACTCATTAATACTTAAGCGTGACATAAATAAAACCCTGTTTCTAGGTCACGCTTCAGCATTTAAGAGCAAACAAAAGATAACTATATGGCAGAAGAAATTGAAATTATCGACCTGGAGGCCTACTCGAAAGAAGGGAGGCCTGTACCAAAGGACAAAAAGTACCGCATAAAAATTGACCGGGAGGTTTATGTGGTGGAAAAGGAATGCATGACCGGACGCGAACTACTTGCGCTGGCTGGCAAGAAGCCTCCGGAAAAGTACCAGCTTAACATGAAGTTGAAGGGCGGTAAAGTTGAACCAATTAGCCTCGATGAAAAGGTTTGCTTCACGAAACCAGGCGTGGAAAAATTCATGACTCTACCACTTGATCAAACCGAAGGTGAGGGAACGCGAAAGCAATTTGACCTTTTGGATGAGGATGTTGAGTTTCTCGAAAGTTTGGGTCTCCCTTGGGAGACCCTTTCTGAATCTACTGGTCGATGGATTCTTATCTATGACTATCCTGTTTGCGAAGGGTACAATGTGAAGCAATTAACAGTTGCCATAAAGGTTGAACCGGGCTACCCAAGAACTCAGCTTGATATGGCATATTTCTTTCCATCACTGTCTCGAAGTGATGGGCAAGTAATTGGAGCAACATCTGCTCAACAAATAGATGGGAAAGCCTTCCAACGATGGTCTCGTCATCGCACTGGTCAAAATCCGTGGAGAGAAGGAATTGACAACTTAAGCACTCACATGAGCTTAGTGAGTTATTGGTTCAAACAAGAATTTGAAAAGAAACCCAATGCAGTACCAGCTTAGTATCTCAGGACACCATTACGACCTTATATGGAATCACCTTTTTCCAGGTGATAATTTAGAGGCAGTGGCCGTTGCTTTGTGCGGTAGACTTAATAACAAGGGTGTTCATAAGCTGCTCGTTCATGAAGTTGTTCACATTCCGAGTAAGGAATGTGAAAGAACACCAGATTTCATATCGTGGCAAACTGATAGAATAATTCCATTGATAGAGAAAGCGTCAAGGAATGATTGGGCTATTGTAAAAATCCATTGTCATCCAGGTGGTTATGAACAGTTCTCTTCATTGGATGATGATTCCGACACACGTTTATTCTCGTCAATTTTCGGATGGACGGATTCAGACTCTCCGCATGGTAGCTGTGTGATGTTACCTAATGGAAGAATTTTTGGCAGAGTGTTCTTTCCAAATTTGGAAACTGAAAATATAGCACGAATCAGTGTTGCTGGAGATGAGATTAGGATTTGGGATTATAACAAGAGCATCGATGATCAATTAGAGATTGGGAAGAGAACAATCCAAGCGTTTGGAGAAGGGACTTACAGTCTTTTGAAGAAATTAAAAATTGGAATTGTCGGATGCTCTGGAACTGGAAGTCCAGTCATCGAACAACTCGCTCGCCTAGGAGTAGGAAAACTAGTATTGATTGACCCGGACAAAGTAGAATTAAAAAATCTAAATCGAATACTGAATACAAGACGAGTAGATGTTAACAATCATCGATTCAAAGTAGATGTCCTTAAAGAGGCCATTATAAATTTTGATTTGGGCACGCAAGTCAAAGTGTATTCAGGTAATATTTATGATAGCATCGCCTGCCTACGTGACTTGGTTGAATGTGACATCCTAGTTGGCGCAGTTGATTCGGTAGATGGCCGCGATTTAATCAATCGAATCTCTACATATTACATCATTCCATATTTTGACTTAGGGATAAAGTTAGAAGCTGATGGACAAGGAGGAATTTTAAAAATCGTTGGTACTGTTCATTACATCCAGCCAGGTAGGTCGTCTCTCATTTCTCGAGGGCTGTATGATTCAGAGGATCTAAAGGCCGCGGGGCTGTATCGGACGCACCCTGATCAATTCCCAGAACTAGTTAAGAATTCCTATATCAAAAACATAAATGTCAACCGCCCAGCTGTTATAAGCGTAAACATGATGATCGCGAGTTACGCGGTGAACGAATTCCTCAATAGACTTCATCCCTATAAAGTAGACCCTTGTCGAGATTTTGCTCAGACAACTATTGATCTAACTGAGGGATGTTTCATTCATCAATCAGAAGATCAGCTGAAAGATGATGCATTTCTAAAATCTAAGGTTGGTCTTGGGGATAGGAGAATATTCTTAGACCTGGTCGAATTGTCAAATTTAATAACATGAGAAATTGGTTTAAGATTTTTGATCGGTATTCTACAAAAACACCCTCAGGAGAACGAGTTTTTTACAAGTGCAAATATTGCGGTGAACAGCCAGATGAGATCTCTGAAAGAGTGATCTATATAGTTGGCCATCAACCTCATTATTGGATGCTGAGTTTTAAGTGTCCGTGTGGTTGCAAGGAAACAATAAGTTTAAATATTTTGAGAGGAGCTAATCCTCGATGGAGATTCATTGTAAGATGGAGGCGAATAACGATTTATCCTTCAATATGGAGGAAGGTCGGTTGTAAAAGCCATTTTCACATTAGAAGAGGTGCTGTCATATGGAGTAGGTTTTAACTAACACACTTCGAGAAGGAAGGATTTGTAGCAGTGCCTTGCAATTGCTTATTTTCAAGTGTAGGATAACTAAATATTATCTATCGGCATTGACTACATGGATACAGTTATTCTGATAATGATAACCTCTTCGCACGATAGCAAAACCCCTATACAATCTCCTAATTAGGTCAATCACCACCACGACCGCATCTCTCTTTCACATATCAAATCGATTGCTGTCATATCACAGCTAGTTATGAACGTAAACCATGCCGGTCACCATCGTATTCGTTCAAGTTCTACCCTGATTAGGACGGACATGGCCATAGTCTGATTCACCCTTGTAAGCTCCAAACCAGCAACCCATTTATCCAAACCTGCTTCCTGCTAAAAATACTTACACTCGTTCAGCGGCAACTATCCCGCAATAGATATTTGATCTCAAGACCTAAACCATTTTTATGAATTTTAAATCGTTGCTCTACTTCTCGTGTATCGTTATTGTTTTTGTTATCGCCACAGATTCTTGTACCGAACAAAAGCTAACCGTTTCATCTTCACCCTCTGTATCCCCGGTAAATACAACAGCTACATCTTCTACGAATGTTCAACCTCATTTCAATAAATCAGTAGGTGCACCCATCAGCCGGGAGATTGCCATGCGCTGGATGGCCAACTATAAAACAAAGACAGGTGCAACTGCTGAGTATTTCATCAAGGCGGGTGACTTGCAGAAAATTCTGGCTGATAATAATTGCATCGGTATCAGTTTACATTATGCTACTGATACCCGCGGGCAGTTGGTGATTATACCCATAGGCATTGATGCAGACGGAAAACTCATGAAGGCTTCTACTGTTGCCAACGAACTCAGCTGGACTACTGCGTGGCAATGGATTGACAACTACCGGGGAGAAATGAAATCTCATTTTTTTGGCATGCAGACTTTCGCACGATTGCTCACAGAGCAAAAGGCTACACTTGTTAGAGCATCACTTGCCAAAGACGACAAAGGCCAGCAGCAGTTATTATTGAGTAATGCGAGCAATGCTGATCCGGATGATTACGAGGATGAATCAAGGAAATGTCCGCCTCAATGTCCGAACCAAGATTGATTCAAGAATCTTAGGCTATCGAAATGCGCAATCTGTTTGACGGTTTTTTGTATGTCTCCATTAGCTCGGCTTTACTCTCCGTTGTCTTCTTTTTCCTTACAAAAGGCAAAGGACAGTCGGTAAAAGTACTGCTTGTCCTGTTGTTCGATGCGCTCATTTCAGATACAGCTAATGAAATCTATTTTCGTTCAGGCTATCAAGGTGATCTGATAGGAAATACCTATTTCGTTACCCAGTTCCTCATCATCTGTCAGTTCTATGTATTGCAATTAGTAGAGAAAAGAAGGGAAATACGGAGTGTCATGATTTCTTTTTTAGTCATCTGTATTTTTCACTTTACATACAATCAATCCATCAATGAATTCCAGGGCTTATTCCGACTCCTCGGTAGCGCTATCATACTTTACTATGCAGGGTATCATTGCATTCATATTTACAAAACCCGACCCACAAAAAACTTGTTTCAGTTCTTCCCGGCCTGGTTCACCGCAGCAATTATCTACTATTTTTCATTGAACCTTCTGCTGTTCGTGTGCGCCAACTATGTTTTCAAAAACGCATCCCCGGAAGTAGGCGTGATTTTCTGGGGTTTTCACAATTTTAACAACATTGTGAAAAACATCCTCTTTGCCATTGGTATATATAAAGGAGTAGAAGGTCGGTAAGCATTAGTTTTTTCAAGGTCAGACTTAATTCCTGCGTTAACAACCTTATCACGCCCCTGAATTAAGTCGATCACGACAGCGATAGCACCTACTCTTTCACGTATCAGATCAATTGTGATTCTATCACCGCTTGTTGCGGACTTGATTCATGCCGATCATGATATATGATGAAGTCTTTTAACAGAGTTATCCCTAGTGAATAGCATTTATTTTCCAAAGGGCTTCTTTATCCAACCCAAGTTTCCTGCGCCATAATCAATTTTTAACCAGCCCCTATTTTCTTCAACAATTGTAACCACATCTCCTTCACTCAATTGGATGTTTGTTGGTTTGTCGGGCAAAGAGTAAACTGTTTCTTTTTGTTTCTTGATTTCCACAACTTTAATGCCTAAGTAGTCCTTGATATAATCTCGTCTATCTCTTTTTCCGCGGTTGTATAACATCCTTAATGCAATTTCAGGTAACCTGTTTAATCTAGTGAGTTCATGCAGCTTGCCGCCATTAATCGCCATAAAATCTTCTCTGATCTCAAAGTATTGTGGGATAAAATAAAACGGCTGATGCACCCACCCAAATTTATTAGTTCGCCCCTTATCAATAACAGTGTAGTATGGTCCATCCTTTTTTAAAGAATTTGCAAAAAGTGAATCACCATCACCTGAATTATTATCTTGAAAACCTACTACAGACTCTGACAAAGGAAAATCCAGGGTTTCATTCCAAAATGTAAGGCCTAAAGAATAGATATCTCTGACAATAAAAAAACCCTTTTCAGGCCCCAAGCTATTTCCAGTATCCTCCCATATGCCTTGCATGAGGTCTAGTTTAGTTTGAGTTTTTTGTGCTTGCAGTTCACCTAAACAAATGAATGCAGATAAGGTGAGATGAAGAAATTTTCCCGGTTTCACGATTTTCAATTTAAATTATCGAAAGCAGATTTTGAATAAGATCGTCTTGCAGGGTATCCATTTGGCAAGTCACTTCCCGAGCCATTAACTTTTTTGCCAATATTGTCTATGGTGTTTTGACCAGTGCCTTCATCAGCCAAACTATTTAAGTTTTTTAATTTCCAAAAAACTAATGATGCCTTTATGGCAACAGTTACATCTGTTTCTAAAAGACTAATGTCTGCTCCGTGAAATTCTTTTTTGTCATCAGGATACAATCTGTTCCACTCTTGACTAAGAGCCTTGTAACCACTTTTACCGGTAATGTGTATAAACCCTTTGCCTAAGTATGTAGAACCGTCCTTTGTCGATTTACCCCCATTATCCATTCTACAGCCATATACATAATCAAACAATGAAGCATCTGCAACATAATTTGTTTTTACATTATAAGTTGAATCAAAATTCACATAAGCCCATGCACATTTGCCATCCTTTAGTTTGACTGGTATTGCTGTACCGCAATCAGCCATACTTTGGTTGGTTCCCACACAAACATCCAAACTCGTACAATCATACCCTTCTATTAGATCACAAAACCAAAACGTCTTGCCAGTTGTTGAAAGGCCGTTGTTTCTGAGATTGGGCTTCAGGAAAACATCAAAAACATTTTTAGCAGTATAGTTGAACTCTTCTTTCAGTTTCACTAGCCCTCCTGTCTCCGCTCCAATCTGCCCAATGAAATGGCTCATTCGCTTTTTTGAGGTAATTCCAAACAGCAGGCTGTTTTCATTTATGGCCTTCACTACATCTTCTATTTTTTTGTTATCAGTATTGGGGAACACAGCCTTGAGTTGCTCTTTCGTAATTTCAAATTTCTTTTTTCGGATATAGTAAACTCTCCTGAATTCAGTATTTCCCGATTTACAGAGAAATGTATATTTCGCCTCAGGTAAAGAATCAAGTGTGATTGTTTTTACTTGATTGTATGTCAGGGAATCATATCCTGTGTTAGGGTAGTTTATTTTGACCTGTGAAGTCTCTATTTCCATGGTTAACCGAAAAGCAATTTTTGCCTGGGTAGTCAAAGCTGTTTCAAATTTCATTTTCATTTGCTTCCCAGAGGACTGGTAGAGAAATGGCTTTCCGTTTTTCAATGTGCTATCTCCCAGCATCGCAACAGGAGTGCCTTGGACAGTATTAACCAACGCCCCTGCCTCATCGCTCTGAAACAACCCCAACACAACAGCGGGTTCGTGAATCTGATCCCATTGGTATTTTAATAGTTGAGTTCCGTTGTTATAATCCAAAAGGTTGCCGGTGGAACCCTGGGTGAGTGCGGGATAATCTACAAAAGTGTGCTTGAGTGTAAAGGCCCCGTGACCCAGTTCATGAGCCATTGTGTTGGCGAGGCGTGGGATGTCATTGCCGTGGGGAGTTGTAAAAATAAACCCGACCTGTTTGGAGCGCGGCATGAAGCCGAGCTTGTTGCCGCTGGCAGGTTTGTCGATCAGGAATAGGTAGTAAGTTTCCGGCTGAATATCACCGTAGGTGTTAATGACGTTCTTCATGTCATTGGTGTAGTTGCTAAGCAAGCCACTGTTGCCATCATCGAAGGTCTTGGACAATTTATCGACATTTAAATTTTTGGTTGCTATTGACATATTCCATTTCACCACAGCTTGCGAATAGATTTTGTCCAAGTGCTTTTTGATGTCTTCCACTGGGACGGAGAACTCAGCTTCATTCACAGGTATGATTTGCAAATTCACTGTCTTTCCTTCATATCCGACTACGTTGAGTTTGCCGAGGATCTGTTCTTTCTTCGAAGTATCGGAAGGGATGATCTTCGCAATGAGCGAAGAGGTAGTTTTGGGAAGAACGGGATTCACATTTAAATTGATGGTACCACCTGAGAGTGCGGCTTTGACGGGAATGCCATCTTGTTCGAATGTTATTTTCTCAAAGGGAACACTGCCTTTATAGATCACTGTGACTGGATCGGGGAGTCCCGATGCAACAGCTTTCCACGGCACAAAGTATTCATTACCGAGTTTCTGGTAGTTGCTTTTCAGTGCATCTGATTTCAATTCATCAAAACCGAAATTGGTATCGGTGGCTTTTGCAAAGGTGACATTTAGATTAAGTTCACGTTTGGCAGAAGCCAGGGCCTGGTTGGCAGTGGTATTGGTGATGCCACCATTTTTATTGACGATCACCCCATTCCCTTGTTTGTCGACAATAGCGAGATCTTTCCCGCCGGGCAGTGTTTGAGTTTTTCCGTTGCTATCAACCACAATGATTTTTCCAGAAGCGTCTCTATATACACGGTCAATATTACTCACGGTGACGGTTTGTTCAGCCACGAAAGTATAAGGGTCGGGTTTGTCTACAACATACTGACGTGCGATGATCATGGCACTGTCAACCACATCAAGCACCTGCAATAACTCGTCCATGGCGTTGAGCACAGCAGTCGGCACTACTTCAATGGCTCCACCGGTGATGTTTATAAAACCCTTCACCATCCGATGATCTGTGTTGACAACGATATTTTCGAAAGCTACTTTAGTCCGAGCCTGGTTGAAGAAGGGGACTGTGACAATTCCCTCTCCGCTGAATGTGCCAACTGCCCCAGTGACTTTCGTGACGATTACATCAAAATCTCCGGCATGGATTACCTCACCTATCTTCAGGATGGGCAGCAGTTTGGAAGGATCAAGATTGAAGTCTTCCAATGGTGCACCACACGTATAGCTTTTCTCTGGCAAATCAGGTGTGGTGATAGAAGCGGTGTTTCCGAAAACACTTTCAAAGGAGCCGCACGTGGCCATGGCCTGGTATTCATAAGCTGTATGGGGCAGTAGCCCGGTGATCTCCACAGCAGGAATCAAAGCCGTGTTGGAGTACCAGTGCGCATCAGAAGAATTTTTCACACGATACTGCACAGTGTAGGCAGTTTGCGAGGGACTGGCATCCCAACTCAGGGAGATGCGGTTAGGGATTTCAGCTAAGGCCGTGATGTTGATGGGTGGATCACATATATCGCCATAGACAAAAGAGACTACTTCACTGTAGCCATTGTTTTTGAATAAATCCAATCCCTCTGCATTGGCAGCGGGTCGGGCTTGCACTCGAAAGGCGTAGGTGCGACCGGGTTCGAGTTGTGTGGCATCGGGACCGTAGACGAGTGAAGTGCTGTGTGTGGTTGTCTCGTAAATGGCAGGTTGAGAGAGAATGGCATCATTAGGGTTACGATTGGAAGGCCATACTTCCACTACTTTGATTTCATATTCCGTGGTGAAGGCGGCATTGGGAGAACTGGTGTGGCGGGGTGTCCACTGGAAGATTATATTTTGTGGTGAGAGTGGTTTGATCTTCTCACCGTTGCGGGGCAGGTTTATGAGAGGCGGGTCGTTGAGGATGAGCCAGGCGGTGGCACAAATGGGAGAAGAGATTTTGACTCCCCGGTTGTATTCGTAGACTTCGAAGCAGAATTGATAGAGTCCTTCGGGCAAGAATCCTGTTTTCTGAAACTCGGAGCGTGAGATGCCGGAGAAGGCGAGGTGGTCGGGTTGAAAGTATTCAGCGAGTTCGAGGTTCGATAAACGCAGTGGTGTGCCTCCTTGTAAAGTGATTGGAGAGCCGAAGTATTCGGGTGGGGTTTCCAATTTTATGTTTTGACTTTCAATGCGCAAGCGCAGACGGATGTGCAGGTCGGTATGTGTTACGTCTGAGAGCAGGAGATTGAGAACGAGGCGCTCTGAAGTGGAGGTGGTAAGGTCTGACAATCTCATGGCATGTGGTGGGAGGAGGATAGCTGACCCTTGCACCGGATATACCTGGGCAGTGAGGTGCTGAGCGACAACCACGAGCAGAACAAAAACTAATCTTTGAAACAGATGAGGCACCGAAGAGCTTGACTTTGAAATGAAGTAAGCGCTCTCCAGGGTTAGCTCACATGGCTCTTTATTCAATCATCTGCTTTCGTGAGTGGCAGGAGTTTAGAATTTATTATTTTTTATTTTTAATACCTTGCTTGGCGTCCTTAGGCTTATAATTCAACGGAAAAAACCAGATCCATGAAGAATTTAACCTTTCTGCCGCGCGGCATTCTCAAACCTTTCGTCAAGTCGTTTGTCATTCAGAAACAGTACTGGAGGTAACTGCAAGGTTCAATTCGAAAAATCAAGTACATTGAGATTCTTAAACGAGGATTTATGACTATCTACGGCATAAAAAATTGTAACACTGTAAAATCAGCTATCGAGTGGCTGAACAAAAACAAAATTGAATTCAAGTTCCATGATTATAAAAAGGAAGGAATTACGACTGTCAAGCTCAGCGAATGGTGCAAGCAGGTTGGCTGGGAGAGTCTTGTAAATAAACGCGGTACTACCTGGCGCCAGTTAGAGGAAGCCGATCAAAATAAAATTGTCAATGAGAAATCAGCAATTGCGTTGATGATTGAAAAAACGAGTGTCATCAAACGACCATTGATTGAAGAGAACGGCAAAGTATTGCTTCTGGGTTTTGATGAAGCAGAGTATAAGAAGGTGTTGAAATAAATTCGGCTAAGATGCAACAGCTTCATTCTTCAGCGTATACGTCCAGACGAGTGTTTTTGTGTGATTGACCAGGTCTTCAGTTATACTTCCATTCATTAAATGATTTATGCCCTTGCGCCCATGTGTTCCCAGCGCAATTAAATTGCCATTAATCATTTTACAGAATTCAAGCATACCTGTTTCCAGCGAGACGTGATTGAAAACATTGATCGTGTAGTTTTCGAACATAAATCGTTCAGCAAAATCTTCCAGCTTCTCGCGTGTTATAGAATCGACAATAAAACTGGCCGGTGTGTTGATATAAACGATGTGGAGCTTGGCTTTAAAGAAATTTTGAAGGCCCTTCACTTTCAAGATCAAATCTTCCTGGTAATCCATGTCAAGATTGTTCGGGAAGACTATATTTTTAATGGGTTGGTTATTATACTTCTTTACTACCAAAACAGGAACTGGCGAATGACGTACGACACGTTCCGCATTAGAGCCTAACAAATATTCTTTAAGGCCGCTAGCACCAGTAGATCCCATCACCACGAGGTCAATGTTATTTTTTTCAATACACTCCAAAATGGATGTCGAGACGGCTCCGAATCGAGTATCGTAGAATATTTTCTTAGCGCCTTGACTACTGTTTGTAACCAATTTCTTGAATTGATTCTCTGCTTTTTCTTTCAGTTCTTTTATGAGTTCGGCATCAAAATTCAATGCGGGCATCATCATTGTGTCGCTCATCAACGGGGGCTCAATTACATGCAGCAAATGAATTTCTCCGTTGGACTGAGCACAAATATCCAAAGCCTGACGATAGGCATCGAGTGCCGGCATTGAGAAATCGCATGGAACAAGTATTTTTTTCATGGCTGACATTGTTTACGATTTGTGAATCGAAATTACGTCTGAGGAAATTGCCTTGATGTGATCACTATCAATCTAAAAACTGATTTACATCAGCTTCGGACTTGTGATAAAACTCGCTATTTGCAGGAGCACCCGCTTCGGATAAAAATTACCTGATGTAAATGGGCAGCTGATTTTATGATTGGAAAATTTCGTGAATATCTCTTTTCGCATAGAATCCGCAGGAATTCAAATTTGTTGATCGTAGCTGTTGTATTGCTATGTGCTGCCTGTGCGCCCGATAAACGCTATGCACCCTACAGGAATTTCTATTTTAAAGTCGTTGTCCGTAACAACAATGAATTCCTGAAGAAGCTTGGAGAAGACATTGAGTTGGAGATATCCAACCATGATTATACAATCACGAATAATTCAGGACTTCGATGGCCTTTTTATAAAGAGCTGGATAAGGACGAAAATATTCTTTCCGATAGCCTTATGCCACCGCATTGGTTTGTCCATCGGATGATTCCCTATAAGGAGAAACAAATAATCGGACCGGAGGAATACCTGGTTTCGATTGAATTGATGTCTAAGTCCGATACTATTCCAAACTACGCTGTGGAAATTTTTAGAATGGACTCTACCGGATTGACTCTTTCAGGTCTGTCAGGTGTTCATTATATAGACTCAACCGAGTTTTCTTCTAATGAAGATCTATCCAAAATATTTCTGAGATCGGTTATACGCTACTCTTTTAAGTAGTTAACCATCATTTGCTTGCCCTTTTTCACTGGATAGTATTTCCAAAGTCGCGAAGCTGTTTTAGAATAAGTTAGAGAAGCTGATTTCAATCATACTGTAAAATGACATCGATCATGTGCCTTCATTAATTTCTGATTTTACTTTGGCATGCAAACAAACGGGAAAAGAAAAAATATCAACCAAACTTTTATCAACTATGAAAAAAATTAAGTTAACTCTTGTACTCACCTCCCTTTTTATGTTTCTGATTGTAGTGAGGTGTTCAAAATCAAATGATGCTACACCATTAGTGAGCATTTCAGGTAAGGTCACTTTTACGGACATGAATGGTCAGGTTGCAAATGCGGTGGGCGCTGTTGTGTACATTGCCAAAAGTGCAGCGGCCACCACAACCTACGATCAAAGTACTGTAACGGGCAGTGATGGTACCTACACCTTCTCAAATTTAGCTGCGGCGGGTTATTACATCAACGCAGTTTATAACACAGATAACAAAAACACGTCAGCCCGTATCGATGGAGTTAAGTTCACAACAGCCAACGGATACCTTGTCACGCTTGGATCAAAGGCTATCGCACAAGACATTACCCTTGAATCCCCCGGCCAGTCAGGTGCAGCTCAAAATGTAGTTGTCGCTTATCAATGGGATGCTACTGCAAACTCAGGAGCAGGAGACTATACCAACACCGGAGCGTGGACTTTCGATAACATCCATAGCCCAGTTCAATTTAATTTCCCTTATCAGGGTCAGGAGGCTCAATTTGCCGGCTCTTTTGTGCAAACAAAATCGTTCCAGATGACTTTCAATTCCGCAAATCTTGGAGCAAGCTCAATCGTTGCAACAGTTGATTTGGCATCTGTTAATACCGGTACTCCTGGTGGCAGAGATAATCAGCCAACTACAATAACGGCAACAAATGAATTTACCCCCAATACAAAATTTACTAAGCTCGGTTGCATCATGGGTACATTCGGAATTACAGCTGACGCCAGCACAACTACACCAAATATTACGCTTACAAACGCTAACCGGTATGCCACTTTTACCAGCACGAGTATAAGCAAATATGGTGATGGCTATGTCGCAAAAGGAAACCTGGCTTTCCACGGTGCAACGGTGCCTGTGAGCATGATTTTTCATTCGATAACTCCATATGTTAATACAGCTGTGACTCCTTCCAAGACCTACCTCGGCTTTGAAGGAAAGATGACGCTCAATTCGAAAACTGACTTCGCAGTCTCTTCCAGCAGCGTGGGTGATGCCGTTATTGTTTACATCACTGTTAATCTTTATCAATAGACGGAATTAAATAAGTCATAGGGGAGTCGATCGGCTCCCCTCTTTATTAAAAAGAAAAAGATGGTATTCAAAGCAAAATTTATTCAAGTAGGAGTCCTCGCGTTTTGTGCCGTGGGGATGAGTTGCACTTACTATCAGAACGAGGTTATTCATTTGCCGCAACCTAAGGTATCAAGACCTACCGCTACCCTGGAGGCTTCTTACACTACAACGCAACCAAATTCGATTACCTCGCCCTATTGGAAGACTGCCGACTACTTGCCAATTGTTGCACAAAATACCGTAACGGGGCAAGTGCCAGCCGATGATGGTTTGTTTAATGTTAGCGGAACGTTTCGTGGTCTTCTGGATTTCAACAACGGAAAGGATCCCAAAATAACTTTGAAGGCCGCCTACGATGACAATAATCTTTATGTATTGATTTCATGGAAGGACACAACTTTCAATGCATCCAGCGCAAATTGGATATTTAACGGTCCTGCTGATCCGAACAAAATCGGTTCTACCTCTGGCTGGACTTCACAACGGAGTGATGACAAATTAATTCTTTCGTTCGACATGGGCTCTTCAAAGCGCGATGTATGGAACTGGTCATTGGCTCTTTCGGAACCATTGGGATATGCTATTGATATGATTGACAATAATGGGAATCTCAGTACCGATGCAGGCAATAAAACATTTGTGAGAAATATAGCTGGAGCCAATAACCGGTCAGGTCCGCAGTATCAATGGGATGAGGTGCAGCAAGAATTGACACGCGCTCCCGGTGGATTGACAATTCTTGACCCGGGTTATTATCTATTGACCAAAAAGAATTTTGTAGGTGACCCGGTAGCAGGTAACATCGTTTTTCAAAATAACTGCGCCAGGTGCCACGGCAAAAATGCGGATGGAAACGGGATCGATGAGCAAGCTGCTGCACTCAACCGACCGGGCTTCATGAATCGCTACACCAGGTCGGCCTTTGTCACATTTGCATCAAGCTCTTCACACGATGGCTCTACTGATTTTTCGACACTGACATCTGCAGACATTGACAATCTCCTAGCCCGACTTCGCGGCTATAGCGGAATTCCCGGATACTATCTCCAAAACCCCGGTGGAAGCAATTCAGATGTTCATGCGCTCTCCAATGTTTTGCTTGCGAAAATCGATGGGAACAATACGAAAGGCTACAGCTTGCTATTAGTGCGAGCTTTAACAACCGGAAATCCTGATGATATCATCTTCAATCCATCGGTAGGTCAGTATCAATTTAATCTTTCGGCAAGTGATAATGATGACCTCAACCGAATCGGGGAGGCTAGCAATCAATTAACATTTAAACCTAAGCCATTATGAAACTAAATGTCACGCATTGTTTTTTTGTTTTTGTCCTTGTATGCGGGACGTTGTCGTCTTGTACATGGGATGAAGTAAAACCGAAGAAAGTGGTGGTGCCTGACTCAGTCAAATTTAACCTCAATATCATCCCCATATTTAATGCAAACTGTGCAAAGTCAGGTTGTCATATAAAAGGAGGACAGGCTCCGGATCTTTCTGCTCAGAATGCCTACACTAGTCTTATCTACTTTGGCTATGTCGATCTTGATTTTCCTGAATCAAGCATTCTTTACCAAAAGATTAACACGGGAAGTATGAAAGACAAAGCGACTGACGCAGATCGGGCTCTGATACTGGAGTGGATCAAACAGGGAGCATTAGACAACTAATTTAAAACGCAAAGCATAATATGGAAAACATCAATAAAATAGTTTGCCGGGGTAGCAGGTTGAGATATCCTTTATCTCTACTCATCATTTTCTGTTTCTGCCTTAGTTCATTTGCGCAGGAGGAAGAAAAGAAACCCAGTGGTGATAACAAGCCAGCCAAGCCAGCATTCGAGAGTGCCCAGCTGATGGACGACCAATCTGCAGTAGTGCTTTCTAAAAAAACGCTGGAGTTTAATATGCAACACCGATTCGGCACCGTAGAAAACGGAGTTAAGGATTTATTTGGGATTTACGGCTCTGCGAATATCCGAATGGGTTTTAGCTATGTGCCAATAAACAACCTCGCTGTTGGTTTTGGATTTACAAAGCTTAATAAATATGTAGATCTGAACGCGAAGTACACAATCCTCAAGCAGAAGAAGGACTGGAGTATCCCCGTCACGGTGTCTTTTTTTACGAATGTAGTGATCGATACCCGTAGTCAGAGTTTTTTCCCAAAAGACGTTTATCGTTTCTCCTACTTCGAAGAACTCATTATAGCTTCCCGCATCAGCCCCAAGGTCTCGTTGCAACTTGCACCAAGTTTTTCACACTTCAACGCGGCAGACTCGTTGTATCGAAATGACATCATCGCGGTAAGTTTTTCAGGACGATATAAATTCTCGCCACAGTCATCGGTCATGTTCAATTACACTCAGCAATTAACTAAGCACAAGGATCCCAACTTTAAGCTTCAACCGGGAATTACTGTTGGATTGGAAGTGGCTACAAGCGCCCACGCTTTTCAAATGTTTGCTACCACTTTCCCCGGAATTTTGCCTCAGCACAATATTTCATATACTGAGAATAAGCCAGGTTCAGGAGTTGTTTCTACAAGTCAGATCCTGATAGGATTCAACATTACCCGACTGTGGAGTTTTTAGCAAACAACAAAATGAAAAAGCATAATCGAAGGAAATTTCTGTTTGCCGGATTGAGCCTGGCAGCTTTAATAGCCACGCTTCGCTTCACCAAAAAGAAGGATGAAAGAAAGACTATGAAATTCCTCACGCAGGATGGCAGACTGGTAGAGATCGAGGAAGACAAGGTTCCGGTGAACAAAAGAGCGGCCAGCAAAGAGGATATTCAAAACTGGGTTAAGAAAAGCAAATCTATATGACAGAGCTCCCTAAAATTGTTCCACTAAGTCAAAAGTCGCGAAGGGAATTTCTAAAAGGAGCAATACTCGCTGCAACTGCAACGGCCTGTTCCACTAAAGATCCCTTTACCAAAGCCGGGGAAAAAGAGGCTACAGCTTCAGGAGAGAAAGTTAAACTCCTCTCGGTGACAGGAGAAATTATAGAAGTAGATAAAGCGTACTTAAAACCGGTTCCGGAGGCTCCACATGTATCCAATGAGGAAGCAAGAAAAGGCATGCCTGGAAAAAAATTCGTAATGGTGATCGATCTGGCTCATTGCCACAACCTGAAAAAATGCCAGTCCGCCTGCAATCATGCCCACTTTGTACAGGATCATCAGAATTGGATAAAAATTTATCCAATGCAGGAAGCTGAACATACGTCACCATTTTGGCAGCCGACCACGTGCATGCATTGTGATGATCCTCCATGTGTAAAAGTTTGTCCTGTGGACGCAACGTTCAAACGACAAGACGGAATCGTATTGATCGACAATGACAGATGTGTGGGTTGTCGCTTTTGTATGGCAGCGTGCCCTTATTCAACACGCGTGTTTAATTGGGAGAAACCCTTGTTGCCACCGGAAGCTCTTGAGATGCAGTATTCGCCTGAAACAAGTTGCCCGCCCAAAATTGGTACAGTTTCAAAATGTGATTTCTGCCCTGATATGGTTAGAAAAGGAGAGTTGCCGCATTGCGTATCAGCCTGCCCGAATGGCGTATTTTATTTTGGAGACATGAACGAGGATATCGTGACCAACGGCTCCGAGACTGTTCGCTTCAGTGAATTGATTCGCGATCGTTCGGGCTATCGCTTGATGGAAGACCTGGGAACCAAACCAAGCGTTTATTATTTACCACCGGTTGATCGGCTGTTTCCATTTGAAGACGGAATTAAAAATAAAGAGGAAAAACATTCGTGATTATGTCATCAGATCAAAAAAATAAAATAGTTGCAGATCTTCTTCCTCAAACATTTGGCAGAGCCGGAGTCATTTGGACTACATCGCTCGTTATTATTTGCGCGATTGGCCTGGTAACATACATTCATCAAATTCAAAAAGGGCTGGAGATTACAGCCATGCGCGACTACGCTTCGTGGGGAATTTATATTTCCAACTTTGTTTTCTTTGTGGCGATCAGCCTGGTAGGTTCCTTGATTACCGCCATTTTCAGACTAACCAATGTGGAATGGCGCACACCGCTTACCCGTATTTCAGAAATTATTGCGGTCGCTGCAATCCTATTCGCATCGTTAGCAATAATTGTGGACATGGGTAGACCCGATCGGTTTATGAATTTGTTTTTGTATGCGCGGTTGCAATCACCAATCATGTGGGACGTCATCGTGATTACAACTTACCTCACACTTAGCGTTCTCTTTCTCTATTTTCCGCTGTTGCCGGATCTTCCCTTGCTTATTGAAAGCAAGAAAGGAGGAAGGTTCATACAATGGTTTTACAGATTCCTTGGTTCTTTTTGGAAAGGGACACATCTGCAGTTTAGGATGAGTAAGAAAGCGGTAAAAATTATTTCCGTAATGATTATTCCAATCGCATTGTCAATTCACACGGTTACATCATGGCTATTCGCCACGACTTATCGCCCCGGTTGGGATAGCACAAACTTCGGTGCCTATTTTGTGTCTGGTGCATTTCTCGTGGGAGCTGGTGGAGTGGTGGTAGCGATGTATATTTTCAGGAGGCATTACCATCTGGAAAAATACATTACCGAAAAGCATTTCGATCAAATGGGAAAAATCCTTGTCATGCTCGCACTACTCTATCTCTATTTTAATATAAATGAATATTTAGTTCCGGCATTTAAAATGAAGAAAGCAGAAGAGCATCATTTAATGAGTTTGTTTACCGGAGAGTTTTCCTTGTTGTTCTGGTCAGTTATTATTCTTGGAATGATTGTTCCGGTCATCGTGTTGCTATTTCCGCAGGGGAGGAAACCATTGCCCATGTTTGTGATGGGAATTTTTGTCGTGGTGGGAGCGTGGTTTAAACGATTTTTGATTGTGGCTCCAACGTTGTTGAGTCCCTTCCTCCCGATGTACGATGTTCCGGAAAATTATATGCGTTACAATCCTACCTGGGAAGAGTGGACGATCACCATCAGTACACTTGCGGGAGCCCTTTTGATAATCACCATTTTTGTTCGGTTTTTTCCAATAGTACCTATTCATGAGACAATAGAGGAGGCAGAGGTTAAAATTTCAAAATTATGAAGACACCACGTTCTGCTTTTTTACTAAGTGTAATCCTGTTGTATTCAAACTACATCGCTGCGCAGGATGAAAAGAAATCCATAAAATTGGATTTGAGCTATTCTCAAATTAATGATCAGCCTCCTGAACTGAGAGCAACCGCGAAATCAAAGAACGGGAAGAAGTTCGAGCCTGTCGAGGGGCTTGAAGTTAATTTTTTCCTGACAGAGCAAGCACAGGGAAATTTACTGGGCAAGGCACGAACGAACAGGAAAGGAATAGCCTCGTTGGAAATACCAGCTTCGATTTCATCAAAATTGGATTCCATGTCTCCTTTTAAATTGGTAGCCTCTGTTGTAGAGAGTAAGACTTTCAACGAGAAGACGGCAGAAATAGAAATCACCAAAGCTCGAATCAACTTGTCACTTACTGAGGCGGATAGTGTTAGAAAGCTTGAGGCAAAATTACTGGCACTTAAGGAAGGGAAGTGGGTGGAGGTACCGGAGACAGAAGTGAAATTGTTTGTCCGGAGGATGTTAAGTGATCTGCCAATCGGGGATCACGAGCTAACGACAAATGAGACAGGAGATGTTTCATCTGATTTTATTTTTAAAACGGCTGTTCCCGGAGATGAGAAAGGTAATATCATTATTGGTGCGAAAGTCGAGGATAACGAGACTTACGGCACAGTTATGGCAATGAAATTTGCTAATTGGGGCGTACCCCAAAAAGCAGACAGAAGCTTTTATGAGCGAAGCTTGTGGGCATCGCGCGACAAAACACCGGTTTGGCTTTTGGTAGTGCCGAACCTGATTATAGTTACCGTATGGGCAATAATCTTCTATTTGATTTATTTTATTTTTAGAATACGGAAAATAGGACTGCAGAATTAACTTACTCTATTATCAATAAACCTACACATCCATGAAAACCAAAAATCAAATTCTGGTCGCTCTTCTAATGCTGACCATCGGGTTGTATTCATTTACTTTTTTTCAGACTAAACCCTGGGTGGTGCCTGAAGCATTTGCAAAAAAACAAAACCCTGTCAAATCAGATGGAGAATCTTTACAGACAGGGAAAGAGCTGTGGGCAAAGCATTGTCAGTCATGCCACGGCAAGAAAGGCGCTGGCGATGGAACTAAGGCTGGCGAACTCGAAACCGCAATGCAGGATTTTGGAAAAGAGGCTATACAAAAACAAAGTGACGGTTCTTTGTTTTATAAAATAGTTGAAGGACGTGATGAGATGCCCACGTTCAAAAAGAAGGTTCCCGATGAGGCTGATATCTGGAGCATGGTAAACTATATCAGAAGCCTGAAGGCAAAATAGAAAGAGAAATTTCGAGCGAGAGGCTGTCTCAAAAAGAGCAGCCTCTCTTTATTTTTAGATGACAGGCTACTTTCCATGAAATGGCCTTTTTTCATTTACATCCATAGTTAAGTATTGGGTGAACTGTTTAAGATATCGATTCCGGATTTTTGTGCCCATAACAGCAGCAAATGAAAAAAGTAATTATCACTTTATGTTTGGCAACCTCATCTTTCGTGTTGACAGCTCAAGCATTTACTGATAGATCGAAACAGCCTATGAGTGATTATGAAATACTAAAGACCGGAAGTCGCATTCCTGGTTTGAGCCTTGCGATAACCCACAACGGCCCTGCAGTTCCGTCAAATGATTATCCTGTTCTGTTTATTCATGGGGCCACATTTCCTTCGGCTTTAGCATTCGCGTTTCGTATGAATGGCTATTCATGGATGGATAATTTGTCTGAAAATGGTTTTGACACCTACGCGCTCGATTTTCTTGGTTATGGTCATTCAGACCGTTATCCGGAAATGTCATCATCGTCACCGAAAGGAAAGCCTGTTGGAATGGCTGGTGAAATTTACCGGGACATCGATAAAGCTGTTGACTTCATTTTACAGAAAACCGGGAAGAAAAAAATTTGTCTCATCGCACATTCGTGGGGTGGGGCAGTGGCTGCACTTTATGCAACTAAATTTCCTGCGAAAGTGGAAAAGCTCGTGCTGTTCGCTTCCATTACAAAAAGAGACGGAAAAGAACTGAGTCCGGTTATCGAAAAGACATACGAATCGCTCACTCCAGTCCAAAGAGTAACTGCGATGAAAGATCTCACTCCTCCGGAAATGACTTGCCAACTGGAACCTGAAATAACTACAACGTGGGGAGAACAATGGTTAAAGTCAGATCCATTGGCAACAAAGTCTAAGTCTGACAGTGTGCGTTTCCCTTCTGGTTATACTTTGGATTTTAACAATCTGACCAACGGAAGAGCGCTTTATAATCCAGCTGACATCATGGCTCCGGTTTTGCTCATTAGGGGTGAATGGGATAAGTATCCAGATAATAATGACGAGGGGAGCCTGCTTTCGGAGCTTAAAAATTCACCAGGCAAAAAGTATGTCGTTATAGAAAAGGCAACCCACGTCATGCACCTGGAGAAAAACCGCCACCAGCTGTATGACGAAACACTTAACTTCTTAAAATCCGGAGCGGCATCACCAAAAGCAAACGATCATGCCTTTGCTGTGATCTTCGAAGTTATTCCAGCCGATGGTCACAAAGATGATTACTTGTCGATCGCTTCAGGTCTCAAACCCGAACTCGAAAAGATCAAAGGCTTCATTTCCATAGAAAGATTTCAGAGCATCTATCATCCTGAAAAAATCTTGTCACTTTCATTTTGGGAGAACGAAAAGGCAATACAGCAATGGCGAAACTTAGAGACCCATCGCTCAGCGCAGTTAAAAGGGAGAGAATATGTATTTAAAGATTACCGGCTTCGAGTGGCGCAGGTAGTGAGAGATTATGGCATGTCAGATCGCAAAGAAGCTCCATCCGATAGCAGGTCATACCACAAATAAATTCTGCATCATATTTCAGAAGCCTAAATCATTTTCATTAGTGTGTAGTAGCTGAATCCTTCAGGAAAATTCTCCATGATGTGTTCAACAACAAACCCGTGTCTTTCGTAGAAGTGCGGGGCCTGAAAGCTATAGCTCTTCACCAGGATTCTCGAGCATTTCTTGTTTCGAGCTTCTTCTTCAGCCGCCTCAAGCAGTAGTGTGCCGATTCCTTTTTCTCTAAAACCTTCATGAACCCAGAACAGGGTTATCTCGCAGGCACCGGCCCATGTCCATCCCGCAATCCCTGCAATGATCTCTCCCCCGTCAGCTTTGACAATTCTGGAGAAGAGAGCTCCGTTCGATTGATGTGTTTTAGCAGAATTGTATTCGTAGATTTTATCATCAAGCAATTGAATTACCTGATGTGAATCTTCACCTGTTTCAACGCGATATTTTGTGCTCATATCTTTTGCCATTGGAGCAAAGATATTTCAACTCATCATTTGTTGTTCCTGGCGGCAAGTCGCTGATCTGACAAAGACTGAAATTCTTTAGGAAGCTCGGCTTTGAAAATATCGCGTACTTCATGCTCCGGATCGTACGATTCAAAATAAATCACCCGATTATCTGCTGAAATGGAAAAATTACTCTCCTCGCGATTACTGTTGATGCCTGAGCCGAGGTTGACAGGCGCTGACCATTTTGTCCATGTGTCATCCAGCCTTGTAGTGCAATAGATGTCACATCCGCCAAACCCACCAGCCCGGTATGAAGAGAAGAACAAAGTCCTTCCATCGGCTGAAAGGAACGGGGCAAAATCTGCTTGACCCGAATTAACAACTGTTCCCATGTTGATTGGCTCTGACCATTTGTTTTCACCGCGGGGAAAAGAAACGTACAAGTCCTGATCTCCCCTGGTATCTTTTTGCTGGATCGCGAGGATCAGCACCTTGTTTTTGGATGATACGAAAATATCGATGTATGAATTCTGATTATAGAAGTTTTCAATCTCCACTGGCGTAGGTGCGGCCCATCCGCCTCCATTGCGCATCGACCGCATCAAAGGTTTTCGCGTATCGATAATTTCATTAAAAAAATAAATTTCAGTACCGTCATCATTAACGCTGCAAATTACATCTGCATTTTTGCCGTTGATATTTTCACCGAGGTTTCTTGGGTCGCTCCATTGATCATCTATCCCAAGGGCACTTACCCAGATGTCCTGCTTGTCTTTTTCCTTTGCCAGGTTTCCCGGGTGATTTCTCCGGCAAAAGAAGAGATACTTTCCGTTGCCGGTAATCACGGGCTTTACTTCAGCATACACACTGTTGATCTTGATAGACAAGGGTGTGAAGTTGACACTCGTAAGTGACATGCCTGATATTTCAAAAGGATATCTTGAAGGTGGCGGAATTTGAGCAGTACCAACCAGCGAAAGCAAGCACAAAACTACTAGCAGAATTTGAGATGTGAACCAAAAGCTCTTTTTCATTTGAGTCAATTCAGCCTCAGTTCTTCTTCTTCCTGATCCGCAAAATATTTTGAGTCAATCAAAAACGTAAACTCATCCAGCAGATGCAGGTTGAGTAGAGCAATGATTTGAGAGGAATCGGAAAGATCAAGTTGTGCCAGGTTTACCAGGCTCAATTCTTCCCGCGACACAGGTTTTTTCACCGGTACCATTGTGATCACCTCTTCATCTCGTGAGAGGATGATATGCCTGTAGCCCTGAATCATCAGGTCCGCCAGGAGTGTGTTATTAAAATGTATATTCATTTCCCGCCAACTATTTAGACACTCTCACATAGACGAAAGCCGTGCCATTAGGCGGTCATTGGAATAAAGAGCAATAAGAAGGCTTTTTAATTTTTAAGATGTCCCCGGATGGGAAAAAAATTCTCACCAGGTTGAGACGTTAGTTAGACAACTGACCTCAGGCAGGTGAATTCAAATCAGTCTTTTTTCCTCCAGTCCCTTTTTCAGTGCATCATGCATTTTCCAAAACCTGAGCTTGGTGTCATTAAAATACTTTTTGAACTCAGGGTTATTTATGATCTGATCCATCATGGGATCACCTTCGAGGAACAGGATAATCCAGTACTGCACATTGTCTTCCTGGGAAAAAAGTTTCATGTGCTCGATTGCATTTTTTTGATCACCCACGTACGTGTAGTAGGCACTGAGACCCAAGTGGCGATAAATTGATTTATCGGCCTCCATGAATTCCTTGTAATTTTTTGACAACTCTTCAGATTTTTCTTTCAAGCCAACCTGGGCGAGCACAAACGCAATGGCGAGGTTTTCGTGACGGTAGACATCCAATTGTTTTGATTCACGTATTCGAAGAAATCGTTTATAGTATTGATATGCGCCTTTGTAATCTCTCATGAAATAAGATATTTTTCCAATATCCTGGAGAATATCAAATCGTGAGGTGTCTTTATTAAATTCAGTGATCAGAAGTTCGCGTGTGTATTTTGCATCACCTTTTTTGGCAAACAGGATGAACGCGCGAAGATGACGGGAGAATGGATTGTTTGGATTGTAGACCAAAGACTTGTCGACATACTTTAGCGACTCATCGACAAATCCGTTTTGGATAAGTGCATTGCCAAGGCGCAGGTAAGTATAGCTTGTTGTCACGGAGTCGAGTGAAGCAATATCCAGTTGAACACCTTTTAAGGCATATTGTAAGTACTTGCCGGTATTGGGCATGTAGATTCCATAGAAATCGGTTAGAAAGCCGAGCACAGATGCGGAGTTGGGATTGTATTCCAACGCTTTTTCGAGGTAGGGCACGGCTTCATTATATTCTTTCCGCGACATGTAAGCGATTCCCTTGGCTACGAGGCTCTCGCCCAACTTCGAATCATACAGAATAGCCCGGTCAGCGTAATTGCTAATCTCCTCAGTATATTTTTTTGTGGCTTGAAAAATATCCAGGTAATAATAGCAAATCGCAACTTCCGCATAAGCCATTGCAAATTCATGATCTTGTTCAATGGCCTGTTTGAAAAATTCAATGGCCTTAAGAAGATTCGCATCACCCCTGGCGGCCTGGAGGTTTAAGCCTTTCAGGAACAAGTCGTAAGCGGCAAGATTCTCTGTTGGCTTTTTTGTAATTCTCTTTTCTTCTTCGGGAGTAATAATAGCCTTGATCTCGTCCGCAATATTTTTAGCTATCTCTTGTTGTAATTGAAAGATGTCTTTTGTTTCACGCTGGTATTGATTGGACCACAGGTGACGATCGCTTGAGGCTTCTATCAATTGGATGTTCAGCAGTATCTGGTTGCCGATTTTCTGCCCGCTCCCCTCTACAAAATAACTCACGTTTAATTCCTTGGCCATTTCAGGAATTGACTTGGCCGTGCTTCTATACTTTTCGGTGGAGGTTCGGCTGATTACCCGAAGGTCTTTTATCTTTTGAAGGTTATTCAAAGTAGATTCCATCAAACCGTTGATGAGGTAAACATTTGTCGAGTCGTTGCTTTCATTCTTGAACGGCAATACCCCGATCGACTTCTCCAGCGTAGGGCGCGGAGTAAATGGCCACACCTTATATATATAGAGTACGCCTACAGTTAAAACTAACAGCCCGGCAATTGCTGCGATCATTATATTTCGCCCCTGATTGGAGTTGGTCATTGGAATTGGCTCAGTCTCTGGCCTTTTCCCAACTTCCCCCGGAGGATAGCCATAATATTCGCGGAAGCACTTAATGAAATAGGATGTACTGTTGAAGCCAACCTGGTGTGACACTTCCGATACATTCAATGATGAGTTGCGCAGCATCTCCATAGCGTGCTTCAATCGCACCTGATTGATCAACTGGCTGACTGAAAGTTTTGACTCCTTCTTTACTTTTCTCAGAAGATTAGACCGGCTCATGTTCAGGGCATCGGCCAGCTCGGAAACCCCAAACTGCTCGTTGGCCAGGTTTTGCTCTATAATGGCAGTAACCTGGCTTAAGAAATCATCGGTTGGGGTCGGGTGGTTGGACATGAATTGATGGAGGTTAGCAAAAATACAGTCACGAAGCGGAGTAAAAAAAACCTTCTAAAAGCAACCATCCCGAGAGTGATGCGTCATTATTTATACACTTGCGTCATAGTTTATATCGTTTTCCTGAAAATTGACGGTTTTGGCTACAAAGGTGTTTAGCCTGCACAGGCTGGCAGTCCGTTCTTTGCCTCATCAAAAAAAACAAAACATTTAATCAAAATTTTATGAAAACGAGAAAGATTGACACTTTGAAAGTAACCGTTATGATCGCCTTGTCCGCGATGCTATTAACTTCTGCTTCTTGCCAGGACAAAAAAACGGCTGCTCAGGAAAGCTCTAAATCAGGAGTGAAGCCCCCGCAAGTTGACATCCACACAGCTGTAGTGACAGGCAATCTCGATGCGGTGCGTCAGCATATTGCGGCAGGCTCGGATATTAATGTAAAAGATCCATTTGGCGGGTCGAGCCCGCTCATCAGCGCGGCTGTTTTTGGAAAGACGGATATCGCAAAGGCGTTGATCGATGCCGGAGCCAGCATTAATTTTCAGAACAACGATGGTTCCTCTGCATTGCACACGGCTGCTTTCTTCTGTCGCCCGGAGATTGTAAAAATGCTGCTTGACAAAAAAGCGGATAAAACCATCAAGAACAAATTTGGCTCAACTGCCTATGAAGGCGTGACACCTCCATTTAATGAAGTAAAGCCCGTGTATGAGATGATGGGAAATGCACTTGGACCAATGGGTCTAAAGCTGGATTACGCTTACATCGAAAAAACACGTCCTGTGATCGCTGCTTTGCTGAAATAATATTATTGACAAATAAATTTCCAAGACCATGTTATCAACCAACCGGAGATATGATATTGACTGGATAAGAGTAATCGCCATCGGATTGCTTGTGATTTATCATACCTCTATCGGGTTTCAACCCTGGGGAAGGATGATCGGATTTATTACCACTGACAAGCCATGGATGTCCTTGTGGACGCCCATGGCTATGTTGAATGTGTGGCGAATACCACTGCTGTTTTTTGTGTCAGGTATGGGTGTCTACTTTGCCATTCAAAACCGCAACTGGAAGCAACTTCTCGTGGAGCGGGCCTCTCGCATTCTTGTGCCGTTTGTGTTTGGTATTTTCTGCATTGTGCCGCTTCACGTTTACATCCTGCAATATTATTATGAAATGCAACCGACCTATGTAGCGAACCCGGGTCACCTATGGTTTCTGGGAAACATCTTTGTTTATGTATTGATTTTTACTCCGCTATTCTTCTACCTAAAGAAAAATGAAGACGGAAAATTGGTTAGCTGGCTGAGAAAATTAATGAGCACTCTGCTCGGATTGCTTCCTGTAGTCGGTGCCTTTGTCATTGAAGTACTCATCCTCGATCCAAGACCTTATGAAATGTACGTTATGACGAAGCATGGATTCTTCCTCGGTTTGCTCGCATTTTTCTTTGGCTTCTGTTTTGTATTGTGTGGAGAGGGTTTTTCGAAAATGATTGTGAAGTGGCGTTGGTTATTCTTGGCGGGCGGCATTGCGCTATTTGCTATACGTAACTACGAATCTTCGGTTGGTGCGCCAGTATTGAATTGGCAACTGCCAATAGAAACCAACTGCTGGATACTATCTGTGCTGGCTTTTGGCTATCAGTATTTGAACCGGCCTGGAAAAGCACTTGCATACCTAAGCCAGGCAGCCTACCCGGTTTATATTCTTCACATGATTTTTCTTTACCTGGGGTCTTTGCTGATATTCCGATTAACTATTCCTGTTCAGCTTCAATTTGTGCTGGTCGTGCTCTTCACACTAGTGGGTTGTTTCGGAACTTATGAAGTAATCCGGAGAGTCAGCCTGCTAAGATTTTTATTTGGTTTGAAGCGCCAGGGATGAGGCTCTAAGTTTAATGTTTCAAAATTTGATAACGAATTTTTACTTCACTTTTATAAACCTCCCTGTAAAGATAGTTGAGTCCTGAAAAATACGAATGACATACATACCTTCAGGATAATCAGAGATATCGACCAAAATATTTTCACCGACTATGTCTGTCGATACGATCTGGGATCTTCCAGTAAGCTCCTGGATGTACATTGTCATAGGTGCGTTGACTTTGAGGCCATTTAAAACGACTGTAATTCGCCCGGTTGATGATGGCACGGGGTATACCAATAATTCATTAGGCAATTTTTCTTGTAACAATTCAGTGACAGTTCGAATTGTTTGTTCAGCTGATGTTTCACTTTCGCAGCCATCAATTATTACTTTGACTTGGTAAACCCCAATTTCGGATGCGACAATTGTCTGAGAAGTAGCACCATCAATTCTACTGCCATTGAAATACCACTGATTTCCTGAAAAACTACTTGATCCAAGTAAAGAATTCAACGCTGATTCCCCTAATAAGACAGTGATCACCGGTTTCTTCGGTCTGACACAGAAAGTTTGGGTTATCGTTGGTGCAGGTTCATAAATCGAATCACCAGGTTGATCAGCTTTGATCGTGACGCTTCCTGCTTTTAAAATGCTTACTTGTTGTCCCGCTAATGAAACTTTATTTGATGGAGAAGAATATTGTATTCTTAGTCCTGAGGAGGAAGTAGCGCTTAGATTGAATGGGGTATCATCTACGTCTTTATCCGGCAAAGGGTTAAACGTTATAGTTTGATCTTTTTTAATTGTAAAAGGAAGGAGGCTGGTTGCAATTTCACCATTGATCTCAACCGTGACACTACCGGAAGTTGCCCCAGGTGGAACAGAGACAGAAATAGTGGCATCAGTTGATGAAACGACTTCGGCTTTCGTTCCATTGAATTTGACAACATTAAGGGCTGACGAGGTACTAAAGCTGGTACCGGATATGGTAACAAAAGTTCCGATGCGCCCAGCTTGAGGATTCATATCCGAAATGTAGGGCGTCACTTTGAAATTGGCAGATGTAATAGCGGTTTTGTTCGTAACCTCCACAGAAATAGGTCCTGAGGTGAAACCACTTGGAACTAAAACCATCAAGGAGTTGACAGTACTCGAAATTACATTGGCAGGAACACCATTGAATTTAACTCTATTCACAGCGGTGTTTGAGCTGAAATTTGAACCTGAAATTGTGACGGTACTTCCAATTCGCCCCTTTTTGGGCGAGAAGTCTGAAATCAAAGGAGACGCAATGTCTATTTGACTTCTTAGTATTGAAACATTGCCGCCGGCAAACATTATTAAATCTGGTAGTCCATCTCCATCAATATCAGCAGATGAAATACTCGTAGGACCTGTGCCAGAGTTTAGATTCACTGGTGGTGCGAATGATCCTGATGTTATAGAACCCAAACCACTAATATTTTTGAGTACCCCTACGGTGTTCAAAGAAGTAGCGGCAATTACATCGGGTTTACCGTCTCCGTCCAGGTCATTTACAGCTACTAAATTTGCAGTTATACCCATCCCAAAATTGATCTGTGGACCAAATGAGGAGGCCCCGATAGAACCGGGAATGGATGTATTTTTTAGTGCCGAAATAACAACATCAGAAAAATTTGTTACAATGAGGTCTGTCTTATCATCTCCATCGATATCTGCGGGTGTGACAGAGGTTATGGAGGGAGAATAATAACCTGATGATTGTATAATCGGGAAATCCACGCGGGATGCCAGGCTTGATAACGTAATTGATCCAGGAGAACTTACGTTCTTAAAAATAGAAATAAAAGGGCTGTTATAATTTGGAACGATTATCTCCGGTTTGCCATCGCTATCTAAGTCAGTTATTGCTGCAGGATATGGGCCGAATCCAGTAGTAAAGTTAACCGGTGGGCTAAAAGAATTTGCATCTATTTGTCCTGGCGTACTTGTGTTTCTAAAAATAGAAATTGTATTTCCTAAACCGATACCCGTATTGGATGTAATCAAGTCAGGTTTGCCATCACCATCGATGTCACCTATCATAACATATTGAGATTTTATTCCAATGTCATAGTCTTTTTTCGCGGCAAAAGAGATTGAACCATTAGTGCTCGTGTTTCTGAGCACGGAAACAGAGTTACCATTGTAATTGCAGGAAACTAAATCGATTTTGCCATCCCCATCGAGGTCCCCTGCCGCTACATATGTAGTATAGCTACCTGTGCTAAAATCTGCTTGATTGTCAAACGACAGTGATCCGATATTACTTGTATTCCTAAATACTGATACTTTAGATAGATTAGCCTCAGACACAGCGATGTCCAGCTTCCCATCATCATCAAAATCGGCAAATGCCATATTCATGGGAACAAACGAACCAGAACTAAATTCAAACTTTGTACCAAAAGAAGTTTCCGAAAACTGACCTGCAGCTGCAAAAGTTACTATAAATGGGAAACTCGAAGTTGCAGTAAAACCATTAACAGTAACAGTAATACTCTGATAAGAACAACCTGCAGGGACTGTAACATTAAGCTGAGCTGTTGTGGCTGAATTAACTGTAGCCCGCACTCCTCCAAATCGAACAATATTTAACTCACGGGTAGCACTAAACCCAGTTCCATTTATAATAATATTTGATCCTACTGGCCCTGATTTTGGAGATATCTCAGAAATGGAAATAGCCTGTGTAAAGGCGTAAGAACAAATTAACATCAAAAAGAGTGTCAATAAATAACGGTTCATTAAGTGGTCTTTGAAAATAAGGCATTAAAGATACCAAGGGCTGTTTAAATAATCCAAACATGCTTTCTATGGAAGGCAATAGTAGAAATGAAAAGTAATTTGTAACCATTGAGTACTTAATACAGTATAATAACTACATTTAAGTCAAATATATTTGACGTGAACCGACATCAACTGGGCGAATTCGAAGAAATTGTAATGCTCGCGGTAGGCATCCTCTATAAAGAAGCTTATGGGGTTGCTATCATCGACGAAATTGAAAACCGTCTTGAACGGAAAGTCAGCATTGGCGCATTACAGACTGTTTTGCGGAGACTCGAAGATAAAGGTTACCTGACTTCCGAATTTGGTGAAGCCACCAATGTGCGAGGAGGAAAACGGAAGCGCTATTTCAGTCTTACGATGCTGGGCTCGCGTGTGTTGCGCGAAACACAAGAACAACGTCTTGAATTATTTAAAGCCATACCTCGTGTGGCGTTTCCCAAATCATGAATCACTCATCTGACATACAACCCCCTCGACTTTTCCTTCGGTTCTTCCGATGGTTTTGCGATCCGTCCATGTCAGAAGATATTGAAGGTGACCTTACGGAAATGTTTCAGCGTGAAGTGACAGCTGGAAGTCTTAAGAAAGCGCAATTTCAGTTTTCAATTAATGTCCTTCGGTTATTTCGTCCGGGAATCATAAAAAAATGGAGCCAATCATCATTCACTAATCCTGCACCTATGTTTAGAAATTATTTCATCACGTCTGCGCGTTCGCTCATGCGAAGCAAAGGATTTTCACTGATCAATATTGTTGGGTTAGCTGTAGGTCTTGCCATCTTCAGCTTGATCACATTCTATGTTTATCATCAACTGAGCTTCGACCGGTATCACCAAAATGCCGATCGGATTGTTCGCATTGTAGAAAACCTGAGAACGGAAAATGAACAGTTGTTTCAGTCTACAAGCTCACCCCCCATGGGCCCGTACTTGTTGAAGGATTTTCCTGAAGTGGAAAGCTATGTGCGTTTCCAGAACTGGAATTTGCTCGCCCAGCGCAATGGTATTTCCTATTATGAGCCGGACTCCTATATAGCAGACAGCACGGTGTTTGATATCTTCAGTTTCAAACTGATCAGGGGCGACAAGAAAACCGCTTTGCGTGAACCTTATTCCATTGTACTTACTGAGTCCATGGCAAAAAGATATTTTGCCGACCAGGATCCGGTCGGACAGATGCTAAAAATGGATTATGATAACTACAAAGTGACAGGTGTTATGGAAGACGTTCCGGAAAATTCCCACTTTCGTTTCAGCAATCTTATCTCGTTTTCAACCTGGAGCCGCAACAACAAAAAGGCTGAAGACGGAGCCTGGTTTTGGAATGGATTTCATACGTACGTTTTATTAAAGGATGCTGAGGCGGTGAATAAAGTTCGAGCAAAGATGCCGGGCTTCATTCAAAAGAATATTGGAAAGGGCGGGATGTATTATGAAGATCTTCCCTTACAGTCCCTCACCAGTATCTACATGGAGGCTCCACGATCATGGGAAAACGGAACACGGGGAAGCATGAGTAACATTTACATATTGTCGATCATTGCCGTATTTATATTATTGATAGCTTGTTTCAACTACATCAACCTGGCCACTGCACGCGCTTCGAGACGATTGAAAGAAGTTGGTCTTCGGAAATCGTTGGGCGCACTTCGCAGAATGCTTGTCGCGCAGTTCCTGGGGGAATCAATTATTGTTGCTTTCCTCGCTTCACTGTTGGCGGTGTTTTTGGCGTGGTTGGCTCTCCCCACTTTCCGGACGCTTGTTGAGTCTCCACTAAGTTTTTCGATACTACCCAATCCCTGGATGATAGCTGGAGCTGCTTTTGCCCTCGTGTTATTCATTGGTGTGCTGGCAGGCGCCTACCCTGCGTTCGTCATCTCCGGGTTTCAGCCGCTGCAAATATTTCGCCCTTCAACTAAAGGTATTTATAGCCACCATAATTTCAGAAAGGTTCTGGTAGCCACGCAATTTGTTATCTCTATTATGCTGGTGGCAGGCACATGGCTTGTTTACGATCAATTGGATCTCGTACGAAATCAGGATCTCGGTTTTAATAAGGCTGCAACTCTCGTAGTGCCTACCAATGGCGATACTGCCATTGTGAAACACTGGGATGCAGTGAAGAATGAACTAAAACGAGTGAAGGGAGTGCAGGCGATTGCTGGTTCATCAACTGTTCCGGGACAATCGACCAATAATCTTTATACTGAAATTGAAATGAAGGATGGCAAAATGTCTCCCACGAACATTAATTACAATTTTGTCGATCATGATTTTCTTTCCACGTATGGAATAAAACTTTTGGCTGGCCGCGATTTTCTTCGCGAAGTAAAAGCGGATGACACTACTGCATACCTGATCAATGAAACAGCAGTCAAAGATTTTGGCTGGACACCCGAACAGGCCATAGGCAAACGAGTGAATGGACGTTACAAAGGAAAGATTATCGGTGTGATGAAAGATTTCAACTATCGGTCATTGCATACCAAAGTTGAACCAATTCTTTTTGTCATGACCAGCTGGGTAGGGAGAATTTCTATTCATCTGGAAGGAGATGATATTAGACCTGCCGTGGATCGACTTCAGGCAAAATGGAATGAGCTTGTTCCCTATTTGCCATTCGACTACACCTTTCTCGATACTTCCTTTGACCGTCAGTATAAGGCAGATCAACAGCTGGGAAAAGTAGCTGGTGTATTTACCGGACTAGCTATTTTTATCGGATGCCTCGGATTGCTGGGACTTACTTCTTTCGCTGTGGAGCGGAGAACGAAAGAGATTGGCATCCGCAAAGTGCTGGGCGCGTCCGTATCAAATGTCGTGATCCTGATTGCACGCGAATTTATCTGGTTAATTGTTATCGCTTTGGTAGTAGCCACACCTTTGACGTGGTACCTGATTCAACGATGGGAAGAGAACTTCACACTGCAAGCCGTGATCAATCCTCTTCGCTTTTTACTGGCGGGTATCTCTGTGTTTGTGTTTGCATGGCTCACGATCAGCTTCCTGTCGTTTCGGGCAGCTACTAGTAACCCAACAAATGCATTGAGAAATGAATGAGGTTGCTAAAAACTAAACACAACAGCATCAGACAAAGGCATAGTAAATCAGAATGATGATGACTGCGCCAGTGAGGGTTATTAGAAGGCCGCTAAGTCTTTTCTTTTTGAGAAAGAAGATCATCGCGAACCCTGTCAAAGAAACCAATATCATAAGTATGGCACTTATGTCAATCAGCAAAGCCCAGGTGTGACCCGAGTCACGCCCCTTGTGCAGATCATTTAAAAGGGCGACTAGTCCTGATTTGGTAATGGTGATGTTATACTTTCCTGTCTCAGCGTCAACAAAAATATCGGCAGCATATCCTGGGCCTTTGAAGGAAATACTGCATTCCGATTTCTCATTTAAAAAATTATGAAGCGGTGTTGTGATTTTATATCGGTTGCGAAAATATTCGACAATTCTTAATTCTGATTTTTCGTCAATCGGCAAATTCGGCAAAGTACCTGTAGCCTGTTCAACTTGTTGTTGATCTTCAACCCATTCGGTATGATTTAACGTAATGCCAGTTACTGCAAAAAATAGCAATGCTGCGAAACTGAACATCGAAAGATAAATGTGAAGCCACCGGATCCATGTAGCTACTTCACGCTTATAGTGATTCATATCTTCGTACTAGTTGGCTGTCACTTGGTGAAGATCAATGGAGGCAGATGTGATTTCTGTTCCAGCCTCAAGAGTGAAATGACCGGGTTTTCCATTCCAATCAATTTCCTGCTTTAGAAGTTGATAAGTACCATGCTCGCGTGCCGCCTCTATGTAAATCGTGTACTTACCAGACGGTACTACTTCACCATTTTGGTCTGTGCCATCCCAGGTGAGCGTATATTTTCCCGGAGAACGCGTAGCACTCGTGACGGAAGATAAGGTTGACTGATCCTGGCGAAACTCCTGGTTTTTGCTGAACCATTTTTTCAAATCAGGCAGCCAGCGTGGTTTATTGAACCATACAGCAATTGTGCGCACTGGATCCTTTTTCTTGTTTTCAATCCATATCGCAACAAAAGGTCTTCTGAATCGACCTTCAAACTTTGCAAGTTCCAATTCTATGGTAGCCTCAATTTTATTTTTTCTCCCGACCATCGATTGATTTTTAGCTGAAGACTTGCTTTGAGTAATTAGCGATTCCCAGCCATTGCTTTCCACTGAAGTTCCTGTCTTTGTGATAATCCGAAACTCTATACCCGGAAACCTGGAAGCAAGCAGGGTACTTTCTTCCGGGGTGAGGATGTTGAATGCTGTAGCCAATGCTCCGGCCGTTACGGCATTCTGTGCCACAACGGTAGCGCTTGCAATCGTGGTAACGGGCAGCGCAGTGCGAGCATCCAGTATGTGTGAAAAAACCTGACTGCCTATCTTAAACCCTCTTTTGTAATCGCCACTGGTTGCGACTGATTTTTCGCGTAGCAATATCGCAGCTCCGGCAAAATCATTTTCTGAACCCGAATGAGGATTGGACAACCGAATGACTTCATTACAATCGCCGGTTACGATAATGTCTCCCCCAATGTTAACCACAGCTCCTGTAATACCAGGTGTTTTCATGATTTTCTCAGCTACTTTTTTGAGAACATAGCTTTTTACGAATGAACTGAGAACAACAGGATCTCTTGACAGATGAACGGCAGTGCCTGCGATTTCGTTGAGAAGCCATTGAGGCTGCTGAATTCTTTTGACCGCATCAATTAGTTGCTCGTTCGCAGGCATCTGTTGAGCTTTGGCAGCAGCATTCCAAATATTGATGGCAACGGCAACCGATGGGTTTAAAGCGCCCGCTGTTTTATCTCTCCATAAATCAAATTGTGCAAATACCTCGAGTAGCTCTTCAGACACTTTTACCTCGGTCATATAACTCTTTTGCCAGCAATTCACCTCACTCGCTGGCTTATAAGTACTGAGGATGTTATCCAGGCGATCTATCTCATCTAATGCAACTACCTCGGCATTGTCTGCCAATGCTTCTGAAGCAGCATAGACTTTTAGTTCAAAAGAAGTGCCCAGTACATTCTCATGGTTAAATTGATATGACTGAACAAGGTCTTTAACTGAGGAGGAACTTAAAAGCAACAGAAATAATACAGCGCAAACAAGTATTTGTTTCATGGTTAGAGATGAATGATTGGAGAATAAATATAACTACAAGAAAGAAAATGGACTACGAGTTGTAGTATGACTGGTGGGTCAATATGCTATGATTTTAGATTGAAGCAGTCGTGTAACCTTATCGCGCGCCATAACTGTCTCGCGATAAATAACATAGTTGTGACTAAGCTATGCAGCGATAAGCCAGCAGGTATTTTTATGGTTCTATGGCCGGAATGTTGGGTATGCCAGCCATGGAAACCAGTATCATGAAAAACTAAAAATACAATCCGGTTGTTTGAGACGGTATCGCGTACTTCAGAAAGCGCTCAGACAATCTGAAAAAGAAAAATAATTAACATGATTACGGTGACCATAATCACAAGGAACCATTCCTTCATGATAAAGTAACTTACTCTTTTCATCATTTTGAGTTTAGGGTTGATGAAGGGGCCTTGCGAGGGGCGCGCGAAATGTACTCACGCATGGTTCGCCCTTGCAAGCAATTGGGATGAACAAGATCATCGTGTGGATCGACTCAACGAAATCTGGGACGAATGAAAGGTCACCTTTAGGAAAGTAACCGGACCATGCTCATCAGCTCTTCTTTGAAAGTCTTGCTGATTGGAATTTCTTTGTCTTTTACTTTGATGATGTCGGTGTTGATGGCAGTGATGCAGGCTACATTTACCAGGAATGAACGATGCACCTGGAAGAATTTTTTTGGCGGCAGATTCTTGATAAAATCTTTAAGTGAACTGCGCACAGGATGCACACGTTGTGCAGTGTGTATCTCCACATAATTCCTGTCTTGTTCAACGTATAGAATTTCTTCAAAAGGGACTTTGGTAAACATCTTTCCTTCTTTTACAAACAGGCTGTCTTGTAAAATAACTTCGGATGATTCAGTGCTGTTCGTAAAATTCAGTAACGCGATTTCAATTGCTACGTAAAGATCTTCTTTAGTAAATGGCTTCAGCAAATAGCCGTTCGGACGAACCTGTTTTGCTTCTGCCACGGTGCGACTGTCAGAGTACGATGTGCAGAAGATAAAAGGCAAATGAAATTTTTCATGCATCAGGCGCCCAAGTTCAATGCCTTCCATGCCTTTCCCGAGATTGATATCGATAAGAACGATATCGGGTTTTCGCTCTGTAAGAATGACAATTGCTTTTTCAATGGTTCTCGCAATACCGCTTACCTCATACCCGACGGCTTCGAGCATCAGCTTCATATCATTGGCGATGATCATCTCGTCTTCAACGATGAGTAATTTTACCTGGCTCATGCGGTCAATCGTGTCTCTTTAAAACGAATATAAAAACTGGCTCCTGGCTCATTTGTAATCGTGAGCGAGCCATCGAGTTGTTCAATAAGCATATGAACGAGCTTCAACCCGAGTGAGTTTAATTTTGATTCATCGAAACCAGCAGGTAAACCCTGACCCGAATCAGAAATTCGCAAATGAAAATAATGGGCATCATCCTGCTTTAGATCGATTTGCAATTTTCCCTCATCAACACCATTGAATGCATATTTGTATGCATTGGTGATCAGTTCGTTTAGAATGAGTCCCAGCGGGATTGCAGTGTCAATATCGAGTTTGAGGGAGGAGCCATTGACTGAACTTCGAATATTTTTGCCGGGCTCAGTTAGTGCGGTTGCGAGGTGACCGATCAGTTGCTCGGTGTATTCCTGAAAATCGATTTCAGACAGATGTTCGGTTTGATATAGTTTTTGGTGTATGAGCGCCATGGCCTTCACACGGTTCTGCCCTTCAGCAATGGCATTAATCATCCGCGGGTCGTCCAGGTAATAGCTTTGCATGTTCAGCAAACTGGAGATCACCTGCAGATTATTTTTCACACGGTGATGGATTTCACGAAGCAACGCTTCCTTTTCACGCAGGTTAGATTCGATCTGCCTTTTTTGAGCTTCCAGTTTTTCGTTAGCCTTTTGCTTGCCACGATAGAAATAAGTCAGTGCCATCAGCATCAGCAACAGTAGTACTCCACTGACACCAAATATCCTGTTGAGTCGGGATTGCTGAAGGTTAGCCTGCAACAGTTGCTGATTCTCGGATTCTTTTTTAGCGGTTTCATATTTGGTGGCCATTTCAGTCAGGTTGCGTGAACTGGTTTCCTCGTTCAGTTCTTCCATCACCTTCGAGAAGCTCACGAAATGATCGTTTAGTTTTTCAAATTTCTTTAATCCAATCTCCGCTGTAACGAGGTAGTCCAGTGCATTTTTTTTGACTGCCTTGAGATTCAGGCTGTCGGCAATCTTCAGCGCTGCCAGTGCGTGCGCATACGATTTCGAGTACACGCTGTTACGCTCGTAAGTGGCAGCGAGCCCATTATTTGCATTGGCGATGCCACGATAATCTTTGACACGCCTTTTGATGGCCAGATTTTTTTTGCCATAATAAAGTGCCGAGTCGTAGAGAGCGGGATTTTTGTCAATCATTTTTTGATAGCAATTAGCCAGGTTATTATAATATGAACTGAACTTATAGGGCTCTTTTGATTCACTTAACCCTTCCATCGATTTTCTGAAATACGGAATGGCTTCCGCATGCTTATCCATTTCCATAGTCATCAAACCGATGTTGAAAACAACTCCTGCAATTCGCCCTTTGTTTCCCGCTGCCTCATAAAGAGCTTTAGCCTCTTGCAGTATTTGTATGGCTTTTTCGTATTGTCCCATTCCCTTATAAACAAAAGACATCGAATTAAAAGTGTTGGCCAGTCCTTGCTTGTTGTCGATGGATTTATGAAGGGGAATTGCCTGAAGGTAGAAATCCAATGCTTTTTCATATTCGGATCGCGATTCATAAATTCTTCCGAGGTGGTGAAGCGAACTGGCCTTGCTCCGTGCATTGAAAGCGAGCGTCAACGCGTCACTTCCAACGGAAAGTGCATTTTCATAATCACCCAAGCCGTGATAACTCTTGGAAAGAACGAGGCTTGATTCGAAAAGCAAAGAGTCATTTTTATATTCTCTGGAAAGGTCGCGGGCCTGCTTTGCATAGTCCACGGATTTTTCCCAGTTCCGGGAGGAGTACGCATCAGCAATCTTGAGCTGAAGATTGATTCGTGCGGGGCCAGTTGTTTTTTTCAATACCGTTTCCAGACTGTCGGCTGATTGTGCGGAAGCAATCGCTCCGCTGAAAATCAAAAGTGAAGTAAGCCATTGGTTGGGTTTAAAAAGACCAATGAGCCTCGAAAGGTGTGTTTTAGGATCATACATTTTCAAAGAAATTAGGGGTGACATCAAGTTAACCAAAAGACTTAAAAAATTGTACAGAACACCTTCCGACAGGGACGAATCGCTGTGTCTTAGGGACGAAAATTTCCTTGGATACCTGCATACAGAAGTACATTACTTTAAATGACTTCTTTTTGTAATTGCCTAGTCATTTTGCTTTTTATCGCTTTTCGAAAGCAATATCTTTGAGTAGAGATGATGGACGATATTCTGAAAATATTAGGCAGGCTGGTTTGGGCTTTCATAGTCAGTTTTCCAATTTCAACTTATGCGCAACATGCAGTGCCCATTGCAGACAGCGTTGATCAGCACATCTTCACCTATGGTGACATTGAGTATCTCGAGGATCCGACTGACCAGCTTACGATTGAAAAAATTTCGTCCAGGGAATTTGAAAATAGATTCACCTCCAATACATTTTATAAGCCCGAGAATAAGAACCGCAAATCAACGTATTGGTTCAGAATCAGGATTAAGCATAATAGCAACACAAAAAAAGAGTGGGTAGCTGAATTTTTTGATCAGACAATCGATCACCTTGAATTTTATTCTCCATTGAAAAGCGGGGGATACAAAAGAACAGTCACCGGTGATGAATTTAATTTTGACAGTCGAATTACCTGGCACAAAAACTTTATCGTTCAGCTTGATCCTTTCGGAGATGATGAATTCTATTACTATGCCAGGGTGAAATCAAAGCAACGCGCAGATGTGATGATTGTGCTCCGTTCTCAAAGCTGGCTGTTGCACTATGCTTTAGATGAATATTTTTTCTTTGGAATTTTCTACGGAATGATCCTCGTATTCAGTTTTTACAATCTGCTCATGTTTATCGCGGTACGGGAAAGCCATTACCTCTATTATATATTGTATCTCGTCAGCCTGGGTTTGTATGAAATGAGCGCAGACGGTATCGGGTTTCAGTACCTGTGGCCCGAGTGGCCTGCATTTAATTATTATGCTCCCAATCTCTTTCTATACTGCGCTTCTACGGCAGCTATGATTTTCTCGTCATCGCTTTTGAACTTGAGGAAATCGAACGACTGGCTTTTCAAAATTTTCATTGGCGTGTTTCTGTTCAGAACGGCTTTTTTGATTGTGAGCCTCACGATAGTCCCGCAGTGGTTCAACTTCAGGTTCATAGAGATGTTACCGTTCTTGTCCATTTATTACGCGAGTATCCGGAGTTATTTTTTTACGAAGTATACACCAGCTAGGTTTCTGGTAGGAGCCTATTCATTCGTGGCGCTTGCCATTATGTATAAAATTGTGGAGACGGCTAATATTGATTGGAAACCAATCGGTGAACTGTCTTACTATAGTCTTGGATTCAGTTTCGTAATAGAAATGCTGCTGCTTTCGTTTGCAATCAGTGACAAGATCAGGCTGCTGAGGCTTGAAAAAAATGAAGCGCAGATCAATACGATCAATCAGCTCAATGAAAATCAACGTCTGAAGGACAATCTCAATAAAATTCTGGAAGAGCAAGTACAACTGAAAACGGCAGAGATCACGCGCAACCTTGCATTGATCGAAGAACAAAACCACCAGTTGGAAAATGCTAACCGGCAACTCGAAGACCAGGCTCAGGAGATCGCTGAGATTAATAAGTTGTTGTCACGCGACAATGTGCAACTTCAGCATGATGTCGCTGTTGCCAAAGAAGCGCGGGTACTTTCCAAAGAAGTAGACTTCGAAGAGTTCAGCGCTATCTACCCCGATGACGACAGTTGCTTGAAATTTATTTCTACGATCAAATGGCAAAATGGATTTTGGTGTAAGAAGTGCAATCACATGAATTATGGTGATGGCCGGAGCCCTTACAGCAGGAGATGTTCGAGGTGTGGATATGAAGAATCCGTGACAGCCAATACGCTACTTCAAAACACACGCTTGCCGATCAACAAAGCATTCTATATGATCTTCCTCGTGTACTCATCCAACGGAAGAATTTCATCGCACAAGTTGTCTGAGATTTTGCACATCCGCCAGAGTACATGCTGGCTTTACAGTTCTAAAATCAAAAAAGCGATGAAGGAAAAGGCCAAAACCGGCAAAATTCACCACGCAGACGGTTGGGATTCCATTATTTTCAGCTAAGCGGCTAATCATAAACCGCTGTTCTTCTGCTCATTATATCTGTATTGAAAATATTTTTCATACCTGTGATTTTATCGTAACAGCTTGAATTGCATACACTTGCACAAGTGAGTTATGCAAACGAGTGCGGAAAAAGAGGCGTATCAATCGATGCGCATTTTTTTCGGCATTATCCCTCAAATTTTACTGAATTACGCCTTTTTAACATTGTGAGCGAAGCGTATTAACTTATGTAATTGCTTAAAGATCAATGTATTAAGTTGAGATTGACGGTTCTGGAACGTTACATTTGATTTACCTAATGAAAACTAAACCTTAATCTAAAAAACTCATTTAACATGCGAGAATCTCTACAAGTAAGATCAGGATTTAGAATAGTCCTGATTATCTGTTGCACTCTGGTATGGGGCCTGGCTCAGGCACAAAACCGAACGGTCTCAGGGACTGTAAAAGATGCGAAGTCGAATGACCCGCTGCCCGGTGTCAATGTGATCATCAAAGGCACGGCTACGGGTACGATCACGGACTCGGACGGAAAATTTACTTTGAACGTTTCATCTGACAGTGATGTCCTGATGTTTTCGTTCATTGGTTTCAAGCAAGCCGAAGTTACTGTTGGTTCGCAATCTACTATTGAAGTAGGTCTTAACACAGACATTACAGCTTTGGAAGAAGTTGTGGTTGTAGGTTATGGCGAGCAAAAGAAAAGCGTAGTAACAGGAGCGATCTCCAAAGTGTCCGCTGAGAACCTTGAAAGAGTTCCTAACGGTTCTATCGGCACTGCGCTGCAAGGCAGGGTTGCCGGGGTAACCATCGCACAGGAATCCGGACAGCCTGGTTCTGCAGCAACGATTCGAATTCGGGGTATCACTACTTTCGGTGGAGGTAATAATCCGCTTTGGGTTGTAGATGGTATCGTAGTTGACCAGGCCACCATGGGCTACCTCAACCAATCCGACATTGAATCAATTGAAGTTTTGAAAGACGCAACCTCAGCAGCAATTTATGGAACTCGTGCGGCCACAGGGGTTATTATCGTTACTACCAAGAAAGGAAAATCAGGCAAGTTTACAGTTGACTATAATGGCTTCCTCGGAACGTCAGCGCCTGCGCGAAAACTCGACTTGTTGAATGCACAGCAATATGCAACGATCATCAATGAAAGATCTGTAGGCGGTGGAGGACCATTGGTGTATGCCAACCCATCTGCTCTCGGTAATGGTACCGATTGGCAAAAAGTAATTTTCAACAACGCTGCGTTTCGTTCTAACCACCAGATCAGCTTGAGTGGTGGCGGAGACAAATCGACTTATTATTTCTCTGCGGGCTATCAAAATCAGGAAGGAATTGTGTTGCCTGAAATTTCGGGCTACCAGAAATACAACGTGAGGATTAACTCGACTCACAAAATTGCGAACATATTTACAATGACGCAGACGATTGGCTATACCCACCAGACTTCAAAAGGCATAGGCAATACAAATAATGAATTTGGCGGACCACTTAGCTCTGCTGTTAATCTGGATCCAACCACGCCATTGTACGAAACTGATCCGGCGAAACTTGCTTTGTATAATCCATTATCGGTTAAGGACGATTACGGAAATGTGTATGGTATCTCCAGCCTTGGTGTTCAGGAGATGTCGAATCCCGCAGCCTATGCACGGACACGCCTGGGCAACGGAACATGGTCTGATGATCTCGTTGGAAATATTTCGCTTGAAGCAGCCATTACCAAGGATTTAAAAATTAAATCAATTGCTTCAGGTTCACTCGCATTCTGGGGTGACGGAGGATTTACTCCTTCCTACTACCTGGGCTCAGGCGGAGGTAACAACCAGCCGATCAATCACCTTTCGAGAAACACCAACGACAGGTCAAACTGGAATGTTGAAAACTTCATCACGTATACAAAAACACTGGGCGACCACAATTTCACGGTTATGGCGGGCCAGGGTGCTTATGTTTCTAATGTCGGAGGCGGTAGCAGCTTTACACTCTTCAACTTGCCTGTAACTAACTACAGAGATGCGTCTTTCGGTTTCTACTCGAATTCGTCAACATATACAGCAAGCGCCTACACTACCAATGGGTATCTCTCCAACAACGTTCATAAGTTGTCATCCCTGTTTGGTCGCGTGAATTACAATTTCAAAGAGAAATATCTGATTACAGGTATTTTGAGAAGAGATGGCAGTAACCGTTTTGGATCCAATCATCACTACGGTGTTTTCCCGGGTGCATCATTTGGATGGAATGTTTCGAGAGAAAATTTCTGGCCTGAAAATAATGTAGTTGGCTACCTGAAAGTAAGAGCTGGATTTGGTACCACTGGAAATGACGGCATCGGAGATTACGGATACCTCTCACTGGTAAATCCGGGATATAACTACACCATTGGTGGCAACGTTGTTCAGGGATACACTGCGAAATCACTTGACAACCCCGATCTCAAATGGGAAACTACCAAGCAGGTCAACGTTGGTTTTGAAACAAGCTTGTTCAGCGATCTGAGCGTTACGTTCGACTACTTCGTGAAAAAGACAAGTGGTATCCTTCGCCCGGTTAGCATTCCGGGATATGTTGGAGTGACAGATCTCCCTCTTGGAAACGTAGCTGATATGGAAAACAGAGGCTTTGAATTGGAATTGAAATACAGACGTAAAATCGGTCCGGTTGATTTCTCTGCATCAGCCAATGGAGCTACGTTGAAAAACGAAGTGACCTACGTAGCGTCTGATGTCAATTATGTTGTAGGTGATGCTTCTTTCCAGGGAATGGGAACGGTAACGCGAATCCAGGTAGGACAGCCTTACAATTCATTCTATGGTTTCAAAACCGATGGTATATTCCAAACCCAGGAGCAAATCAGCAACTACGTTAATAACAAAGGCGAGTTGATGCAGCCAAATGCAAAACCGGGTGACTTCAAATGGGTGGATGTTAACAATGACGGTAAAATAACAACGGATGATTTAGATCGCACAACGTTAGGCAGTAGTATTCCCAAATACACTTTCGGTGTCACGTTAAATTTTGCATACAAGAATTTTGACTTGATGATTTTTGCCAACGGAGCCGGTGGAAATAAAATTTTCCAGGGACTCAGAAGGTTGGATATCGATCAGGCCAATTTCTCCACCAAAGTTTTGAATCGCTGGACTGGTCCTGGTACTTCGAACAGTTTCCCACGTCTTGACAAAAACGATCCCAACAGGAATTTCAGCAACATGTCAGAATTCTATCTCGAGAAGGGAGACTACATGCGTTTTAAAATTGTTCAACTCGGTTATACGATTCCCGCGAACAAAATGCTGAGCAAAATGGGCATAAGCAAATTCAGAGCATACATCACTGCCGAAAACCTGTTCACGTTCACAAAGTATAGCGGATATGATCCTGAAATCGGAGGTAGTGTTTTCAGTATCGATAAAGCAAGATACCCTCAGGCAAGATCATTTTTATTTGGAGTTCAGGTGAAATTTTAATGGATGTTAAACAAGTAAAAATTACGGATATGAAATTGAATAGAATGAAATCATATGTCGCAGCTGTCTTAACGATAGTGATATCGGTTTCCTGTACGGATAGTTTTTTGAATGTACCGCCCAAGGGTGCATTTCTAAGCGGTAACTATTATGCCAATCGCGATCAGGCGTTTTCAGCGCTCGTAGCGGTATATGACGGTATGAGAAAAAATACCGGAGGTTTTGAGAACATAACCACCATGATGAACGCGGGGTCTGACGATCACGTAGCAGGCGGTGGTTCTGCAACGGATGGACTTCAGATTCACGTGTTTGACAAATTCACACTGACAGCTGATAACATGGCGAGCAGTTTCTGGAGCGATCATTTCCAGGGAGTTTTCAGGGCCAATATTCTTCTGGCCAAGATTGACGGTGTCACGATGGGCGATGCTGAAAAGGCGAGATTCAAAGCGGAAGCAAAAACATTGAGAGCGATCTACTATTTCAACCTGGTTAGGATGTTCAAAAATGTTCCATTGTTTACTGTGCCTGTTTCTACCTCTGAAATTTATAACATCACACAAGCAACACCGGAGAGCGTATATGCCCAGATTGAAAAAGATCTCAAAGAATCGCTGGCCGACTTACCCGGTACTGTTCCTGCAACAGAGAGCGGCCGCATGACAAAAGGTGGCGCGCAGGCAATGTTGGGAAAAGTCCTGTTGTTTGAGGGAAAAAATTCTGAAGCGGCCGTGCAGTTTGCTGATGTGAATGGAACGCCAGGCGGTACAAGCATTTATGGTTACAAACTCCTGACCAACTTCAGTGATTTGTGGGTAGTAGCTAATAAGTTTAACTCAGAATCAATCATCGAGTGTGTTCATAGCAATCAGTCACATAACGATTGGGGATTTTGGGGATCAGGTCAGGATATGGGAAATACACTTAACGTAATGGCCGGCATCCGGAACTATTCCAAAATAAAAAGTGCCAGTACTGCACCTGCATCGATGCCCGGTGGATGGAGCTTTAGCACGTTTACTCAAGACTTTTATGATGTCATCAAAACGGATCCTCGTTTTGCTGCCACTGTTTTGGATTTGCATGCTTACGAAACCGCCGGTGATATCGCGTATGTTCATGGCGATGAAGACCTCGGCTACTATCTGAATAAATTCATGCCCAGACCTCAGGACGTGTTTACCGGTGGAGGAGCTGTTGAATTGAATTTCCAACAGGATAGCTATGTGATTCGCTTGGCAGATACTTACCTGATGGAAGCGGAAGCGTTGGGTGCTACTGGTGCAAGGGCACAAGCGCTGCTCGATGCAGTAAGAGCAAGGGTAGGTCTCGCTTCAGTTCCGGTGTCATTAAGTGCAATTAAGAATGAGCGGAGGTTGGAATTGGCTGGCGAAGGACATCGTTTCTTTGACCTTGTTAGGTGGAATGACGCGACAGCAATGCTTGCCAGCCGCGGATTTGTTGCAGGCAAACATGAAATCTTCCCGATACCGGCAAGAGAATTGAAGGGCACGAAGCTTCAGCAAAACCCTGGGTACTAGTTCGACAATGTCAAATCACATCATTAATAAAATGAAATCATATAATAGCATTTTAAAGTTTAGCTCGCTCCTCATTCTTGGAGTAGCAGCAGTATTGGATGCGTGCCAGCCTGATCAGGGAGGTAGCTTGGGCAATCCACCTAAGGCTGATTTTGCAAGCACCGTAGGAAGTAACGGTTATTCAGTTGTCCTCGTAAACAAATCAGCAGGACCAAACATTGCGTATTGGGCAATTCCAGGAATCAATCTTGGATTTTCTGACCTCAAAGGTGATACCATCAAACTTAACTTCACATTCCCTGGAACTTATGAAGTGAAGATGCGTGCATTTGGCCAGGGTGGGGTGGATTCGACCAAGCAAATGGTGACCACTACCCAAGCAGATCCCAGCGCGTGTGATCCAACTAAAGCACTTGGCTTTATTGCTTCATGTACTGTGAAAACATGGAAGTTGATGCCAGCTGCAGGTGCATACCAGGTTGGACCCAATCCAAATGACGGTTCATGGTGGAGCAACGGAGCAGGAGATGTGAGTGCAAGAGCTTGTGAGTTCGATGATGAATACAAGTTCACATTCAACGCAGCAGGAACTTTTGTATACAATAGCCATGGTGATTTTTTTGGCGATGGATACATGGGAGATAACACCAGCTCGTGCCAGCCTGAAAGCAACTTCACAACAACACAAAAGCCGTGGGGATCGGGAACATTTAAATTTTCTGTTATTCCCGGAGGAGGAATTAACAAACTTGGTCAGCTAAAACTGATTGGTCTTGGTGCACATATGGGTTTGCAGAAAGTGACTGAGAAAGGAGAAATATCAAGTGGCCCGGTCAGTGCAATCACGTATGACATCCTTTCGATGACTCAAAATTCGGGTGGCGATGTTCTGGTCCTTGGCGCCAATTTTGGCGGAGGCTGGTGGACATTTACATTCAAATCATTTTAAAATCTAAATAGAAGAGGTAAGACAGTTATTTTCGTAGGATAAAAAAGTTAGTTCTGATTATGCATTTTTCTCAATCACCATTATCCTTCAAAATTATGTTTTACCTCTTCTTTAATACCTGTTTTTCATGGATCGCAATGATCCTGTGCGGATGCAGCCCATCCAATGGTGGCTCTACTCCGGTAGTTCCTGTTGTCAGTATCCAGGATGTTATACAGAATCGTAGCACCAGTGATCAACCGATGCGATTCTATATTTCCCTGGATAAGGCTGCCAGCAATGATATCTCGGTCGATTACGTTGTGACCGATGGAACAGCAGTCGCATCAAAAGATTTTGTTAGTGCCTCCGGAACGTTAACTATTCCGGCAAAACAGAACCAAGCCTTTATCGATGTGCAGATCAAAGGAGACCCTTCTGATCTGCGACAATCGAATCTTCAATTCACAGTAGTGTTGTCAAATCCTAAGTCGTGTACACTTGGAACAAGCGTAGCGAAGGGAACTTTGGTCACGGAAAATGGCACTTACCTCCCAACAGATAACACAGGTTATTCCACACCAGCAACTTATCCGAACTACACACTTGTATGGAGTGATGAATTTTCAGGATCAGCATTGAATCTGAATTTCTGGAACCAGGAGACTGGTAATGGCAGCGGAGGCTGGGGCAATAATGAATTGGAATATTACACATCAAGTCCTAAAAATGTTTTCCTGTCCAACGGCAACCTGGTGATTGAAGCAAGGAAAGAACCGATCAGCGGATTCAATTATTCTTCATCGCGACTCACTACACAAAACAAAAAGACATTCAAATTTGGAAGGATTGACATTCGCGCAAAACTCCCGGTAAGCAAGGGGATGTGGCCTGCCTTATGGATGTTGGGAACAAACATTACTACAGCGGGCTGGCCGGGGTGTGGTGAAATTGACATCATGGAATTGATCGGCACTTACCCCAGTCGGGTCAGGAGCACGATGCACTGGAAAGCAACAAGCGGAGGCGAAGCAAACAAAGGCGCTGACTATAATCTATCATCTTCCGATTTCTCAAAAGCGTTTCATGTTTACAGTCTCGTTTGGAAACAAGACTTGATTCAATGTTATGTCGATGATGTACTTCTTGTTACTGTAACACCAACCGATTCTGGTGCGACTAACTGGCCTTTCAATGCAGAGGAATTTTTAATTTTTAATGTAGCTGTAGGAGGAAATTGGCCAGGACCTCCGGACGACACAACAGTTTTTCCGCAGCGCATGTTTGTCGACTATGTAAGAGTTTTCCAATAAGTCAATTTGCTGATTAATTTAATGAATACATCGCGCGTCATATCCTACCGAACGCTCCTGCTGGCGTTATCCCTGATTGCTACCATCCTGCCAAAGGGAATCGCTCAACAAAAATCAATTCCCGAAAAAGTAGATTCCATTTTGACGCTGATGACTCTGGAAGAAAAAGTGGGTCAGCTCAATCAGTACAATGATGACCGGAAAGCCACTGGCCCAGTCACTGTTGATACCGACAAAGCAGGGCAGGTTCAGAGAGGCCAGATTGGCTCGCTCATCAATAGCATGGGCGTGGAGCGAAACCGAAGCTGGCAAAAACTCGCCATGCAGGCACGTATGAAAATTCCGTTGTTATTCGGGCAGGATGTGATTCATGGTTACAAAACTACATTTCCGGTTCCGCTCGCTGAGGCATGCAGTTGGGATATGGAAGCCATTCAGTTGTCAGCTAGGGTTGCGGCAACGGAAGCAAGCGCTGGAGGAATTCATTGGACTTTCGCTCCAATGGTTGACATTTCTCGTGATCCCCGGTGGGGAAGAGTAATGGAAGGTGCAGGGGAGGATACGTATCTCGGATCTAAAATTGCGATCGCGCGTGTCAAAGGTTTTCAAGGAAATAAATTAGGCGACTTGAATTCGGTGATGGCTTGTGCTAAACATTTTGCTGCCTATGGCGCTGCCATCGGAGGTCGCGATTATAATTCTGTGGACATGAGCGATCGCTTGTTGCGGGAAGTATATCTGCCTCCGTTCAAGGCAGCGCTTGATGCAGGAGCAGCTACATTCATGACTTCCTTTAACGACATCAATGGCGTTCCGTCAACCGCTAACAAATATTTACAACAAGACATTTTGAAAGGCAAATGGAAATTTTCAGGATTTGTAGTCAGCGACTGGGGAGCTGTTCGTGAGATGATCGCGCACGGTAACGTGAAAAATGAATATGAAGCAACGCTTGCCTCGATCTCAGCCGGTTGTGATATGGACATGGAGAGTCGGTGCTACAAAAACAACCTCGCGCAATTGGTTAAGGATAAAAAAATTTCAATCACAGTGATTGATGACGCTGTGCGGAGGGTGTTGCAAAAGAAATTTGAACTCGGGCTTTTCAAAGACCCGTATCGTTTTTTTAACAATGAGCGTGAGCAAAAAGCACTAACAAATTCCGATCACATAAAAGCTGCACGTGAAGTCGCATCGAAAAGTATTGTCTTACTGAAGAATCAGAATAATTTATTACCGCTGTCAAAATCAGTGAAGTCGATAGCGGTCATTGGCCCGCTCATCAAAGCGGTAAAACAGAACAAAGGTTTTTGGGATGTGGAAGTACCTGGAATGGATTCAACATTCATAGTGTCGCAGTGGGATGGACTGAGAAATAAAGTGAGCAAGGATGTACAACTGCTATACGCCAAAGGTTGCGATATCACCGGCAATAATAAAGATGGATTTGCGGAAGCAGTCAGCATAGCAAAAAAATCAGAGGTTGTTATCCTGAGTATTGGCGAGACCCGGAATATGAGCGGTGAAGCAAAAAGTCGAAGCAATATCAACATTCCCGGTGTTCAGGAGGAATTGCTGAAGGAATTAGTTGCTACGGGTAAACCTATCATCGTGCTGATCAATGCAGGCAGACCTTTGGTTTTTGATTATACAGCTGACTATGCTAACGCAATTTTATATACCTGGTGGCTGGGGAGTGAAGCTGGCAACGCCATTGCTGATGTAATCTTTGGTGACTACAATCCTTCCGCGAAACTGGCGATGACATTTCCGAGAAGTGTCGGTCAGATTCCGATCATGTATAGTCACTTCAATACAGGTCGGCCGGCTCACAATGACAACAATCATATTTACAACTCCTCTTACCTCGATCTTTCTATTTACCCGAAATATGAATTCGGTTACGGACTTAGCTATACATCGTTTACTTACAGCAACCTGCAATTAAATGATAAAAAAATGACCGCGGCTGGATCGATCGAAATAACAGCGACAATCACGAATACCGGTAAATATGACGGCGAAGAAGTTGTGCAACTATATCTACGTGACAAAGTCGGATCAATCGCGCGACCGGTGAAGGAACTCAAAGATTTTCGAAAAGTTAAATTAAGGACTGGCGAATCAACGACTGTAAGATTTTCAATCGACAAAGAGAAACTCTCCTTTTACAATCAACAAATGGAGTGGGTGGCAGAACCCGGAGATTTTGACGTCATGATCGGATCCTCTTCAAGAGACATTCGGCTGTCTGGATCTTTTGAATTAGTAAACGAAAATGATCAATAAATAAAAGCGAAAGTATTGCTGACTGACAATCTAAAATTCATGACTCGACCAATCCTTTTTCTCGGAGTACTTTCGGTGCTTTCGTGTACACAGAAAGAGCTTAATGAACAAAAGACCTCATTCGTCCTGGACGGAAAAAAAGCAGTGATCTATGTTACGGCAGATTCCACTCAATTTCGTATTACGCGAAATGACACGATCTCATTTCAGGATCATGGCCAACCCGAGGAAAAAAAGGCATACATTTTAGTTGATCCATCGCACAGTTTTCAGACATTCATGGGTATTGGCGGTGCGATTACGGATGCTTCAGCAGAGACATTTGCAAAATTGCCAACACAAAAGCAGGAAGAACTACTCAACGCTTACTACAATACTCAATCAGGGATTGGTTATACACTAGCCCGCACAAACATCAATAGTTGTGACTTCAGCAGTGGGTCTTACACGTATGTGAATGAAGGAGATTCGTCATTGAAGTCTTTCGAGATATCGCATGATCAACAATTCAAGATCCCGCTAATTAAAAAAGTGATGAAAGCTGCATCCGGTCAACTGGCATTATATGTGAGCCCATGGAGTCCACCTGCCTGGATGAAAAGCAATAATGATATGCTGCATGGAGGCAAACTGAAATCGGAGTACTATCAAAGCTGGGCAAACTATTATTCCAAATTCATTCATGCCTACGAAGCTGATGGAGTGCCCGTATGGGGATTAACGGTACAAAACGAACCCATGGCCAATCAGAAATGGGAGAGTTGTATTTATACAGCAGAAGAAGAGCGTGATTTCGTAAAGAATTTTCTCGGACCCACATTGAAGCGGACTGGCCTGGGGGATAAAAAACTGATTGTATGGGATCACAATCGTGACCTGATGTATCAACGGGCACAAACAATCTTCAGCGATCCGGCAGCAACTAAATATATCTGGGGCATGGGATTTCACTGGTACGAAGACTGGAGCGGAGGTGACCAGATGTTTGTCAACGTAAAAAATGTCCATGAAACGTTCCCTGATCAAAATCTGATTTTTACGGAAGGCTGCCTTTCTCCTTTTACAATGAAAAAAATCAATGATTGGAGTTTGGGTGAGCGATATGGGCGATCAATGATTAATGACTTCAATAACGGCACTGTAGCATGGACAGACTGGAACATTCTTCTGGATGAAACAGGCGGACCTAACCATGTCAAGAATTTTTGCATGGCTCCCATTCATGCTGTTGTTCAAACGGGTGAACTCTTGTACACGAACTCATACTATTATATAGGTCACTTTTCGAAGTTCATCAAGCCGGGAGCGAAACGAGTCCAGACAACATCAAGCAGAACACCACTTTTGTCAACTGCGTTTGTCAATCCCGATGGAAGTCTTGCAGCAGTCGTGATGAATCCGACTTCAAAGCGGATGACCTATTATTTGTGGATACAAAACAAAGCACTTACAATGGAGGCGCGACCGCATTCGATTGTGACCTGTATTATTCAATAAAAATAATATTTATAAAATGCGGCTACTCCTAACTTGCTTTGTCATCTCCTCCCTGCTGTGTGGTTGTGGAACTTCATCAAAAAAACAGGAGCAGGTGAATACAGGCACGGATGTAGATGTTTGGGTAACAACAGGCGACCAGGCGAGTCTACTTCAACATTCGTCACTTGGGTTTTCCACAGCGGAGCAAAATCCTACCATTACTATTGATACAGCGACTCGCTATCAAACCATGGATGGTTTTGGCTATTGTTTAACAGGTGGAAGTGCCCAACTCATCAATCAGAAACTAAATGCGAACGACCGGGCGACCTTGCTCAAGGAATTATTTCTAACAGCCGGAAATGGAATTGGGATCAGTTATTTGAGAGTTAGTTTAGGAGCCTCCGATCTGGACGACCACGTTTTTTCTTATGACGATCTTCCCGCTGGGCAATCGGACCCTGATCTTAAAAAATTTAATCTGGATGCAGATCGGACGAATTTGATTCCGGTATTGAAAGAAATAATTAAGCTCAATCCTGAAATTAAAATTATGGCCAGCCCCTGGTCGGCTCCGGTTTGGATGAAAACCAACAATGCTGTTAAGGGGGGAAAACTGAAGCCGGAATACTATAAGGTCTATGCTCAGTACTTTGTAAGGTACATCCAGGAGATGGCGAAGGAAGGAATTACTATTGACGCGATAACGGTGCAAAATGAACCTGAACATCCCGGCAATACTCCCAGCATGACCATGACGAGTTCAGAACAATTGGACTTTGTTAAATCTTTTCTAGGCCCCGCTTTTCGCAATGCACAGTTAAAAACAAAGATTGTTGTCTATGATCATAACTGTGATCATCCTGACTACCCGATTTCCATCTTGAATGATCCTAAAGCAAAAGAATTCATAGACGGATCAGCATTTCACCTCTACCTGGGCGAGATCAGCGCAATGAGCAAGGTACACGAGGCGCACCCGGACCGGAGTCTTTATTTCACGGAGCAATGGACAAGCGGTAAGGGCGACTTCGCAGGTGATTTGCGATGGCATGTGAAGAACCTGGTTGTTGGCGCTCCACGCAATTGGTCACGCAATGTTTTGGAGTGGAACCTGGCCGCGGATGAAAATTTTAATCCGCATACAGACGATGGTGGATGCAATCTTTGCCGAGGAGCAATTACAATCGACAGTAAGACAGGCGCAGTTTCAAGAAATGTTTCCTATTACATTATTGCACATGCTTCTAAGTTTGTACCGCTGGGTTCAGTTCGCGTCTCAAGCGGTATCATTGGCGAGCTTCACAATGTAACCTACATAACACCGCAGGGAAAGAAAGTATTGATTGTTGTCAACGACAATGATTCAAATAAAGCATTTTCTGTTTCTTATAAATACAAGATGTTCAAAACAGAATTGCAAACAGGAGCAGTAGGTACTTATGTGTGGTAGATAAATTTTATTGTATGCGTTTCATTAAACTCATTTTTATAATTTCTTTTCTTCTGACTTTAACGGCATTTCCGTTGTGTGCTCAATTTTTGAAAGTCAGCGGAAAGAAAATCGTTGACGACAAAAACAATGAAGTGCTTTTGCGGGGCATGGGGCTTGGCGGATGGATGCTACAGGAAGGATACATGCTTGAAACAGCAAGCTTCGCCAATACACAACGCGAGATCAGGGCGCGGATTCAGAATCTGATCGGACCCGTTGCAACAGATCAATTCTACACGGCATGGCTGACCAATCACTGCACACGTCAGGACATCGACTCCTTAGCACGCTGGGGATTTAACTCGGTACGATTGCCAATGCACTACAATCTTTTCACGTTGCCCATTCAAAGTGAGCCAACACCTGGAGCCAATACATGGCTTGATACAGGCTTCGCCTTAACTGACAGTTTGATCAAATGGTGCGGAGCAAATAAAATATATGTGATCCTCGATTTACATGCAGCTCCTGGCGGACAAGGCAAAGATGCGGCCATTTCAGATTACGATAACACAAAACCCTCCCTTTGGGAGAGTGCTGACAATCGTGCCAAGACAATTGCGTTGTGGAAGAAACTTGCACAGCGATATGTGAATGAACCATGGGTGGGCGGCTATGATCTGATCAACGAACCGAACTGGAACTTTACTGCGGGACTAAATCAGAATGGATGTGATGAGACAAACAACTCAGCTCTATGGCAACTGTATGCTGACATCACCGGAGCTATTCGGACAGTAGATAACAGGCACATTATTTTTGTCGAGGGAAATTGCTGGGCAAATAATTACACCGGGTTCTACAAGTGGGATGATAACCAGGTCATCAGTTTTCACAAGTACTGGTCGAACAATGATATAACGGGAATACAAAATAGTCTTAACCTTCGTGACAAATTCAACTTGCCTCTTTGGCTAGGTGAATCAGGAGAGAACTCCAATCAATGGTTCAAGGATGCCATCAAACTTTCTGAAAGCAACAACATTGGCTGGGCATGGTGGCCGTTGAAGAAGATTAGTTCAATTGTTGGTCCGTTTACTGCGAAAGAAGAACCTGACTACCGGACATTGCTTACTTATTGGCAAACGGGGGGGACGAAACCGGCAGTAGATTTTGCTACTAACGCCCTGATGAAGCAGGCCGATAACCTGAAAGTTAAAAATGCGGTTTATCACAAGGATGTGATTGATGCGATGTTCCGGCAACAGGGAACAAATAACACCATTCCATTTGCAAAGAATATAATACCGGGTAAGATTTACTTCACTGACTTTGATCTTGGCGGTAACGGGTATGCTTATATGGACAATGATGTGGCTGACTATCATGTATCGAGTGGAGTTACTACCTCATGGAACCAGGGCAACAGTTACCGCAACGATGGAGTGGACATCGAAAAAACAACAGTGCCGAATGCGCAAGGCAACGGCTACGATGTCGGATGGACACAGGATGGTGAATGGATGCAATATACTTCGCAAGTGGATTCACTCTCAGGATATGAAATTGCTGTGAGTTATGCGGCAGGGTCTGGTCAGTCGAAATTAAGGATCACAGTAAACGACCAAACCGTGGCAACCAACGTTCTTCCTTCTACGGGTGGCCAATGGGGCACATTCACATTTCATGATGTGATTATCCCTAAGGGAACGCAGAAAATAAAAGCGGTTATCGAGACAGGAGGGATGAACCTGGCAGCCATGACTTTTTCATACGGTAAAAAGGCAAGTGATATTTCACTGAAGCCGCTGGACGCGCAAACATATCTCAGCACAGAAAAGATAATTGTCAATTTCAATAAGGGCTTGAACTCTTCTACACTCACTGCTACCGGTTGGACTTGTAAGGTGAACAAGACATTAGTCTCTATCAAGAATCTCGTTGCCAGTGGAGCCAACGGATACCAGGTGTCTTTTGACCTGTCGCAACCAATTACCGATGCCGACACAATCACTGTGAGTTACTCCGGTACTGGCGTCAAATCGTCTGATGGATCTTTATTGAGTCTGTTCACAGACTTGCCAGTCAAAAATAATTTGCCTTTGCATTTGCCAATACCCGGAACGATTCAATCCGAAAATTTCATAGTGAATTACGGATTGGCCTCTGAAGCTTGCAGCGATGCCGGTGGCGGGCTTGATATGGGCTACACGAGCTCAGGTGACTATATGGACTATAATGTTCGTGTCAGCAAAACAGACTCTTACATCCTGGAGGTACGCTGTGCCAGTAACAGTACCGGCGGTGTTATTGAAGTACAACAATTGGATGACACCGGAACAGTATTGAATGCAGCAGATGTTACCGTCCCGGTTACGGGAGGCTGGCAAAAATGGACGAGTGCTACTGCAAAAATTAATTTGACTGCAGGACCATCAAGACTTCGCGTCAAAGTGGTGCAGCCAGAATTCAACCTTAATTGGTACAAGTTCACGCAAAATATTATCAGCGCCACGGAACCTGTAGCTGGATTCAGTCTTTATCCGAACCCGGCAAAGAAGAAGGTAATACTCTACATTCCTAACGAACTACTTAATCGCGACAGAAAACTCGCGATCTACAATTCTCTTGGCCAAATGGTGAAGCTGCCGGGGGTTGAAGACGATTCCAGGAATAATCTTTTCATTTCACTGGAGGGCCTGGCTACAGGAATCTATGTATTGGTTTTTCAAAGTGGCACAGATGTTTGGCATTTCAAGATTCTTGTAGAATAAAAAAAGCCCCTGGAAGATTTTCCAGAGGCCTTTCTCTTCTTTTCGAATTCTAATATTTTGACACCGTTTGCTGATAGAGCTGCATCGCTTCGTCCGCAGTAAGCAACCGGTTGTAGATCGCGATATCATCCACACTTCCATTGAAGTAAGAAAACGGCCCTGACAAACCAGTCACTTCGCCATAGCCGACAATCAAATCGCCAAGCTGAGTGCCATACGAGAAAATGTCGCCTCCATACCCTGAATTGTTAATCAAGGCACCATTTTTATAAAACTTCGTATTGCCGTGATCGAGTACGAGAACAAAATGCGTCCATGTATTTTGACCTAATGGAGCATCGTTGTTGATTTGATTTGACATCCGGCTGTTTCCTGAGAAATATTCAAAAGAGAAATGGGGTGTCCCGTTAAAAGCATAGATGTCCTGGGCGATGTTCAAGCCTATGCGAAACGGATACTGCTGCGCATTGTAATATAGCTTCGACAGGAAAGGCTGAGCTTTGATTTTGAAATTCTCTACACGAATCCATGCTGAAACGGTAATAGCATCATTGATCTGCAGCTTGGCAGGATTGCCCATTGTGATATAATCGTCTGCGCCATCGAAGTTGTATGTCTGATTGCTTTTGCCGAAGCGATCTGTCCCTAAGACAGGCGCTGCGATACCCGCACCCAATGTACCATTCAGATTATTTCCGCTTACGTCATTTGCATTTCCGTTGAATGGATAAAATGCTATCAGCCCAGTGCGCGGAATGTCGAGAAGAATTTCGAGGTCATCAGCGCTTGTGTAGATCACAGAACCATCCGATGTTTTTTCAAGTGTGATTTTTCCTGTACTGCTTCCGGAAGGAACTGTAAACTTAAGCTCTGTAGCCGTACTTGCCTGCTGAATATTTGCAGCTATTCCGTTGATCTTGAATGAATAGTTTGTAGTGCCTGGAGTACCTCCGCCAAGTAAATTGGTTCCGGTGACAGTAATGGTTTCACCGGGCAGTGCATGTGTAGGTGAGAAAGAAGCTACAGCCGGAACCGGAGGACTTTCTTTACTGCATGAAAAGAGAAATACAGACGCTGCACCTAATGCAGTGGAGATAAATGCCCAGAATAACAAACGTTTTACTTTCATAGTTAACTTCAGTATTTATTGAATAAATGATCGTGCAAAACTAGTCTTGCCAGCGCGCCCGGATTAAGTCATTTAATTCAAAGACTGGTAGATTTGATGCAGTAGGCAGAAGAACACACTAGAACGCTTGTTAGCCTTTGCGCTTTGAGTTTTGACGAATAAAATCGAAGGTGATTTGCCGGCACACCAATTCGTCCGTGTACACAAATCATACATTGTCAATCGTGATAAAATAGAAAGGATTGATGGGGATGCACTTCATGTTTCCGGCAACCGGATTCCGGTAAGCCCGAATACGCAAGAGAATGTTATTGACAAAATTGTAAATGGTCGATTGTGAAAAGATGAAAGAGGAGTGTGAAACCCCTCTTTCTGAGACTACCGGGCATTACTATTTTTTAATCAATTCGATATTGATATCGAGTGTAACTTCATTGCCAACAAGCAGATTTCCGGTTGATAATTTCCCATTCCAGCTAAGGCCAAACTGTGTACGGTCCAGCACTCCGGTGATTTTAAATCCGGCCTTTGTATTCTTAAATGGATCGACTACCGTGCCTTTGTAAATAACATCCAGCTCGATTGATTTTGTTACTCCATGCATCATTAAATCGCCTGTGAGTTTATACTTGTTCTTTCCCGTGGACTTCAACGACTTTCCTTTGAATGTGATACTAGGGTATTTGACGGCATCAAAGAAGTCGGGCGATTTCAAATGGGTGTCGCGTTGAGCGTCCTCTGTGTTGATGCTGCTGACGTCAATCGTGAAATCGATTTGCGCGTCAGAGAAGTCTGCCTTGTCGGAAAGCACTGTACCATCAAATTTGGTGAACTTCCCTTCCGTTTCGGAGATGCCGAAATGCGAAATAGAGAACCCGACCTTTGCATGTGATTGATCATAACCCCAGGTTGTTTGTGCTTGCGCACTGATAATGCTGGAAGAAACCAGCATTGGAATAATTGCTTTTTTCATAGTGATTTTGTTTTAATAATTCCTTTTGTGTTAAAATGACGACACAAAAGTCTACAGCACGCAGGCCTTTAAAAATGAACTGCCTTAGGAAATAGTCTTGAACCAGTTCAAGATTTCTGGGAGAGGTTCGCGCGTATTTTGCTGAGGAACTCAGCTGAGATACCAAGGTAAGAAGCCACAATTTTCTGAGGAACCCGATTGACGATGCCTGGATACCTTTCTAAAAATTCAAGATAGCGCTCTTCCGCTGTCTTACTGAGAGCGGACAGCGCACGTTTTCTGGAGTGTGCAAATGCCAGTTCTGTGGTGATTCGGAAATATTCGCTCAGGTGGTGACATTTGGCACACAGGCCCTCAATGTCCTCATACTTCATCTGTAGTATGATCGAGTCTTCCAGTGCTTCCACATGAAGTGTTGCCGGAGTTTGGGTAATGTAGCTATGAAAATCGCTGACGAACCAATCGTCAATGGCAATCTGTATAGTGTGGTCTTTTCCGTCTTTATCGAGAAAGAATGAACGGAAGGCGCCCTTCACAATATAATTTCTATATCCGCTGACAAAGCCAGGCTGATCCAGGAACTGTCGTTTTTTGATCCGGGTGGTCCGTAAGATGGAAATGAACTCAGATTCTTCCGCAGATGTAAGGGTTACGTGCTGCTTAATGTTGTTTAGTATGGAACTGAAGTCGCTCAAGGTCTGCTTATCACAAAATCGAAGGTAAATGATTCCCTTCGCAAGGAGAAGCAAATTGTGCTGACTTCTCCTACAAATCCCTTACCCAGCGAACCCCTCTTCGTGTCAGTCGGTATTCATTGGGCGCTGTAGGCTTGGTCTTGACGACAATAGAATCCTTTTTGTGAAGGCCTTTAAAGACTACGGACTGATTGATCCGACTGTAAGTCATGTAATATTTGTCTGTTGAGTCGGCAGCAGGATAAAATACCAAAGTCTTTTTGACAGTATCAGCCTTATAATTATACTGTGTTTTGGCGTTGCTCATATTTTTAATGGTAAGCATTTCAGGAGCGTACGAGTACCCGCCAATAGAGAAACTCTTCCAACGGTTGACATCCGTTTGCAGCGGAGGAATAGTGTCACCGTTGACCACAAAATCCTCAACAGTATAGAGTTTGCGAATACTGATGTTGGTCTTCTTATACAGGAAGTCGATTCGTTCTCCCAGCATTTTAACTGTTGTGAAAACGAATAAAAAGATCATTGGGTACTTGATGGCATATGCGATTTTCTTATTGGCAAACAGCGGGGTGTAATGGTTTGGCTCGGTAGCCTTGTTGAGAACAAAAAAATCAAACATCCTCCGGATATCATCTTTCAGCAAGACGATGGTCATTAACAGCAGATGAATCGCAAACATTTTTACAGTCACGTCATAACCGATGTCTATAAGCACAACGTTGACCATAGCAGCGAAACTGATAATTGCCCCAAGAAAAGTTGAGACACGGAAAAGGAGAAGGACACCTCCGACAACTTCAATAAGTCCCGTTATGATCGAGTAGAATTTCGAGTAACTCATGAATGTCCACAAAAGGCTCATCGGACTAACTTCTCCAAAGGTCAATTCGAGACTGTCCACACCCATCTGACCAAACTGGAGCAGGAACACTTTAGACAAACCATAGAGAATCATGGTGAAGCCCACATGATATCTCAAGATTGTCATGGTGAGCGTTCCCAGTTTCTGGTATTTGAGTTTATATTTTGAATCGATGAAGACCCAAACGATAGCAGCAAGGATGGAAATCAAAGCGCACAGGATAAACCGTGCAAAGTCATATTTTGAGTCAAATCCTTTTGCCAGATTCTCCAGATTAAAAGTCCAGCCTAAGAACGTTTTTCCGAACCAGGGAACAATTGGGGTCCAGAAGGAAAGGTCATTTGTATTCAGGGCATAAATGTATTCGAAGCCGTAAGGGAAAATGTATAGTATCCAATAGCAGAAGATAAATCGCTCAAAAAATTTTGCGCTGACCGGTTTCTCGGTGAGAGGAGAACTCATAACAGTTAGGTTTAGATTTGTTTGTGAATGCAAGTAAGGCTGGTCGCGGACTGGAAACTATGACAGCGGATTCAAATCGTGATAAAATTGATTCCTCAAACCCTGTTTCGTAACCCAACTCACTTGATTTTTCCCGTTCCGGGCCCCGTCAACACTTTCCCGCTTCTCTTTCCGGTATGCCTGCTGTCTTCAACAACCAGCTCGCCATTTACTAAGACATATTTGAAACCTTTGGAGTAGGCATGAGGCTGAGTAAAAGTGGCAAGGTCTGTGACTTCCTCCGTGTCGACCACGAGGATGTCTGCTGCCATTCCTTCACGTAATAGTCCGCGATCTCGCAGTTGAAATTTTTGGGCGGGCAGCGATGTCATTCTCCTCACAGCTTCCTCAAGGTGGATGGTCTTTTGTTTAACGTATTTGCCAAGCACACGCGCGTTGGTGCCATACGCCCGCGGGTGTGGAACTCCGGACCCGAATTTGGCGATTCCTGCATCCGAGGCAATCATATTAAATGGGTATTGCATAATTCGGACGAGGTCTCCTTCTTCCATGCTGAAAAATACCATTTGAGTACGGCCTGCAGCCGCCACCATTTCCATGATCGTCTCGGCTTCGTCAGAAGGGTTGGCTTTGCGTCCTTTCAGCAAATTGATCTCTGAAATATTTTTCCCGTTGTACGTTGAGTCTGGAGGATAGCGTGAGACCACCGCATAAGAAAAACTATTCAGGTCTTTCTTTCTCAGATTGATAAGAATTTCTTCTTTAATTTTTTTTCGCGTAGCCTGATTCTTGAGCCTCCACTTCAATGAATCCCGGCCACCACCAAATGCCCAGGTTGGAACGGTAGCATCGAGCGTTGTGCTGCTGGCGATGTATGGGTACTGGTCTACCGTCACATCAATTCCTTCCTTGCGCGCGTTTTCCACCAGCTCCAGTGTTTTTACAGAGCGTCCAAAGTTGGGTTTGTAGGTTACTTTGAAATGAGAAATTTCCACCGGCATTTTTCCTTCACGCCCGATGTTGATCGCTTCATTGATAGCGTCAAAAACTTCGTCTCCTTCATCCCGGATGTGAGAGGCGTAAACACCATTATAAGCGGAGGCTGCTTTAGCGAGCCCTATGACTTCTGCTGTTTTCGAATACGTGCCCGGCACATAAATCAATCCTGTCGACAAACCCACGGCACCTTCCTGCATTGCTTTCTCCACAAGCTGCTCCATTTTTTGTTGTTCTTGCGAAGTAGGGTCACGTTGAAGATCGCCCATTATCGCTCTGCGCACGGTATTGTGACCAATCAATGACGCTACATTGATAGACATATGAATTGAATCCAGTCTCCTGAAATACGTTTTAATATTGGGTGCCGAGCCCCCACAGTTTCCCGTAACCACTGACGTGACTCCGTCATAAATAAAATTGTCAGCCGTGGGAGCTATGTTTTCTCCTCCTTCGAGGTGTGTGTGAACATCAATAAAGCCGGGCATCACGGCCAAACCTTTGGCATCGATTATTTTTTTTGCAGTCGCATTGTTCAATTTTGAGATGGATATGATTTTTCCGCCACTGATTCCGATGTCGCCATAAAACCACGGGTTGCCGGAGCCATCGATGATTTTTCCGTTTTTGATCAGCACATCAAATGTTTGGGCCGTTGCTGCAAACGAGATCAATGAAAGCACGAGGTAAAAGATTTTTCGCATAGGTTTAAAGGTTAGACAAGATAAGAAATTTGAGGGTCGGAACTCACCATATTATGTGAAGTGAATCACCCCCAGACGTTTGTAATTTGCAGGCAAATGGCTTTAAAAGAACCAATCCTTTTTGATGATAGCAAATGGCCCTTGCTTATCGTCACTCATCCTTCAGAACCGGCAGATAAAGAGCAGACATTGATCTATCTCGAAAAACTGAATACCTATTTTGAACGGAAAGAAAAATTTATAGCTGTCTTTGACGTGTCGGGCACGAAACCTCCGACAGCCGAGCATCGCTTCATGGTGGCAACCTGGATAAAGGCGAAACGAGATAAAATCAAACCTTATCTTTTGGGTACTGCTTATGTTATGCCAGGCTTGATACAGCGGCTTGTATTGATGACTTTTCTAAAACTCATGGATACTACCGAAATTATCGAACCGGTGGAAGTTTTTAATTCAATGGACAGGGCGCAGGCGTGGGCTAATGAGCGGATGGGAGCAACGGTTCTGCTGGATTAAATCGAAAAAGTAAATCGTGTGCCTTCATTGTAGCGGGAGCTACATTCCACAACGCCACCCAATTTTTCCACGGTATCTTTTACAATGAACAGGCCCAGCCCGGAGCCTTTCGATTTTTCTGAAGCACGGTAAAACATGTCGAATATTTTATCGTGATGATCTGAATGGATTCCTTGGCCGTTGTCTTCCACGCCAATGGATATTTTAGAATCAGATTGCATCACATCAACTTTAACGAAAGGATTGCCACGAGCATAGTCGTGGTATTTGATTGAATTGGAAATGAGGTTAGATAAAATAATGTTGAGCCTCACTTTATCAGAAAGGATTTCAAAATCATCCGCAATATCAATCTGGAAATCAATCTTCTCAGCGCCCTCGTTAAAGAGGAGCGTGTCAATGACTTCAAACACCAGGAATTTCAGATTGAGTTTTTCTTTCTTCACATCGGTACGCAGGTTGCGGGCATAGTCAATAATTTCATGGATAACGGCATCTTGTGTCTGCACCCGCTCTTTTATCATCGTAAGGCATGATCTCATTTCTTCCGGGTTGCCCGTTCGTAAACCTATTTCCACCAATCCGAGTATTGAGCTTAACGGTGCACGCAAGTCATGAGACGCATGGTAGACGAAACTATCCAGTTCACTATTGATTTTGATCAGCTCATTGTTTTGTACCTGTAACAAGTGCCGGTCAGTAACATCGCGAATAAAAGAGATGACTTCCAGGTTCTGTACAGGAACCATGCGCGCTTCGAAAAAATGGAGTGAGTTATTCAGGTTGAGTGAATATTCAAAACTGGTCTCTGTTCTCTTTTCCAATGCTTCGTTAATACACTGAAGTGCACCCTCGACAATTTCCTGATCAAAAAGATCACGGAGATTCTTGCCGATGATCTGGTCGGCAGGTACTGCCAGCAATCTATTTCGAGTAACGTAATAGTGGAGAAAATCTCCCTTACGGTTGAAGCGGAATACCAAATCAGGTATCGCTTGTACAATGAATTCTAAAGGAAGAATAGGCATCCTAGGTTAAAGCCAATAAAAACCGCGATTAAGATAGTATAATTATATAGCAATCTATACTTCGTAGAATTAGAAAGCGACTTCGGTTCCGAGATTTTTTCTGATCGCTTCGCGGTACATTGCCCCGGCTACGTATAGGTCGAATAGCGCCATGCCTGCCGATTTAAAGACGGTGGTTTCGTTCACATTCAACTTTCTTTTTCTGTTTACCAAAGTGCCAATTGTGTAGACATTCTCCTCTGCAATAAATCCAAGCTTCAGAGGATTGATAATATCACCAACTTCCTGGCGCGCGAAATCAGAATCAATGCAAAGCTCACCAGCCAGTTGATATACAGCGTCCGGAAGCTCCTGCATGCCTGGCTTATACGAACCGATACTGATGAAATGCTTGTTTTTTAGCAACGTTTTTTCATTCGGCAAGACAGGCGTAGGGGAGGTGGTGGCCGCAATGATAATATTGGCCTTTTCGAGCAGCTCTTCAGGTGAGTTGCAAGGAAGTAATGTCACGTCAGCGTGATGGCGCTTTACGAAGGAAGTCATCTCATCAATTTTTGTAGTCGGGCGGTTCAGGTAAAAGACCTTTTTGATAGGCCTGACTGCACAGGCGAAAAGAATCTGGTGAATCCCCTGAACTCCACAACCAATCAAACCAATCGAAGTCTCATTCTCCGGTGTCAGGTATTTTATTCCGATTGCACCTACGGCCCCGGTGCGAAGTGCTGTGAGCTTTGAGGCGTTGATCAAAGCGAGTGGCATTCCGGTGATACTGTCATTCAGTATCATTGCGCCATTGGTGACGGGCAGGTTTTTATTTGCATTCTCAGGAGCAACAGCAACGAGCTTTGTTCCAAAGAAATCTTTTCCCCACGAAGGCATACATAACAAAGTATTTTTTCCATTGTCCAGGTGCATTCGCTTGGGAATGAGGACGGATTTGTCCTCGTATGCTCTCATGGAATCTTCAACAGCATCCATGATCTGTTGAAGTGAAAGTAACTTTTCAATCTGCTCACTACTCAGAACAAGCATCACTCAGGCATTTGCGATGGCCGCAAGACTTTTCACCGTATGGTCAATGTCTTTCATCGTATTATAAATATGAGGTGACAGTCGTATGCCACCCGCCGGTGCCGCAGCTACGCCATACGTGTGGTAGAGTTTGTCTGCTACTTCACGAATTTCTTTCCCGGGCAGATTGATAATGACTATGCCTGCGCTGAGCTCCGGTGAAAGGGGAGTGACGAACGTAGCTTTTGGAATGAACTCCTGGATTTTTTTCTTCAGGTAAGTATTAAGTTGCACAATTCTTTTTTGAATTCGTTGGGTACCGATGGCCTGGTGGAAACCGATCGTGTCAGGGATCGCTGCCGGTGACGGCTCGTTGCGCTGACCCAATATGCAAAACTGCTCATCAACACTCTGTGCTTCTTTCCATCCGGCCCCAATGATGTTTGGCCATATTTTATTGAATGAATCTTTGCTGACATAGATCATTCCGTTTTCAAAAGGGCCCATCAGCCACTTGTGCGTGCTGGCCGTAAAAAATGTGCAGCCCATCGCGTGGAGATTGATATCAACTGCCCCGAGCGATTGCGCCCCATCTACCAGCGTCATGATCCCTTTTGCCTTCGCCAGCTGGCAGATTTCAAAAGCCGGCAATGCAATTCCACTTAGGTTGGAAATATGTGAGAAGGAGATAAGTTTCGTATTGGCCGTGATTGCTTTGGAAAAAACACTTACTAACTCGGCAGTAGAAGAAGGCTGGACAGGCATACTTACTTTAATAACTGAAAAACCTGATCGCTTTGCCTGGTTCATCCACACCTCTTTGTTAGACGGATGGTTCTGATCCCAAATGATGACTTCATCTCCAGGTTTCAGGTCCAGGCCGTGTACGATCGTGCAATTGCTTTCGCTGGTATTCCGGGTGATTCCGATTTCGGTAGCATCTGCTCCGGCAAACTGCGCGAGTTGTGTTATCGATTTCTTTCTTAATTCTGCAAATCGGGCACGGTATTGAAATGAGACATCCTTACCCATGGCTTTTGTAAACTCAACCACACGTTCATTTACAACTGTTGGACTGGGGCACAGGTTTGCCGCATTCATCATGATGAGGTTGTCGGCAGGAGCAAACAGTTTTTTGATCCCTTCCCAGTAGGCTTCATCGTCTTCTCCTGTCCACTGAGGGAAAGATGAACCTTCAGCCAACGATGGTAATGCGATTCCCGCAACCGAAGCGCTCAATAGTTGTCCCAGGAATTTTCTGCGTTGAGTTTTCATAGGGTAGGTTTATGAAATACAAGATAGCGAATAGAAGGAGTAAGCGCTCAGGTTCTTCCGTGAGTGGACAATGCAATTAGAGTATTTCATCTTGATTAAAATTCTACCCCGGATAAATGATATTGCTTATCAAGTTTGGAGGCAAAAAACGAACCTCATCTTTTCAAAAAATGTTAACTTTGTCGCCCCTCTTTGCCAGGGCATTAGTGGGGCTTCAATTTGAAGCAAATCGTGAAAAATCTATAAATCGAGAAAATCATAAGACATGTTCGATAGTTTAAGTTTAAAGCTGGAAAAAGCCTTTCAGACGCTGAAAGGACAGGGTCGGATCACCGAAATCAACGTAGCCTCTACCATCAAGGAAATCCGCAAGGCGCTAATCGATGCAGACGTAAACTATAAAGTCGCCAAAGAAGTAACGGACGAGATCAAGACGAAAGCCATGGGCCTGAATGTGCTCACCGCTATCAGCCCGGGGCAGTTGCTTACCAAGGTCACCAACGATGAGCTGACCATGCTCATGGGCGGGCAGGGCGAAGAAATTAATATTGAAGGCAACCCGGCCATCATTTTGATTGCAGGTTTACAAGGTTCTGGTAAAACTACTTTCTCCGGCAAGCTGGCTAACTATTTGAAACGTCAGGGCCGCAGTGTGCTTTTGACAGCCTGCGATATTTATCGTCCCGCTGCTATTGAGCAATTGAAAGTATTGGGTTCTCAAATAGATGTGGAGGTCTATGCTGAGCCTGAAAATAAAGACGCGGTAAAAATCGCGAAAGCCGCGATCGAGCATGCGAAGAAAAATAATCATCGCGTAGTGATTGTCGATACAGCCGGCCGTTTGGCAGTTGATGAAGAGATGATGAACGAGATCGCGAAGCTGAAAGAAACACTGAAGCCTTCCGAGACTTTGTTCGTGGTTGACTCAATGACGGGTCAGGATGCAGTGAATACTGCCAAGGCATTCAATGATCGTTTGAATTTTGATGGCGTTGTCCTTACCAAACTCGATGGCGATACACGCGGTGGTGCTGCCCTTTCTATCCGCCGGGTAGTAGAGAAGCCAATCAAGTTTATCAGCTCGGGCGAGAAGATGGAAGCGATCGACCGGTTCTATCCCGATCGTATGGCGGGCCGTATTCTCGGCATGGGTGACGTGGTGAGTTTGGTAGAGAAAGCACAACAGACATTCGATGAAGACGAGGCGCGGAGGCTCAACGCCAAAATGCGCAAAAACCAATTCGACTTCAACGACTTCCTTTCACAATTGGAGCAGGTGAAAAAGATGGGCAACATGAAAGACATGCTGAGCATGATTCCCGGTGTAGGCAAGGCCATGAAAAACGTTGACTTTGATGAGAACGCATTCAAACCGGTTGAAGCGATCATACGCTCAATGACATTAAAAGAACGCGAGAACCCGGATATCATTAACAGCAGCCGTAAGAATCGTCTGGCCAAAGGCAGCGGCACTTCTGTTCAGCAAGTGAACCAGTTGCTGAAACAATTTGAAGATATGCGCAAGATGATGAAGACCATGAACAAGATGGGCGGAGGAAAGAGAGCGCTGAACGCGTTGAATCCGTTCGGGCGATAGATGGTTTCACGCAAAGGCGCGAAAGTCGCAGAGTAATCCTAAAACTTGATCACGAGGCTGGCACCGGTTCCGTAGAAGTGAAACTGCGGCTGAATGCGTGAAGATTTCTTGGTCAATCCTTCATTGTACAAGTCTACAGCATAGAGTGCACGCGCTTTCGATGCACGGTTTACGAAAATAGACCCTACAATCAGTGCAGCGCCACCCCCTGCCAGAGCCCAGTCAGAACTCTCACCAAAAGCAAGTGTAACCACCGGAATTGCCATGGTAGCGGCACCTGTAAAACCCATGATGGCAGAAACGGTTGACGTAGTTCGTGATTTTTTAAATTCATTGTAAGCCTGCTTATTTTCAAACATCAGTGTGGCTGTTTGTTTCACGCTAAGCTGGAGTGAGTCGTTTATTTCGAAAATCACACCTCCGAATGTTTTGTACATTTTCAGCTTCTGTGAAAAGGCCGCGTGAGTGAATGCGACAGCAAGCAGCACCAGGATGATTCTCGAATTCTTCATTCTACAAAAATAAAAAAGCCGGGCGATTAACCCGGCTTTCATTTCGATAATTTCAGTGCAGTCTACTTGAGCTTCTTTGCAGCCTCATGCAGTTTGATTTGCTTTTCGAGCAGCTTCTTGTCGCCCACGAGCACCAAAGTCATGTCTTCGTACTTGAAGTAATCTTTGGTCATCTGGGAGACCTTCTCAGGTGTCACCGCATAAATATTTTTAACACGGTCGGTCAGGTAGCTGTCGTCAAGACCATGAAGGTCAAGAAAATTCAGCTGCCCGATAATCCCGCCCGAGTTGGAGTTCTGCAATACAAAAGTTCCGGCAAGGTATTTCTGGATACCTTCCAGTTCTTCTTTTGAGGGAGGTTCTGTCTGGAGACGCTTGATCTCTTTGGCGATCTCCTGCAACGACTCGCCCGTGTGCTCGCTGGTTACGTCAGCTTGTTCGTACCACACCGATACACCTTTGCGGTTTTGCACGGTGCTGAAAGGAGAATAAGTGTATCCTTTGTTTTCACGAATATTGCTCGTGATACGCGATCCGAATGAACCACCGAGCAGTGAGTTTGTCACTTGCAACGCTACCACATCTTTGTCTTTCGGTGTCAATGTAGGAGTGCCGAGAAGTACGGTGGTCTGAGGCGCACCTTTGCGGTCGATCACGGCAATCTCGTTGGTGCGTGTTTGCACCGCGGGAGGATAGCTCACTTCAGGACCTTCAATCCATTTCCCAAAAGCTTCTTCGATGGCTTTGTTGGTGGCAGCCTCATCAAATTTTCCGGCTACATAAATAACCGAACGTTTCGCTCCAAAGTTTTTTGTATAAAAACCTTTCACCATATCCAGGTTGTAGCTGTTGAGCATGGCCTCGGTAGGATAGTATCTACCGTAAGGATGGTCTTTATAAATCGTCTGGAAGAATTTTTCTGTGGCCTGTGATTGTGGCACCGCTTTCTGCACGGTGAGCTGACGCTTCAGGTCTGACTTCAGGCGCTCCAGTTCACTTGCCGGGAAGGCAGGGTTGATCACAACATCAGCAATGAGCTTGATGAGATCAGGTGCAAATTCCGAAAGTACTGCTCCCGAGATAGTCAGGTTGTCAACACCGGCATTGATGTTAATGTCGCCACCCATGCCTGCTACTTTTTTAGAAATAGCTTTGAAGTTCATCGAAGCAGTTCCTTCTTTCATCAGCAAGCAGGTGAGGTCTGCCAACCAGGTTTCATTGGCACCTTCGTGAACGTTGCCGGTTTTGATAATCAGCTGGATATCCGCTTTGGGTAGTGCTCCGTACGGAACCAATGTTGAAGTCAATCCGTTCGGAAGCTTTTTCACATTTTTTACCGGCAGCTTAAAATCTTTAGGCGCACCTCCGGCCGGTGGAGTTTGCTTTTGTGCCAATGCCTGTAGCGCGATGACGCTGACCAGGAGAATTGAAAATATCTTTTTCATTTGTCTGTAATTATTGTGCTTTTGCTTTCGGATCAACAATTAATATTGTGCGGTTGGTTGGCCTCAGGTATTCCTGGGCTGTCTTCTGAATAAGTTCGGGTGTTATCTTTTTGAATTCGTCTTCCAGCGTGTTGATGCGGCTTGGGTCGTCATCAAACAAAGCGAAGCAGGCGAGCATGTCTGCACGACCGATTCCGAAAAATCCGCCAAGATCATCATACAAACGTGACCGGATCTTTACAACAGCAAGGTTGAGGTCTTCCTGCGTGACACCGGCTTGCAATTCGGCAACAGCTTTGTCGACTTGCATAAGAATGGAATCAGGAGAAACGGTATTGTCGTAGATCAGGTCGGCCATCCACACCATCGGACCGCTGTAATTGTACATATTGCCCAGGTAGTTGATGCCACCATTCACACTGCTGGCATATCCTTTTCCCTGCACGAGCGATTGAAATAACTTACTGTCCTGTCCTTGCACCAGCATCTGGTCGATGAGGCCCATGGCATAATATTCTGGTGAATTGCGTTCGGGCATTTTGTAAGCAAAGGCAATAGCTGGTTTTTCAGCGAGCTTATCTTCTTTAGTGAATCGTTTTTCTTTTTCCTGGCGAGGCTCGGAGATGTCTGGCTTGGCAGGAAGTTCAGAGGCAGCAATTTCACCGAAATATTTTTCGATCCATTTTTTTGCATCTTCAATTTCAAAATCACCAACCACCGACAGTGACGCGTTGTTAGGAGCGTAGAAAGTCTTGAAGAACTTGTTCACATCTTCGAGCTTGGCCGAGTCGAGGTCTTTCAGATCGCCATAGAAGTTGTGCGCATTGAACCAGTTTTCGTTGGCGTACTGTGGCATGTCGAGCCAGGGAAATCCGCCATACGGCTGGTTGAGCACATTTACTTTCACTTCATTCTTCACCACCCCTTGCTGGTTGGTAAGGTTGTCTTGTGTAATGGCCAGTCCTTTCATGCGATCGCCTTCAGCCCACAATGCAGTCTCCAGTTTGTGCGCGGGCATCACTTCAAAATAGTTGGTGAAATCAAAACGCGTGGAGCCGTTCAGGATACCGCCATTGGACTGCACCAGTTTAATGAACTCCATCTTGCCCAGGTTTTGTGAACCCTGAAACATCATGTGTTCAAATAAATGGGCGAAGCCCGTACGGTCTTTGGGCTCGATGCGAAAGCCTATATTATAGTAGACAGCCACTGCCACTGTGGGAGCGGTCTTGTCTTGCGAGAGCGCCACTTTAAGTCCGTTCTTGAGTTTGTAGTACTCTATCGGAACTTTAAAAGCGCTGGAAGAGCCCTCCTTCTTCATGTCGCAGCTGTGCAGTAAAAGGGCCGCTACGATGAGAAGGGATGACAAGCGAATGAATTGTTTGGGTTGATCCATAAAATATTTTTAAGGAACCTAATGTAATGAAAAAAGACTGGCGATCAACGTGATAAAAGCGCGAACGCCAGATTGAATCAAAAGTATCAGTTATTGACACCTGATTACCATCCCTTCGATTCGGTCTGAGATATTTTTGAGAATGGAAAACCGTGGCAAGCCATTGCGTTTTTAATGACGTAAAAAGCGTGAGACTGTCAAGCGATTCTTAAACACAAACAACCCAATTATGTTCAGACCCATTATCTTCTTTGTCTTTTTTTGTAGTGCTTTAATCTGCAGCGCACAAAATGAAGTCACACGCGACTGGATCGGATTCCAGCAATCTGTTGACGCTTCATTCCTGAAAAAGAAAGTAAAATTTAAAGTATCCGTTTCAATGAAAGTTGATGCAAAGACAGCGTCAAATGAATTTGATATCTGGGTGAATGTTGAGAATAAGGGTGGCGCCACTCGTTTTATCGGGTACACACCGAAAGAAGATGAAGCTGTGACTTCCAACGAATGGAAAACATATTCGATTGAAGGCACGCTCGATGAGACTTCTAACAAGATCAACGTTGGAGGCTTTTGCAAAAGCAATGGCAAATTTTACTTCGACAATTTTGAATTGTTTGTAGAGAATGATAAAGGCGTGCTTCAAAAGGCGATCCTGAAAAATGGAGATTTTGAAACACCCATCACCGGGTATCTCGTTCCGGATTGGGCCGAAGGCCGCGGCATTTCTTCTCCCGCGAAAGTGAAAGGCTTTACATTTTCAACGACCACAGATCACGTGCATGGCAAAGCTGCTCTCCTGGTGGAGGGAAAAGATGTGCAACGGGATACCACGTATATCATTGGCCCGGTGAAAGGATTCACTCCACAGATCGGTACACTGGTGACCATGTTGAACAACATGACAGCTCGTGTAGAAGCGCAAGTGAGGAATATCAATCCGAAGAATGTAGATCACTTGTTTGATGAAAACGCAAACTCCATAGGTGCCCTCGTCATGCACCTGGCTGCTGCCGAAGCCTACTATCAGGTTTACACGTTTGAGAACCGCGGTTTCAATGATGCTGAAAAAGAAAAATGGCAGGATGCGCTCGACCTCGGTGAGAAAGCGCGCGAAAAATTCAAAGGAAAGGATATTTCTTACTACCTCGACCAACTTCATGAAGTAAGAAAAAAGACGATCGAAGAATTGCGCAAACGCAATGACGAATGGCTGATGGAAATAAAACCAGGCAGTAGCTCCAATACTTTTTTCAGCTGGTTTCACATGGTCGAACACCAGTCAAGCCACTTGGGGCAAATCCGGATGATCGAGAAAAGATTGCCCAAAGTCCAGGAGGAATTGAAAGAAACGATTATTATCAAATAGAACCATGTTAAAATATTTTGTTCTTGTCGTAGTTGTTGTTGGAAATACTTTAATCGCTGCCGCACAAACCGAAATCACCCGCAACTGGGACTCGTTTGTGCAAACTATTGACGCTTCTTTTTTAAAGAAGAAAGTCAAATTCAAATTGACTGCTTCAGTAAAAGTGGATGCACAAACGGAACGGACGATTGCCCAAACCCAAGGAAGAATTGAAAGAGAAACTCATTATTAAATAAAAAGTCGCGCAAAGACACCAAGCCGCAAAGAAAAATGTATTTCGCATGGCGTCTTTGCGTGAAAATTAACTTCGTATCGTATAACCTAAAACTGTATAATTCAAACCTATGTTCTTGATCTTAAAAACGAAGGGCCAGTTAACCCAAAAGCTTACCATTTTTTCATTCGTATTTTTTTTGTTTGCCGCTTCGGCTTTCGGACAAACACATCCCATACTTATTAGCACAAGCAGGCTCAATGCCCTGAAAGCGAATAGTGCGGAATGGACCAGTATCAAGAACTTCTGTAACACAAATCTTAACACTATTATCGACCCGGGTTATGCCGGCTTCGATTGGAAAGACGCGCTTGTGAATTATGCAACGGCTTACCAGGTCGTGCTTCAGTCCGATCCCACCACGGCCGACAAGTATGCAAAGAAAGCCCTGGCGCTGATGAAGGTCATGGCACATCATCATAACTATGGCGGACCGACAGATGCCGGTGGAAATTATTACGATGGCTACCAGTTCATAGGTTTTGGAGATGGAGCTACGAAAACTTTTCCTCTTCCCGGAACTCCACTGGCGGGCACACAAGTACAGGCGCTCTTTTCTCCGATGAATACCATCACAAAAAAATATACCACCAATAAAATTCAGCTGGATGACTTTGAGCCACTCCTCAAAATCAGTAACACTGCAACAGGAGGAGCTGATTATGCTCCGGCTACTTACCAGTTTTTGTATCGTGATGGCTCTGACACATTTATTTTAACATGGACAGGAGCAACTCATCCTGCTGCGAATGCTAATTACTACATCACACAACCCAAAGGAACATCTACCAAGGTTGCCAACACGCAGTTTACAATCTCCGGAACGAATATCACTTTCACGACTGCACCTGCTGCAACACAGGCAGTGTTTGTGCGGATGATCGATGCTCAATACAATCAAACCGGAAATAATATGGGAGGGCTGTCTGCGGTTCAGCCCGATGGGCCTGGGTACCAGATGCGAACATTCAATCCGGCACTCGCTTACGGAATAGACTTGCTCTATAATTATGCGGGGCTCACTCCTGCACTGAAGACGGAGTTTGTAAACATCCTTAATTCACAGATCGAATGGTACAACCAATACGGTTATGAAAATGATGGCACGCTCGGAAATTATTTCATTGAAGGGCTGGCGTCCGGTACGATGTACACGGCCTACGGAACTGACGGAGCCAATCCATCATCGGCAAAATATAAGACGGCAGTTACAGGATATTTGAAGGACCGGATATTAAAGAACCTCAATTTGCATCTGCCCGGAGGATTTGGCCCCCAGGGTCAGTATACCGAAGCCACATTTTCAGATATCATCACGCTGATGTCTTTATATAAAGACGTGACCGGCACCGATTATCTCGCCCAGACCGAATGGACTGATAATATGATTCGTGCTACAATCCATGGTACCAAACCTGATCTGACAACTTTTAGTGATGAGGGAGACTGGTCGAACACTACATACATCATGAGTGGGATGATCAGCACGTATCTTACTTACCTGCCAAATAATACCATGGCGCCTTATGCCAGGCAGTATCTTACAGATGTCAATTTTACTCCCAAGCCCGTTGGTGCTACCAAGAACTACAAGACGGATTTTCCATTGTCGTACCTGGCTAAAGTATCCGGACCGGTGTATGCTCGATCCGGATGGGATGTAAACGCTGTGTGGATGAGTTTCTCTGCCGGAGAAATTTTTATCGATCACCAGGATGCAGACGCAGGACATATTGCCATTCAAAAAGGTGCCGACTATTTGCTGATCAACAGCGGTCAGTATAATGACCTCGCAACAGAATTCAACAACACGGTTATGTTTGATGATCGTGGAGCTGGCAACATTTCGGTTTACCCGCCCGGCCAGGGCAGTTGGGGAACAGAAAATGTGAAGATCACCAAGTATGAACCAGCTGCTGGTTTTGTATTTAGCGAAGCGGATTACACTTCAGCCTACCAGTCGAATATTGGAACGAACAATTCTGTAGCTGCGGCTGTGCGCCAGGTATTATATATCCGTCCCGGGTTTTTCATGGTTCATGATAAGACCAAAACGAAAAATGCCAACGTCAAAAAAATATTCAATCTGAATTTCCCGGTAACGCCTGTAAAAAATGGAGACACCTACACCGTTGCGGGCACGAATAGTGCGCTGTTTGTGAAATCACTTCTGTCGGCAGATCCTGCTGCTGTGATCGCACCGATTACCACATCGTCAGATCCGGTGCCTGCTTACCGGAGTTACAAGGTGACCAAATCAGGAGCGCTGGAAGATAATTTCTTCTATGCGTTTGAGGCGACCGCCAAGAGCCAGACGGCCATGAGTACTTCCGCCTACCTGAACAATGGCACCACAGAAATTGGCTCCGTTCAAATAGCGGACTCCACGTGGGTTGGTGTTTTTGCGAAGCAGGGAAACCTGGGGCAGGGCACGTTGACGTACAACGTCACCACAGGAAAGCATCACGATATTATTGCCGACCTGAGCAAGAGCAGCGATTACAAAGTGACGGTCGCGGTTGGTTCTCAAAAAATTCTTGATGGCGTCACCCGGTCTACTTCTGCCAATGGAGTTCTTTCACTTGCCTATTCTATTCCTGCAGCGGGCATCGTTACACTGGAATACATTGGCGCTGCTAGCAATCCGCCACCAACGAATCCAGGCCAGGTGACCGAAGTGAGCAAAGAAGCTACTGAAAACTCCTATAACGTTTGGGAGTCGGTAAACAAAACAATCAACGTAGCCGTCAGGCTGGTAGAGGAGCAAAAAATAAACATGGTCCTTTATGACGTCAATGGGCGTGTGATTGTAAACCAAACCAACTCATTCATTACCGGTGAAACCCTTCTTGAATTGCCGGGAACAGAATCGTTGAAGCCTGGACTCTATATTTTCAGGATGATCGGAGAGAAGTCCAGGTTTACAGCTACTAAGATTGTGGTGCGCTAGCCTCCAAAAGGGGTATAAAAGTTGATTTTTAGCTTTTTTTGACGGTTTTTGACCTTGCCTTATTGGCTAAGTCAACCGCCTCAATGACTGAGTCAATTGCCTCAATGGTTGGGTCAACCGCCTCGAAGGCTAAGTCAATTGCTTCAGTGATTGGGTCAAGCTCCCCGAAGGCTGAGTCAGTTGCCTCAGTGGTTGAGGCAAGCTCCCGGAGGCTAACTCAATTGCCTCGGTGATTGGGTCAAGCTCCCCGAAGGCTGAGTCAGTTGCCTCAGTGGTTGAGGCAAGCTCCCGGAGGCTGAGTCAGTTGCCTCAATGGTTGGGTCAAGCTCCCCGAAGGCTGAGTCAGTTGCCTCAGTAGTTGAGGCAAGCTCCCGGAGGCTGAGTCAGTTGCCTTAATGGTTGGATCAAGCTCTCCGAAGACTGAGTCAATTGACCTAATGGCTGAGGCAAGCTCACCATTGTGTTAACTTAAAAGATTACGATTTGCTGCAAATGCTTTACCTCGTTCGGCAACATACGACCCCGCTGGGGTCGAAATGGTCTCTTTGGTTTATTTCTCTATAAACATTCAATCCCTCTGGGATTGCTGCTCTAAATCAGAATCTTTTGCATGCCCTGGAAGGGTCAAATGTTTATAGATAAGCATCATGGAATCTGTTCGACCCCGGAGGGGTCGTATGTTTTTTCTGGCGGCTTTCTTCTTTGTTTCTTAGGTTAACGACTATGGTCAAGCTCACCAAAGACTGAGTCAATTGACTTAATGGCTGAGGCAGGTACCTCAATTGCCTGGTGGATTCTCGAAATCCCATAATAGCAGAGGCTGCCCTTTTGAGGCAGCCTCTAACCGAAACAGCATGCGGCTCTATTTCAGTTGTATCTCCTGTACATTTTCCCAGGCAACGTACACCGGGTTCTTGTCGTCCGTGAATACCAGCAGGCCATGATTCATTTCACCCACATCCTGCGAATTACTCAGTGTTAATTTTTTTCCATTGTTGAGGACCACGTCCGCCTCTCTTCCGCGCTGCACCAAAATCTGTTTAATATTTCTTAATGGAATTATGTATTCTACTCCATCCGATTTTCCCTGAAATAATTCAAAGTTGTATTGCTCATCGAGATCGAGGATCACTTTGCCTGACAATGATTTTCCATCTGAAGTCTTGACAGTAGCGCTCAGCTCTTTCTGCGACTTGAAGTTCTCGTATTTTACTCCGGATGCCGGAGGTGACTTCAATGTTAGTTTGCTGAACTCATCCCACGAAACATCTACGATCATTCCAGTTTCGTCTGTGATGATGATGCCGCGGTTGTCACCGTTCACATCGTTGGAGCCACGCAGTTCCAGTTCTCTTCCGGATTTCAACACCACTTTGCTGCGGCTCATATGGCCCTCAATGGTGGCTATGTTTTCGAACATGATGTGTACTTTTCCGTCTTCCGAGTCGCCATCCAGTTTGTCGCTGTTCACGCGTTCATCGTGATCCCACTGAATGAAGCCGGTAAAAGTTCCTTTGAATGATTCAACAGTTCCATAAAGGGGTTCTCCAAATTTCTGCGCGATCTTGGAAGGCGTGCTCTTAAATTCAACTTTATCAATCCGGTCCCAGTCGATCGACATTTCACCCAGTTCTTTGTCCATTATTTTTAAATCGGTGCCAATATCGTTGTAGCCGTTTCCATCCACTTCTACAATTAGTCCGCTTTGAAGTTCAACCTCCACTCTTTTTCTGCTCAAGAGGCGCATCGTTTTAATTTCACCGAACTGGCAGCCGAACTGGTGCTTGTAATCATATTCAGATTCGTAGTAGCGGTCGCGATTTGTTCCGATGCCAATCCAGCGCAATGGCGAGATGCTCGTAAATTCTCCGTTCCACCGGCGATTCCTGTCGAGTGCATCTCTTTCGTCATTCGAGAGGTAGCGGAGGTTTTTGTTTTCTATTTTGGAAGCATTGAATACATCGGTCCAAAGCACTTCTTCTTTTCCCCAGCGAATGGGGCCTTCGTACGAGCGGTTGTCGCTCATGTAGATCTTTCCGTAGATAAATGCCTCATCCTGGGCAGTCACCGAGATGGTGGCCAGGGCCAGGCATAGGGTCAGTAAAGTATTGGTCTTTTTCATTTAGTGCGGGTTTTTTGTTGTAGCTCAACGCAAAAATGAGGAAGACAGCGGTGCTATATAATGGTTTGCGGATGGAGCGGAACGGCTGGGGGCCGAACCGGGATTAAACGATCCTCAAGCTGATCACTGATCGAGCCATTTCTTGAACTCCGGAGTGGTCTCGGAACTCACTATGATCTCGTCCGGTTGGTCGGGAGTCAATTTCAGCTTAATACGGCCCTTGAAGTAAGGATGGATCTCAGCAATAGAACCGAAACTGATGATGAACTGCCGGTTGATCTTAAAGAAAGATTTAGGATTGATTTGCTGATCGATTTCATCAAGCGTCAGATCAAACGGGTAGCGATGGTTGTCTTGCGTAACGATGTAGGTCAGCTTGCTTTCGCTGATGAAGTAAGCGATTTTTTCCACCGGCACCGCCATAATGCGCTGCCCGATCCTGATCATGAAGCGCGATTTGTATTCGGGCTGACCCGAGCGCAACAGCTTCCATACTTCATCGTAAGAAATGGGCGCTTTGGCACCTCGCTGGCTTTGTAGTTTCTGGAGGCTGCCGGCAAGTTTCTCTTTTTGAACGGGCTTCAACAAATAATCAATGCTGTTCACTTCAAATGCCTTGATCGCATACTGATCGTAGGCGGTGGTGAAAATGACAGGCACATCTGTTTTTACCTGTTGGAAAATTTCGAAAGATAATCCGTCCAGTAGTTTGATGTCAGAGATGATCAAATCCGGTGCCTTATTCTGCAAAAGCCACTCGATAGCCGACTCCACCGACTTCAAGGTGGCAACGATCTCAAAAGACGGATCAATTTCCAGCAAAGTCTGTTTCAGTTTTTCCGCGGCAAGCGTTTCATCTTCGAAAATGAGAATGGTCATGCGGTTTCGAGTAAGGGAATAGTCACGCTGAAGTCGTCCATGGTCTTTACAACATCTATGGTTTCAGATGTAAAATAACCATATCGCATGCGAATATTTTCAAGGCCGCTCCCGGAATGATTTCCATCGGGAGACAGGCGTTCGTTCAAGTTGTTTGAAACCGTGAGGGTTTTCTCACGGGCGCTGAAGATTTTAACATGAAGCGGTTTCTTCTCCGTGATGGCGGTGTGTTTGATTGCGTTTTCAATAAGCATCTGTAGGGTAAGAGGCGGCATTAACAACTGGTGCAATGAAGCCGGAATATCAATCGTAAACTGAATCGATTCTTCGAAACGGGTTTGCAACAGGAAACAATACGACTCCACGAAATCCAATTCCTCCCGAAGCGAAATGAGGTCCTCTGTTTTCGAACGTAAAAGCAGCCGGTAGACTTCGGCAAACTTATCCAGGAAGGCAGCCGATTTTTTTGGATCTACCGTGATAAGTGATGCCAGGATATTGAGGTTGTTGAAAAGAAAATGCGGATCGAGATGACTCTTCAACTGCTCCAGCTGCGAACGAACACTTTCTTTCTGGAATTTCTCCGACTCCACTTCTGATTTTCTCCAGCTGTGTAAGAAATGGAGACTGAAATAAATAGAGAAAATCGGGATGAATAGAATTGCCCCATACGCATTCATAACAATCAACTGACTTGTAGAAGGCGGATCTTCCGTCAGTGAGTACTTCAGGACGGCATAGGTTCCATTGATAACTAGAAGCGAGTAGACGATTCCACAAAACAAATGAACGAAGAACCGGATATTTCCAAAGGCAAGCCAGGAGAGGTACCGGTTGAGGAGTTTGGTGATGAGCCGGTTGCCAATCCAGATCAAAAGTACCACCACGGCTACCCAGGCAAGCGTAAAGTAGATGAGGACCGTGGGTTGGAACTGAATTTCAAAATAGGCGATGCCAGCCGCGAAGATCAGGAGGAGGGTGGCAACGAGTGCGTATCGCTTAAGCACGTCAGTCGAAAATTATTTGATCGATGTTTCTCCAGCGCACGTGCACCGGATCTTTTTTTCCTTTGGTGAAGATAAGAATTCCATCGTTGGCGTAGCTTACATCGCGCCTGTCGCCCAGCAGCAGGGTTTCCCCTGTCTTTAGTTCTACCATGGAGTAGTCGTTGTTTTTGGGCTTAATGCTTTTGATGTTGCGGAACGGAATAGTATACTCAATTTCGTTGTCGTTGCCCTCGAGTGTCTCCATATCAATGGCCTCATCCACATCATAGACTAATTTCCCCGAAAGCTCTTTTGAATCTAATAAATAAACGGTGCCTGATATTTGCTTCGGGGCAACAAAACTTTCGTATGAAGGCCCTGCTTCGGTGGCTTTGGAAAAAGTCGCGCTCCTGAAAGCACTCCAGGGAATTTTTACAATCCCCTTGCCAGGTTGAACCACGAGCACTCCTCTGTGGCCGTTGCCTACGTCATTGCTTCCCTTGAGATAAACCGTACGTCCTGATTTAAAAGTCACGTCACTGCCGTTGCCTCTTTTTTCAATCGCGGTGATTTCTGAAAAGGCAACGGATACCCGTCCATCCGGAGAATCGCCATCCAGTTTGTCTGTACTGACACGCTCATCGGTATCCCATTGAATATAGCCCCTAAATTTATCGTGATGGGTTGTTTCTATGGTTCCGTAAATCGGGTAGGTGATTTGAAGATTGCTCCCCTTGGGCACGGAAGAAAATTCAACCTTGTCGATTTTGTCCCAAATCAATGTAGTCCACCCCAGTTCTTTGTCGAGTACTTGCACCTTCGTTCCAATGTCATTGTAGCCATCTCCGTTTACTTCGATACGGATTCCATTTTTAAAGAGAAGCTGTGCGTTACTTTTATTTAACACCTTCAATTCTTTAATGTCGCCAAACTGGCAACTGAACTGATGTGTAACTGATTTATTTTCCCAGATGCTGAGGATATCCCAATTGAAATTTTGCCATGAGCTTTCTTCCTTATTTTCTTCAGCTATTTTCTGATAATTGCCGGACGATTTTTTTGAAGCATTGAATATGTCTGTCCAAAATGCTTCTTCGCTGCCCCAACGGATCTGACCCTCATACGTAGACGACCGGGTGTACACTTTGCCGTAGATGAACTCAGCAGGTGTTTGGGCCAGACTGGTCGTAGCCGCAATGAAGACGGCCACCGCAATCCCGGCGATCAGCATTAGTATTCTAAATCTTGAATGTTCCTGGTTCACGATACAAATAACGGGAATTCTCTTTTTGGAGAATAATAAAACCGATTGAAGCTGCCTGCGGGAGCATCGAAACAGGAAAAAGCCGTGACGAAACGGGCACTCTCGTAGCTACAAAAAAAAGACACAGGCTTTCGCCCGTGTCCTCTACCTAACCTAAACCCCACTAACCCCTAAAATGTCGAGATATGTACCTTCTTGCCTTTGTCTTTCAGCATTGTTCCTTTCTTCTGCACTTCGCTCTCCTGTTTGGTCTCATCCTCAATCACTGACATCAGGTATCCCTGAACTTTGTCGTATGAAACGGCAGCGGCCTTTCCATTCGTTATTGCTTCAGTTGCATAAGAACCGACAAGATTTTGATAGTGTTTCTCGAACAGGTCATGCGTGGCGAACATATCACACCCTAATATTTTGTCACCGGAGACAGCAACCACTCCGATTACGTCCTTTTCATTAATGATCAGTGGATTAAAATAGTCCGCATACTTCTTCAACTCTTTACCGAAGTCGCCTGATTCTTTCAAGGCCGCCAATGTGCCGGTGGAGGTGGTCGCGTTATTCTTTGTTGTCGTCTCAGCCACTTTATCCCATACTTCCAGCTGATTTTTCTTAACCGTTGCTGCCTTGCGCACTTCATTTGACGAAATAGAGTAGTATGATTTAAAGTCCATGCCGTCTCCCTTGGAATGCCAGCGGCCTTGCTCCACACAAAATACCGACAGATCTTTTTTCCCGCTTTTCGGATAGAGAATAATGTCCTGCCCGATCATCCTATCCTGCTTGCCACCTTGTACCACCTCTCCAGACAAGATCATCACCGTGTCTTTTGAAGTATTTTCGACGAAAAGCTTGTTCACGTCTCCGCCATTCGCTTCTGTGATCGCTATCTTCTTCTTTTCCAACGCTTCTTTCAGTGTTACGAACTTGCCGAGGTCTTTGTGCTCCTTGACGAAAATATTGTTCGCACGAATCGGGTACAACTGCAGGTTCTGATACTTGTATTTTGACTCTGTTGCTTTTGCCTCTAACCGGAGATTGTCTTTGTTGTACTGCGCGTTCACTGTTATTGCGGCCAGGACAATCGGGATGATCAGGATTGATTTCATATGGATTTGAATTTTTAGTTTTTTGACTTTTATTTCCAGGTCAGGTTTTTAGTCTTGGCCTGCTCCTGGATGGCTTTGATCATCACATCATCCAGCATCGAACCTTGTTCTTTGGGTGTATGCGTGGCGATGTACTCCTGGCGTTTTTTGTTCAGAGACTGAATTTCACTTTGGATGCGCTGACGCTCTGAAGATTTTTGTTTGACATACTCTTTTCTCTTGTCCACGCTCATGCCTTTCATTTCTTTAGGTAGATCTTCTTCTTTGGCGTCAGCAACTACTTTTTCATTATCCTTGGCGGCATCCACCAAATCCCAGGTTGAGTTTTTGTAAGCATGCGAGCTTTTAGAAACGGCACGGTCTACTTTGTTTGCTTTGCCATAGACTTCGGCATTGCTGTCTTGCGTGGCCTGCATTTCTTTTTTGGATACACCGCTCTTCCCATAGTACACATAAGTTTCATTCATCTGCGTGTTGAGTGCATCGATCTTGTCATCATAAGGCGTGGGGACATACACTGTTCTGCGATCTTGTTCGATGCTCATGTAAGAACCACCCGTCAGGTCGGCACCGGATTTCCATTGCGTGGAAATTCCTTCGTTGAAGTCTCCACAGAAGATGGTATTGACAACCACACCTTTTTCTTTCGCGAGTGAACAAGCTGTTTGATAAGAGACAGATCCCTGAGTGAAGGGCTCATTACCCGCGATGAAGATCAGCTTGAGGTCAGCTCTTGAAGAGGACCAGTCGAGCTGGACGAGGGATTTTTTGATGACATGACCGCAGAATTCATTTCCACCATTCGTCTTGAGTGCGAACAATTTCTCCGAAATCACATCAAGGTCGGTGGTCAACGGACTTACCAGCCGGATGTATCCTTCGGAAGAGGGCAGTCCATCGTTACCATATTCATAGAGCGCGATTTTAATGTTTGGCTTTTTGCCGTCAACACATTTGGCAGCTGCGAGTTCGTTTACAATTTTCCAGAGCTGCGATTTGGCCTGGTCGATCAGTCCGTCCATGCTGTTGCTGGTGTCCAACAGTAAGGCAAGCATGATGCTTTGGTTGTCGGAAGGCTCCTTTTCTCTTAACGGCTGTGCCGACAAGGCTCCTGCAATGAGAATCAGGACTACAATTAATACCAAATAAATTTTGGGTAAGTGTTTTTTGAGGTTGCGTAGCGTTTTCATGGCTGATTTTGTTTACAGTAAATTTTACGCGGAAATAGTTGAGAGGATACCGAGACTCCGTGAGGCAGGCGGTACACTGAGGGAACCTTCTCTTTGGCTTAGTGAAGCCTTCTATAAGGCCGAAAAAGGCCCCAAACGGTAATTTTTATTTTGTATAATTTGGTGCCGTCAATGCAGAAATGGGTAAAACAGCGATCATATCGATCTTTCTAATTGGTCTCTTGACCAGCTCTACTTATGGTCAGGCGAAGAAAAACAAAGCCGCGACTAAGGAATCATATAAGAGTATCCAAAGTCGCTCTTCTGTCAACGAGGTTTCTCGTTTGCTGCGGGAAGCCAATGACGAAAAGATCGTTAACCCCTCTGATGCACTTGACAAAGTGCAGGAGGCATTGGGTATGAGCCTGGCGCAACAAGACGCATTTGGTGAGGGCAAAAGCTATGTGCTGCTTGGCGAGATCAATGAAGGAATACAGGAATGGAAACTGGCGTTGGAAAACTACAGTCGTGCATATCAAAAGCTGTCCACAGCCAACCCTGGTTCAGTGGAGTATCGCAGATCATTGCAGGGACTTGGTACAATGAATTTGAAACTTGGCTCATTTGACGATGCGCTGAAGTATTTTCAAGAAAGCTTGACGCTCAACTTAAGTAGTGCGGAACGTTCCGATCGTATACTTGATGTCTCTGAAGTTTATTTTCAAATGGGCAACTATGATCAGGCGTTAAAGATTTTAGATGAAATTCCGGTCAGAAAAATGGTGGACACGCGTGTCGAAAACCAGCGTGCGAAAATTGAAGCTCGCAAAAATAATTTTGACCGCTCGCAAGAGCTCTATCGGAATTCGATCAATGCGGTGAAATCATCTAAAGAGGTAGAGCCGCAACAAACGCAGGCACTGAACGACACCAAAGAAAACATCGCTCAAACACTCAACGACAAGAAACAGTACGATAACGAGATCAGCATTCGCCAGCAGGCGGTGGATTTTAACCTGGAAACAAAAAATGCGGCTGAAGTTGCCAAAGACAAAGTGGCCATCGGCAAAGCCTTCGAAAACAAAGGTGACAATGCTTCCGCGTTGAAAGAGACAGAAGAAGGAGCGAGAATTGCCGATACGATCAACAATACAAAAGAACAGACGAGAGCTTATCTCGCACTGGCTAAACTGTATGAAAAGAATAATCGCACCCGGGATGCCCTGGCTACCTATCGGAAGTACAGTGATGCTGTGGAACGATACGACAAAGAAAACGAAGCCAGGCTCATCGAGAAATCGGAATTAATCAAAAAACAAAAGGACATTGAAGAACTGAGCAGTGTTGTTTCCATCGGGCAGCGAGATGAAACCATTGTTTCCAATCAGCGACTTATTATTTATGGACTACTGGGTGTCATCGCCATCATCGGCACGACTTCATTTTTCATTTATAAAAATGCCAGGGCCAGTAAAATTGCAAATCAACTTCTTGCCCTGAAGTCATTGCGCAGCCAGATGAACCCACATTTTATTTTCAATGCACTGAACTCTGTCAATCATTTTATTGCCACGCAAGACGAACGGGCAGCTAACCAGTTCCTGACGGAATTCTCACAGCTCATGCGATTGGTGCTGGAAAATTCACAGGAGGATTTCATCCCGCTACAAAAAGAGCAGGAGATACTATCACTCTATTTGAAATTGGAGCACTATCGCTTCAGGGATAAATTTGATTATGAGATTGATTTGGATAATAGAATCAATACGGAAAGTTTGGAAGTACCACCGATGCTGATTCAACCTTATTTAGAGAATGCCGTGTGGCATGGCCTTCGTTATAAAGATTCCAAAGGGAAATTGTTGCTGCGTATAAGCCTGCAGGATCAAAACCTCGTTGCTGAGGTTATCGACAACGGCATTGGGCGAAAAAAATCGGCCGAGCTGAAAACGGCCAACCAAAAGAAACATTTTTCGATGGGCTTGAAGAATATTGGTGAAAGACTTTCCATTCTGAATAAAGTGTACAAGACCAAATACCTCGTCTCCGTGGAAGACCCTGGGGAAGGTACTGGAACCGAAGTAAAAATTTATATGCCATTACGCAGCCGAATGAATTGAATATGCTGAATGCTGTGATCATCGATGACGAAAGTGACAGCCGCCAGATTCTGGCGAGCTACCTCACCAAGTATTGCCCCGATGTAAAAGTCTGCGGATTTGGCGAATCTGTTGCCACAGGTCTTGAGACAATCAAAAAGTATCAGCCGGATATAGTTTTTCTGGATATAGAAATGCCGTATGGCAATGGTTTTGATCTCCTCGATAAGATAAAGGAAGTAACGTTTGAAACGGTTTTCGTAACTGCGTTTGACAACTACGCCATTCGTGCGCTCAACCAAAGCGCTGCTTATTATTTGCTTAAGCCGGTAAATATTGATGAGTTGATCAATGCAGTAGAAAAGATTAAGTCGGAGAGAGCTTCTGAAAACTATTCCACACGGGCAAAACTACTGGTCGAGAATTTCAATTCCGGAAAGCAACGCATCATGTTACCTACACTCGAAGGTTTTGAGATCGTAGACATCAACTCTATATTATATTGTGAGGCAGCCGACAACTTCACCAAATTCTATTTTGAGACTGGAACACCGCTACTGATCTGCCGTACACTTAAATACTTCGAAGACATCCTGACTGAGCATCGCTTTTTGCGAATTCATCGCTCTTACGTCATCAATCCTGATTTCATTATTCGCTATTCCAAAGGCAAGGGGGGCTATGTGACGATGAAGAACAACCAGGAACTGGAAGTTTCCCCCAATAAAAAGAAGGAGTTGCTGGAGATTTTTGAGAAGTAGTTATTTTTGGGACTTCATAAAATCTCATGGTAGAAGCATACAATTTCATCTCGTCATGGCAACTATTCCCGGAAAGGGGAACATACGAATCGGGCGAACGACCAAAGTCGGGTATTTATAGAATCGAACTGGGTAACGAGAGCAAGGTCCTTAAAGTAAACCGCAACTGGGTTTCCGTGGAGGACCATTCGTTCAACACACAGTACGCTGCCGTTGCTGATAACAAAGACCATCCACTTCCCGATTCAGCAGGAGATTCCATCCGGATCGAGATGATTGACTCCATCACTTTTGAAGTTTCGTTTTCAAAAGAGGGGCAATTGGTCTCGTCTGTGCTGCATGAGATCACACCCAAAGGTTATTTACAGATCACCCAAAAATATTTCAACGGAGAGCAAGTGCTCACGAATGTTGAAACGTACCACAAGCAAATGAGTGTGCTCCCGTATTCCTCATCGGTATCGGGGGCTGTCATTAAGCCAACGGAAGAAGGGATGATCCGTCACACGGCTTTGAAGGCGATGGAGGAGCAGACCAACATGCAGTTGGTGCAGATTCGTCAGCAGATTGAATTACTGGCATTGCAAGCGAAGCAGATTCAAAAGCGAAAAGAACTTTCAATGATCGTTTACAATGCGAAGATCAGTTTTGCACCGGTTATTGGGCAGACGTACTATCTCTATGAGAATGATGACGAGACTCATTTAGTTTCTATGGTGTCTCCGGCCGAGTGGGGGAAGAAGTTGCCGTTCAAGAGCTTTGTCGGAGCGGTGCAATTGCTGGCCGATCACACATGGAAGGAATTATAAAAAATGTTCCCACTTGATGAAAGTGGGAACCGGGCATCAAGCCTCTTTAACAACTTTTCTTTTTCGTCTGATCCAATAAATATATACTCCGGCTGAACCAACAAGGATCAAAGGCCAAAGGTAGGTGAGCCCGATCAGTACATCCGTTATACCGTCTAATCCCGCCATGAATGCGCGACCAAATTTCTTAGGCAGGCCGGAAGTTCCTTTTGCGTCAGCCAATTGCCTTTCAGCGATCTGGTAAACCTCAAGCTTGATAGTACTGTAACGCACTTTCTCTTTTAGGAAATTAATCTGACTAACAGTAGCTTCGATTTCCTCTTGCAACTCTCCAATTTGACGCTCAGTCTTCAACAGTTCATCCAGCGTTCCCGTCTTCTTCCGTAAAATTTCTTCATATCTCTTTTGAACCTCCCGCTTCGTGTTCAGCCGTGATTCGAGATCAACAAATTGTTTGGATACATCCTCAGCAGTCACCTTCTGAACATTGACATAGATAGCTTGCGTCATGATTTCGTTGAGGAGATCTTCGAAGTAGTCGTTAAGAACCCGAATGGTGAGGTGCTCTTCCAGGATTGGGTTTTGAAATTCGAGATTTGATGACTCAACGAAACCGGAATATTTCTTAATGGAAGCAATAATGGCCTCCTTGCTTTTTTTCATGTCATCTACCTGGAAGCGGCATTCCGCGGTTTTGACCATCTTACTCCTTCCGTCTGAATACAAATCCTTGGATGCTTTTACCAACTCTTGATCAGCCGCCTGGGTAGAATCGGCAGCTTCCATTTCGGCTTTTTTTTGAGCGCACGAGAGCATTGCGAAGGCCAACAGGCCTGCGATCAGGTGTTTTTTCATAAAAGGTGTGTTTAGTGTGAGAGAAAAAGAGGGCCGCCTGCACGAACGGAGGCGACCCGTCAAGGGGAAATTACTTTGCCGGAGCAGTTTTGGTAGTGTCCGTCTTCGTAGTGTCATTAGTGCCGGTAGAATCTTTCTTTACCGCATCTGTTACTGAGGTTTCGCCCTCTGCTTTTTTGGTATCACAAGAAAAAGCGGCTGCCATGAAGGCAATAATCATAACTAAACCCAATTTGTTTTTCATAGTTGTTAAATTTGGCCTTTATCAAAAAAAGAATGTTGGGTAACCCAATAAAAAAATATTTTTGCGTTGGGTTACCCGAATACTACAAATTGATTAAGTCCGCACGATAGCATGCATTTTTTAGAAGACGCCCTGATTTCAGAGTTGCGAAAAAGGAATGAAGCAGCGTTAAAGCAACTCTATCGCGACAACTATGCTATGGTTTTGAGGCTGATTATCAATAACAACGGCACCGAACAGGAGGCCAAAGACGTCTACCAGGAAGCGATCATACACTTGTATGAGAAGCTTTCACAGGCCGAATTTGAACTTAGCTGTAAAATAAAGACTTATATCTATGCTGTATGCCGGAAACTCTGGCTCCAGAAACTGTCTTTAAAGAACAAGTTTGTCCGGATTGAAGAAATGGAGCGGGTGCCGGAGGCAGACACTGCAGCAAATGAAATTGAGATAAAAGAGAAAAACTTTTCTGCCATGGGAGACTCGCTGGGCAAACTGGGCGAGCCTTGCAAAACGATCCTGGAGGATTATTACCTGCGGAGCCTGACCATGGAAGAGATCACCCAGAAATTTGGATACACGAACACAGACAACACAAAGAACCAAAAGTATAAATGCCTTCAACGGCTAAAGAAATTGTTCTTTGAGGCAAGTAAATAATAGTATGGAAGAGCTAGAATTAATTGAGAAGTATTTTAATAAGGAGCTGAACGAGGCCGAACTACTGTCTTTTGAAGACAAGATGAAGTCAGATGAATCTTTCCGCGAAAGAGCGGAGGGTCATTTCCTTTTCCTGAATTCACTAAAAACGTATGGTGTTCAGAAAGAATTGAAATTGAAGCTGAACGAGATCCATGAAGAGCTTGGTCTTGCAACAGATGAAAAGACAGTGAAGACCCGCTGGGAAAAATATTGGCCAACCCTTGCAGTCGCTGCCAGTGTAGCGTTGCTATGCACGGTCGGGACGTTCTTTGCTTTACGCTGGACCTATAAAGAGCATCAATCCGATTTCCAGCAATTGAGCAAAGTCGTTGATCGCTTGAATAAATCGACTAACCAGATCTTAAAAGATATTAAAGAAAATAAGAAACCTGAAATTGCTCCCGGAAAAATCAGCGGTACAGGATTCATGATTTCTCCCAATGGATATGTTGTAACGTCTTATCACGTAGTAAAGTCAGCTGACTCACTGTTTGTTGAGAATGAAAAATTTGGCAGGTTGAAAGTGGACATGATCTACAACAACCCCGCTACGGATGTAGCGTTGCTGCTCATTACAGACTACCAGTTCAAGGCCTTGCCTTATATTCCGGTTGCGATCCGCAATCAGGAGGGAAACTTGGGAGAATCAGTTTATACACTGGGTTACCCCCGTAATGAAATTGTTTATGGAGATGGTACTATTAGTGCCGCTTCCGGTTTTCAGCGAAATGAAAACTCGTACCAGATTTCAATTCCGGTTAATCCGGGAAACAGCGGTGGACCGATGATCGATCAGCAAGGCGCAGTGCTTGGGATTATCAATGGTGTGCAAACCGAGGCTCGGGGTGCTTCCTTTGCTGTTAAGTCCGGAGTCCTGTTGCAGGAGATCACCAGCATTCCGCAAGATTCACTTGTGTTACCATTGCGAATTAATACGATGAGCCAGCTTTCAAATTTTTCACGTGTCAATCAAATCAAACGTCTGAAGGACTATGTCTTTATCGTGAAAGTGTATCACGGAAAGTAAACCTAGTTTTTCTGGGCAATGATGATCATGCCCGTCACCGGGTAATCCATTTTTACAGGAGCTGAAGTATCATTGAATAACTCCACTTTCCCTTCAAGCCTGTTCTTAACGATCCAATTGTTAGTGTACGCATTCGATTTCTCTGAAAGCGTGAAACCTGCTTCTTCCAGGTGATTTTTCCATTCGGCATAATCCCAGAAGCAAAACGTTTCATGCATCTCACTCTCCCAGTTATCGATATAGTCTTTGCGACTCATAAATTCGCATGCATCTTTTAACGCAAGTCGGACATATTCTCCGCCATTTAGGCTGACGAATTCATACTTCAGTTGATACCCTTCTTTCTTCCTGAAGTCGGTTGAGAATCGGAGAAAGCGTCCGTACGTTGAAAGGTCTTTTAGATATTCAGAAAGCTCTTCACGTGTTTTGAAAGTTTTTTCGAAATCTTCATTTCGTCCATCGTTCCGGTTGAGCGTCATCAAAATCATTTTATCCTTGCCGGGCGGGCCAACCACATCGCGATTCACCCACACGCCACCGGGAGCCAACTCCTCAAACCGGTTTTTAATAAAAGATAACAACTCATTTCTCCCGCCATATGATTCAATTTCGTGAGTCAGTGATGAAGTATGGATTGTGTTCATTGAACCGCGATCGAAAACCAAGCCTGTAACCGCATTGCGTTGTGAGAAAAACACAAATGGATTCTTGAATTCGCCATTGTGTTTTCGTTGCTGGCAGATGTCGAATAGCTGACGGGCTACTTCAATTCCATAAAAATCTGATTCGCGAAAGCGCTCGTCCTGGCAAGCCAATTTTATCCATGAGCCCACGGCACAACCGATGTCACCGATACGTCCGGGTTTCACAAAGGGTGAGGTCTCGTCATATTTCAATGCAGCAATCTCATCCATCTGGCGGACGTAAGTGTTGTAGTCGCGGGTGGTTGTCAGGTCACCATCCTGGCTGATCATCGTGTCACGAAAGAGCATCTGCACTTTGTCTCCGAGATGATATTTTTTCCAAACACTTAGTGAAGATTTATGCGTATGCTTCTGAATCCATTCATCGCTTCGCCAGGAAGTGGTAGATGCAATTTTCTCGACTACATCCCAAGGCAGGGGAGTGGTGTGCTTCCAGTTTTTCCGGTCAGCTAGTTCAGCAGGTAAAATCTGAAACCCTGCCTTCTCATACATTTCCAATACAGGTGTGGAGCAAAGCACTAGTGTATTCTCCGGGGTAAGATCAAACATACCCTCACTTTCATGTTTAATTCGCTTCACGGTGTAGCTGGAGAAATTATTCACATTTCCCACTTCATCAATACCATAGATATAGCATGGCACGGGCAATTGCTTCCCGAACTCCTCCAGCGCAATAGCACGGATATAAAACGGCAACGGATTTCTGCGCGTGTTTGAATGATTTGCAGATGTAACTGCAAAAATGATTGCATCGACTTTTACTGTACCACCAAGGTTTTTGCCATTGATGTCTTTTGCTTCACTTAAATGTTGCGACAATCCGGATAGGTATTCGAACTGGAACTGCGTGAGGAGTTGGTGACGGCCGGGGAAGAGGATGTACATGATGAAATTTTATCCAAACATAGCTGGATTAAATTTCATTTTAAATTCATTTAGAATTGATACGAATTCACCCGGGATTTTGGACATGGCTGCCTTGATTATTTCGACCGGCACACCGCCATAGAATGCTTCGGCTATTCCTCCCGCCATACATGCGATTGTATCCGTGTCACCTCCAATGGAAACGGCATTTCTAATCGTGTTTTCATAGTCACTTGAATTCAGAAAAACAGTTATTGCCTCCGGCACCGACTTGGCTGCCGCAGAGTCGAATTGATTATTTGCCCGTAGCCAATCGAGTGACCGGTTGAGATTGTATCCAAAAGTCGTTTCAATGTAAATTTTGATTTCCTCTTTTGAGGTTCCTTTGCGTGCGAGAAATACACTTGACGCTATCGCTTTTGCTCCCGCCAACCCATCAGGGTGACCATGGCTGGGTATCGCACTTTTTTCAGCCTCGCGCAGAACATCCACCAGGCTGTAATGAACCCAGGCTACAGGACTTACTCGCATGGCTGCACCATTTCCAAAACTAAGCAGCGGCTCATCATCGTCTTTCTTCAGCCATTCCTTGAAGAATTTTCCGTAGCCTGCTTCCGGGTATTTTCTTCCCCACATCCGGAAGCTGGCTGTATAACTTTTAGAGTTTAGCAAAGCATCAGCTACTGCGATCGTCATGACAGAGTCATCAGATACGCGTGATGCAGGAGTAAATAGTTCAAATTCGGTAGTTCTTAAATTGTTCACTTCGTAAACTGAACCAACAATATCTCCAATAATTGCACCTAGCATAATTTCATATTTTCAATTGACAATGTTCGCTTTCTGTTTTGCGATTCCTATTTCTACGCTGCAGCCCGAATTGAACTGTAGAAAGTCTGACTCAATGCCATCACTGAAGATCACTCCATTGAAAGGCATGTTCGATTCAAGCACTAAAGGCTTTTTAGATGTTATAAACCCGGCTGTTAATGTAGCCTGTGAATGTTTGCTTCGAAATGGCTCACGCACTACAAAGACCAACCGGTCTTCTTCCCATTTCAGTTTCAGTTTTATATCTGTTGTGGACTTTTGAAATGCGGAATGAATTCCATTCGACATATTTACTACCGAACTCAACCAGCCGGTTGATCCCGCCCCGGTCGAAACGATAAGACCGCTCGAGCTTTGAGATTCACTTTGCGAGTCATAGTTGATTTTATACCTCGCGGATGTATGTGAAGCCGGCCCCACAAATAGATCATTGAAAGCCAGCAAAGTTTGCCCGTCTGTTGTCTTTGCCTGTGCCATAGTCACTTGTTTGCAAGAGAATTGATTTTCAAACACTGCAGCCAGTCCTTTTTCAAAAGTATCGCTTGTGTAGGGAAGCAAAACGCCATCGTTGCGATGTGGATCAGGATTTACACCGATGATCGGAAGGCCATTAACATACTTAGCAGTATTTGCCACTAGCCCGTCCTGCCCGAGAGCAACTACAACGTCTTTGGGACTGAACAAAAAATTAGGAAGGAATTTTCTCTCAATTGCTTTATGTTTAGAGAAGCAATCAATAGTCCGAACAACTTTATCTAACGAGCGATGGAATGTTTCATGTTCTTGCTCGTAGTCTGAAAAATTCCCGCCCGAATGCTCGATGTAAAATTTAGCCTGGGCTTTTGTGTTGAACCGTTCGATCAACTGTTCCAGTCGTGTTTTGCCAATCACCAATATGGTGTTCTCGAAAGTCATTATTTTACTTTCTGGTTTTTGATGACAGTTTCAAGTAAGTCGGGAGAAATGTTCAATGTCCCGATCTTTCCAGAGTTCTCGGCTAGTTCGCGAAAGGCGAATCCGATGTTGTCAATGGCGGAGATATTCCCTGGCTGAATTGCCATCAGCGTTTTCCAGTCAAGTGTTTTGTACGGCTGAAGAGTCTTTTCGAGGAGATACCCTTTAGAGTCTGCAATCTTCTTTTCGTTTTCCATTTGCAATTGCACCAGCTTTGTTTTCTGATCCTCGATAGCCAGGTCGGCTTCCATCTTCATTTCCCGCAGCTTGCGCGCTTTGTCTGCATCAATCACCTTGATCTCCCACTGTTTTTCGTTAATCTGCTTTTGCTTTTCCTGAACCGCAATTTCAGTGTTAAGCTCACTCTCCTTGATTTTCCGCTCTTGCTCTACTGCAAAATTTCTTCGTCCGTAAATCGCTTCATCGGCATCTTTCTGCAACGCCTCCCTTGTTTCAGTCTCAAGTGCTTTTGCCATTTCAGGTGTGGCCTTCACTGCTAACACATCTACACTGATAATTTCCACTCCAAGCATTTTTACCGAATTTGAAGAGCGAAGGCCTTCGTTGATTCGCTCGCTGATCATTTTGGCCGACCGGATTGCTTCTTTGAGTGTGAGTCCCTGGATGAAAGAAGAAGTTGCTGTTTGTGCTTCGTTGTTTAGCCTTTGATTGATCTTTTCAAAATTTTCGTGGATGGAACTTTTATCTTCTGTAAATGTGAAGTCAAACAATTCCGACATCGCTTTCGGATTCTCAATGGTGTACGTAATCTGGCCCTGGATGGTGATCGTTTGAAAGTCGCGTGTTGATTCACTGAAGATAAATTGAATATCACGGCTGCCCATTGGTACAGCAATGATCGAAGACACAGGCGCGTAGTAGAAAAAGGAAAGACCTTTTCCTTCCCGCTTTGCTTTTCCATTGACATGATGAATCACATACGTCATGGAATCGAATTTTCTAAAATTTAAACCGAACATATTTTTTTTAGTTTATAGTCCTTTGTCAAGTAATTTTTTGATTTCCAGCCAGTCCGTTTCTCCGTCAAACCCGGCCTTGTCGTCCATCAGTACATTTATATAGAATTTGTCCCGGTAATAGCCATAACCTCCATCTGCCACTTCGGGGTTATCATTGACATAATCAAAGTGGATGTCATGTTTGCGGAACAACTCAAGGTATTGCTCAATTTCATTCGGGTAAGAGCAGGTGTAGAGAATCCGGACAATGTCTTTGCGTTGACTCAGCAACTGCATGACCTCAATCGCGCCGGGGTAGAATTCCGTAGCGATATCATCACGCCTGAAGTTGGAACGGAGAATCGTGCCGTGGATATCAAATGCCCAATATGTTTTGGTCCACCTTTTCTCTTTTACGGCACGTAAACAATTTTCAATAGCGCGGGTAATCATAGTTGGCTTAAGCTTTTGTTGGATATGACATTTTCAATCGCCTTTACCAGCAAACTGGCGCAACTGATAATTTCTATTTTCGGGTGGCTGATCGATTCAATCACCGTATCGGAGATGTACATCTTTTCAATTTGTGATCGCTCAATGTTTTCGAGAGCCGGGCCGCTGAGAACCCCATGTGTACAATAAGCTCGCACGGAGATCGCTCCCTGACTTTTCAAGAGATCAGCGGCTTTGCATAAAGTGCCTGCTGTGTCGACAAGGTCATCAACAATAATTACGTTCTTGCCTTTCACATCACCGATGATTTCCATACTTGAAACTGCATTGGGTTTCAATCGCTCTTTGTTAATGACTACCATCGGGGTATCAAGGTCTTTTTTGTATTGCTTGATGCGTTTGATTCCCCCGAAATCAGGACTGCACAAACACAAATCTTTGATGCCGAGTTGGCGAATGTGATCGAGAAACAACCGGTGCGATGAGAGCGGGTCGACAGGGATTTTGTAAAAACCTTCAATCGCGTTCGTATGCAAGTCAAGCGTGATGATCCGATCGGCACCCATGAGTTGAATCATGTCAGCAATCATTCGCGAAGAGATAGCGGTGCGTTGTCCATCGCGTCTTTCCTGGCGGCTGTGCGGCAGGTAAGGGATTAACAAGATCACTTCTTTGGCGGAAGACCTGCGTGCCGCATCAATCGTCATCAACAGTTCAAAGAAGTTTTCATATGGCATGTTGATCTTGCCAATAAGAAAGACTACCTGGCCTCGCACACTTTCGTTGAATTTTACGAATAGCTCACCATCTGAAAATTTTTCCACGTGAGTAGTGAGCAATGGAAGCCCATTTGGGATGTAATGGCTCCCCCCAGCTTTTTAGCTGTGCTTGTGGCGTATATTTTAATTGAGTTTTCCATATCAGGCATTCACCATTTGCTTTGTCATAACGCGTTCACGAATTTCCTCGAAGGCGTGGTTTACTTTTATTTCACCATTCTCAAAGACTGTTCTCATTATGTCTTCGCCCTTTTCATTTTCACTTACTGTTTGGAATGAATCGTGAGCCTCAATCAGTTTCAATCGTCCGGCCTTTGATGTTTTGAATGACTTGACCATTTCGCCTTTCTCGTTCATCTCCATGGGAGATTTCTGAACATTTACCGCTTTGCCGTTCACTTCGGCATAAGAGCATTTGAGCGCAAACTTCTGCGTATCACGGTTGACTTTCTGGAGCAGCGCTCCACCCATGCCGAGGACTAAATTCTCAGCAGAAATTCCTTTGGCTTTCAGTGCTTCGTAAATTGCACCGATAGACTCGTGATCGACACCATCTCCCTGGATCACCCGTACTTGCTTTGGCAATACACGATAACCTTTGGTGTTGGTGGTAAAGCCGAGGCGATCGAAAAGCATTTCGAAGACAGCTAGTAATGTCCTTACCGGGTCACCTGAATCGGGCCTTATCACGAGTGTGCCATTGCGTTGCAGGATTTTGTCTTTGAATTCTTTTCCCCACAATTCACCAACGGCATTGAAAATATTGTAGGAGTCACTTACACAAGAAAGGATTCCATCCGGGTAAGCATCGAGTACATGATTGAAAATTTCTTTTTCACCATTCGCCCCAAGCAATGTCATGATGGAGTGCTCGGTAGCTGGCACCGACATTCCGTATACTTTCTTCGCACCGTAATATTTTTTTGCAAAGGCAGAAGCATAGACGGTGTCGCTTCCCATGAAGTTCACCAAGTGTGCAGATCCTCCAAGGCCTGCGCTTTCTACAGAACTCACTCCGCGGAAGCCAAAATCGTTCAGAACAAAGTCTATCCCGGATTTTGCGCTTTCATCGGCTGTGAGGTTGAAATAATGTTCGACCGTTTTCCTGATTTCGTGCGAGAGTGTAGCCACCGTACTCGGGTACCACACTTGCATCAGCAATGTTTCCAGGAAGTTGGTGAGCCAGAAACATTTTGGGTCCGTGTTTTCAATAGTCATCAGCACGTTCTTCACCGGAATTGCTTTCCCTTCCGGAACGGCTTTGATCTTTACCGGCAGCTTCCCTCCGTGTTTGGAAAGTATGTAATCAAAATTAGATCTGTCAAAAACTCCTTTCCTTCCGAAAACACCCTGGAGAAGCTCTTCTGCTTCATCTACATTCTCTTTGGAAAAAGCCGGACCTTCTAAGTATTCTTTCAGAAAATACTGAAGCCCGTAGAAAACAGTTTCATCAAACATACCGCCACGGCTTTCCAGGTAAGAATAGATCTTCGTGGTGCCGGGATAGTATAATTTATAGTGAGAGTATTTGTAAGCATCAGCAAGGAGAAGCAAGTTGTGCGTTTTCATAACGTATTCTATTTGGAGTTATACTTTTCAAGGAGATAAGTCAGTTGTGGAAAATGTTCTTCGGCAGTTTTCTGTTGCCCGATCATTGAAGCAACATCGCTCAGCTTAAACCACTTCACTTCTGCGATATCATCACTTCCTGAGGGATCGCCTGAAATGATGTCAGTAGAAAAGAGACAGGTAATAATTTTATCGGCTTCAGATTTATAACGCCAGTCATTTACGCGAATTGATTTTTCGTATTGCATCGGGGTTGTTTCAATCGGCCCGCACTCTTCTGTCAGTTCGCGTTTGGCAGCTTCTTCATAACTGTCATCGGTAGGATCGCTGAAGCCGCCAAGCAGTCGCCATTTGTTATCGATGTTTTTGCGGCCCAGGAGAATTTCCTTTTTGCTATTCTTAAAGACAGCAATGTCAACAGTCGCGTACACTTTTAGGTAAGTATTGGAATAAGCGTAAATAATACCAGTCCTGAATTCTTCTGAGTCTAAGACTTTGTCGCTGATTTTTTCCCGGATAAGCGTGGCACTGTGTGAGCCTGTTTCGGGCAACTCGACTGTTTCAAATTTGCCGGAATAGTATGGAATGAAACTATCACGGCTGCCATACAGGCTAAAAGATGCACCAGGAAAAGAATTGCTAAGCAACGAATCCAGGTTCTGGGACCATTGCATATCGATAGGATGGTCTGATAATGGAAGCACTACAATATCCGGGTATTCTTTTTTAATCATTCGCTCACGAGTGTGGAAATCGAGCGGGTTTTTGCGGCTGCCCAAGACGGGCGATACACCCAGTACAATGACTACTTTATTGTGGTTCTTGCTCACCTGCTGAATAAGGCTTTTGTGCCCTTCATGCAGATAAGGTGACTGAAACCGTGCGATAATGACTCCTGTTCTTTTCATATCGTTGTTTGTGTAAATTATACGCAAATATAGATTTAAAGGATTCGTTTGATACAAAGTATTTTGTGTAATAAATACACTAATTAGCTAAATCGCTGATTTTCAAAGAAAAAGATCGAAGTTATACCCCGTTTCTTTCAACTCGAAATACTTCTTTTTATTGAATTGGAACAGAGCGGCAGGTCGCCCCACGCTTCGCTGGATGCTTTCGTCCAGTTCCTCTAAGAATCCATAACTCATGATCCTTTTCTTGAAATTGCGCCTGTCAAGTTCAGTGTCCAGCAACGTTTGATATAATTTTTCCAGGTCTGAGAATGGAAATTTTTTGTCGAGCAATTCGAAACCGATGGGTTCGTACGCGAGCTTTCCGCGAAGCCGCTTGATCGCCATATCAACGATTTGCTTGTGGTCGAAGGCGAGTTTAGGAAGTTTCTTAATATTGAACCACGCTACATCTTCAGCATCGGTTTGTGCGGAGAGTTGAAAGTCCTTCGGCCTGACCAATCCATAGTAGGCGACTGAGACTACGCGATTGCGGGGGTCGCGACCGGGTTTGCCAAAAGAATACAACTGCTCCAGGTAATTCGCATCCACTCCCGATTCTTCTTTCAGTTCCCTGCGCACGGCTTCTTCAAGCGATTCTTCTTCCTTCACCAGCCCACCAGGCAGAGCCCATTGTTTTTGAAAAGGCTCAAACTTTCGCACGATCAAAAGCACAGATACACCCTCTTCGGCATCATAACCGAAAACAACAGCATCGACAGCAACTTTAATGGATTGAGGCATTTTAGTTTGTGTGAATCAGACACAATATAGACTATACAAAGGAAATTTCTAATTTGTCTGCAGAAGCCCTTTTCAAATGAACAAAAAGACAACCACCCTTCTGATTGGCAATGACATCAACAACATTAACAACAGCAAAAGCTGGAGCGAATTGCTGAAGAAGATCGTCAAACACCTGGGTGTGACCGGACTGGTGGATATGAACAACCTGGGAAACAAACCTTTCCCGTTACTTTATGAAGAAATCTTTTTGAAGGGTCTTGCGAAGAAACCACAAGAGGAGGTAAAGCTGAAAGAGTTCATCGCAGTGCTCACAGACCAGATCCAGCACAATGTTATTCATGAACGGATCATGAACCTGGGCTTTACGGACATCATGACCACGAATTATGAGTATTCGCTACAAAGTTCAGCGAAGGCGAAAAAGAAAAATAAGAACGAGGGTTATATCAATGAACGGGCTTACAGCATCTTCCGGCACCACAGCATTAATAAAACACGGATGTGGCATATCCATGGCGAGTGTGCGGTGCCGCGTTCCATCACTCTTGGCTACGAACACTATGGCGGCTTCTTACAACACATGCGCAATTACGTGGCCACAGGTACTGACTACACTGGTAAACGAAACCTTGCCCCACTGGTCTTAAGGCTGGAGAAAAATAACCTGGGTGATCACTCCTGGATCGATTTCTTTTTCACCAAAGACATACACATTCTTGGTCTTTCACTCGATACTTCCGAGATCGACCTGTGGTGGCTTCTTACCTTCCGTGCCCGCTACATCCTGCAGAAGAGAAGAGGTAAGAAGACCAACACCATCTTTTACTACTACCCAAGTCGGTTCAAAGAAAAGTCTAAAGACAAACTGGAGCTTTTGGAAGCAAACCAGGTGAGGACAATTGAAATTAAGGAAGACGATAAATTGAAATACTACAATTCTATTCTTGACCGGATAGCAAAGTGATTAGAGCAATTCTTCGATCATCAAACTGTAACTTTCACCTCTCGGCAATTCAAGTTCAACCTTGAGCTCATTCCTATCAACTGTTATGGATTTCCCATTCACCGGATTTTTTGACGAGCGTTTGATTGTTTGGTAAAACAAACCAACGCCTCTTTTCTGCCATGCAGGCAGATCATTATAGTTAATTCCAGATAGAAATAACATCTCATTCTTCTCAGCAATTGATTTGCTTTCCAGCGTTTGTGTTGCTGCACCAGCAGTCAGGCCTTTTTTACGAAGATTCCAATAGCACCAGGCATTGAGAGCGTTTCGACTGGCATCTTCAGCCCTCCATTGGAAGTAATCGATAACGAGATCTTTGTTTGGCAAAGGGACTACCCTTGCATCAAAGACACCTATCGAACCTATTTCCTGTGTAAACCGGGCACTGGCTTCGCCTGCTAGAATCGAAATGAGCTTTCGGTATTTTCTTGCGAAACTACTCTCATCCTTGTCGAAGAGCAAAGAAATCTCATCACTCTCAGTGTAACCGTAGCGTATTTTAAAACCGCACTTCATGAGGTGTGTAACAGTTTCAATCATGGCATCTCTGAACCGGACATCAAAAGGTCGCTCGAGAGGAAGAATCTCTTTCGTGAGTTTTGTGAAGCCACGACCATCAAGACGCACGACTATATAGAGCTCTGGTAATACGGTTTGATCCATGCTCTCCTCAAAAGCACGCATTCTTTTATCAAGTATTTCAAACTTCATTTTTCCAATCATTTATCTTAAAAAGATCATTTTCAATTGATACATAGTACAATTTGTCAAAACCTTCATCGTACCCAGGTAGTTCAAGCTGTTTGAACTTGGCAATGACACCGACTTTTTCGATTCTCTCTTTTCCAAGCCTTTTTTCATTTCTATCAAGGCATATGGATAGTTGCGATTCAAAATAATATCCTGTAACCTGAAACTTCCGGATTTTGGCTTCAGCGATATATCTACTACGTTCTGCCTTTGAAACATTGGTATTGTCAATCACCATTCGCTGCTGCAGATTCAAGGCGAGCTCCATGAATCTCTTCTCTTTGTTTCGAGTATTAAAAAGATCGAGGCTTATGCGTAGATAATCGTCGAAAAGGAAGTTTTTAACAAAACTACTTTTGCCACTTCCGGGTATTCCTATGAGCATGATGAGTTCCATTTTCAAAATATTTATAAAACAAAAAGCCCGGACTTTAATGATCCGGGCTTTTTTGTATTGGGTTTATATGATTTCTTATTCAATCAATACAATGCCGGATAAATACAGATCGTATTCATGACCTGCAAATAATGCCCATACCTTGTGTTGTATCATTGTCATGACGCAAATGTAAATAAGTTTTTTCTGTCGCAAGGTTTTGAGAGCAAAAAAAACTTGCTTTGAGCTTGTCGAACGAGCGTATCGAATGAAGTCCATCACAAACTCAGGTGCTTCGATTTCACACTCTCTCCAAAGAACAGCGCACCGTGTTCATCAAAGTTGCCGCTGGAGTCGGTGGTGAGAAAAGTGCTCGTGGCATTCTTGCTGCACACTTTTTCTATTTCGGAGTGACGCGTGAGATATTCACTCAGGCTGTTTGCCACAATTTCACCTTGTGATAAAATCGTGATGTTAGGAGGGAGGAATTTTCTCATCCTGTTAATCAGCAATGGATAGTGTGTACATCCCAGCAGGATCGTATCAATTTTGGCAGACTGACTCAACAGTTCGTTAATGTTTTTCTTTAGAAAATAATCTGCTCCCTCATTGTTGAACTCGTTGTTTTCTACCAGCGGCACCCACATCGGGCAGGCCTCCTGGTAAACTTCAAGCGATGGAAAAAACTTTTTGATCTCGATCGGGTACGACTGCGATGAAACTGTTCCTGATGTGCCCAGCACACCTACGTGCCCTGTCTTTGTAAAATTTCCGATGACCTCGCTGGTAGGCCTGATCACGCCAAGCACCCGCAGGGCGGGGTCAATTTTGGGAAGATCATTTTGCTGTATTGTTCGCAGCGCTTTGGCCGAGGCAGTGTTGCAGGCCAGGATCACCAGCCTGCATTTCATCGCGAACAAATGCTTCACACATTCCAGCGTGTACTGATACACGGTGTCGAACGACCGCGTGCCGTAAGGGGCCCGCCCATTGTCGCCCAGGTAGAGATAATCGTACTGAGGCAGGAGCCGCTTTATTTCCTTGAGCACCGTAAGGCCACCGTAGCCAGAGTCGAATACACCAATTGGTCCTTCCATTATTTTCATTTGCCAAGATGCAATGATAAGAAAAAGGATTTAGTCAGTCATTTGGCGCAGCCTTCAGAATCTCTGGTCGATTTCACGCAAAGTCACGGAGACGCAAGGGAAAAAAACGCATTTGCTTCGCAAGTCTTGGTGTCTTAGCGTGCTATTTTGTTTCTGCTAGCCATGTATCACCTGAGTGTACAAAAGTCACAGTCGGCTCTCTCTTTTGCTCCGAATTCTTGCAACGAAAATATCCGGCCTTGCAACAGAGATACAAGGTCTGAGCAGCAAGCGCTATCGAGCTTTGCCCCTTAATCTAAAAACCAACAAAAATGAAAAGAGTCTCAGCTAGCTTCATGCTCGCGTCAGTAGTTTTGGCATTCAACCTGTTCCTTGTTTCGTGCAAGAAAGATGAATCAAAACCGAAACCGGTCATCGCATCAATTACACCCTCATCTGCATACCCGGGTACGGATGTGACCATTACCGGAAAAAACTTTAAAACGGATGTCAATGCAGATATCGTATTATTTGCAGGCACAGTAGCCACAGTTACCTCAGCAACGTCTACCGAAATAATAGCTACCGTTCCGCAAGGAGCTATTTCAGGAAAAGTATTCGTTAGCATAGATGGCAATACCGCTGTATCTGATACAGATTTTACAGTACTTCAGTTGCATACGGTCGCATCATTTACTCCTGCGTCTGGAGTGGCCGGAACTTCAGTGACAATTACGGGCACAAATTTCAGCGCAACAGCAACGGACAATACGGTGAAATTCAATGGCACTACCGCTGTAGTAACCGCAGCCACGGCTACTTCACTCACTGTTACTGTACCCTTGGGCGCAACCACAGGTAAAATTTCAGTATCCATCAACAACAGAGAAGCCAGCTCAACAACAGATTTTACTGTTCCATTGCCAACAATTACTTCATTCGCACCCGCCTATGCATTGGCTGGAGCAACGGTGACCATCACAGGAACGAACTTCGCTAACGGCAGCCTCACACTCAACAAAGTGAAGATTAATAATACTGATGCAACAGTGACTGCGGCTACGGCTACGCAACTGACAGTAACAGTGCCGACAGCAACTACCGGTCGCATCGCAGTTGATGTGGGTGGACAATCAGTAACCAGTGCTGCTGACTTCGAAGTGCTCATCGATATTCCAAGAAACGGGCTCGTTGCTTTCTATCCGTTCAAGGGAAATGCAAATGATGCGAGTGGAAATAATCTGCACGGTACATTGGGAACATCAGCTTCACAAATACCTGTACCTACCGCAGACCGTTTCGGTAAAGCCGGCCAGGCATACGATTTCGATGGCGTAGATGATCTGATCACTATGGGAAACCCGGCTGCTCTGCAAATCAGCAATCAAATTACGTTGGCAGGCTGGTTTAACATCCGCGCCTACAAGACATCAACGCTCATTATGGGAATGCTCTCGAAAACGCGAATCGATAACAACGGACAATTCAATGGTGGCTACACGATGTACTTTGACTTCCAGCCGAACCAGCCAAACTCATTTGTGACCTGGCCTCATCTTGGCACGTATGACGCGAATCACACCTATGATTTTCTCGGCTCTGTAAATACACCTTCCCCGATAGGGACCTGGGTATTTCTTGCCATGGTTGTTGATGGCGCCACGATGAAGGTCTACCAGAATAATGCGCTTAAACTTACAAAGAACAGCAACGGAGGTGTAGCGATGCTGCCCGATGGTGCGCAAGGCAACCTGGTGCTCGGTGTGTATGGTCAGACATCATCGGGATTTAATTACAATGGATTTATGGATGACATGACGATCTACAATCGCGCCTTAACCGCAGCCGAAGTGACTCAATTATATCAGCAGACAGTGACGAAGTACTGAGCCGGTCTTTTTTAATGCTCAAAAAAATGCCTCTCTGACCGGGAGGCATTTTTTTTGGTAAAGCGAGCTCTGCCTTTACACCGCCTCAATCTTCGGGGCGTACGCCTCAGCCGTTGAGGCGGCTCCTCGGCCTTCGAGGCGTACGCCTCAGCCTTCGAGGCGTGCTCCTCGACCGTCGAGGCGTGCTCCCCGACCATCGAGGCGTACTCCTCAGCCTTCCAGTCGGCTTGCCTCAGTCTTCCAGGCGTACGCCTCAGCCATCGAGGCGTACGCCTCGACCGTCGAGGCGGCCTGACCAATCATTGAGGCAGGGGCCAAAAACCTTCAAAACAGGCTAAAATTCGACTTTGTCTCCTTTGGAGGTGTCTTGTTGAATGAATTGTGCGCCTTGTCGGCCCTCGGCACGCACCTGATGGTTGTTAAGGCATCTTATATATGGAGTTTGATGAGAGTGTTAATCGATATTTAGCTGGCCTTACTGTGCTAAGACTGCCCAAGCTTTTACTTTGGAACTGGTCTCAGTGAAAGGAAGAAGATGATCTTTTTTGCTAAACCGTTGGTCAGTCGTACTTGAAGTCGAAAATCTTTGAAAGAGGAACTCCGAGGCCTTTGGAGATTTTGTAGAGAGTGGAGACAGAAATCTTTGCGCCTTTGGACGTCATCTTAACAAGATTCGATTTCTCTATTTCACAACGCAATGCCATTTCCTGAAAAGAAATGCCTTTCTCCATTCTGATTTCGTTGATGCGCTCCCCTAAGAGCTTGTAGAATTTGCCTTCTTTAGTTGACATCTTCTCCAAGTAGGGGATTTGCAAATAAAATACAGGTAGTAAAATTGCCACCTATTACATTTTTACATACTTTGTTGAGGAAATCAATTTGCTATGACACCTCAGGAGATGATGCAGGAAGAATTAAAAAGACTTTTCATATTCGCCCCACCTGAAAGCCTTCAGCGCAACTTGATTTATGTTCTCATGGATTTTCTTCAGAAGGATAAGGAAGACCTTCCGGATAATTTTAAAGACATAAGTATGGACTTTTTCTATTTGATCACCTTCTTGCAGAAGGTGGAAGAGATTCAGGATAAATAAATATAAAAAACAAACCCCCGGTTTTTGCCGAGGGTTTTTGAGGTATTATTTACTTCGTGGTTTGACCCCCCAAGCTCTGAGCCCATCATAACTAAAGCCTATATAAAATTGAACGTCTTGATTGCGATCGCGATCTTTTACAAAACCCTCTCTTGCCGGTACAAAAAAAGCACTTAACCCACATTCCAATTCAATATTTCCTGCTTCTGGCCCTTTGATCATTGAAATTTTGCCACGTACCAATTTCAGTGAATTACTATTTAAAACAATTTCTTGATTTTCATCTCTGCTTATTGCTTCATGACTAGGCGTAAGCGCCTTCAGCCCTCCAAGCTGCCCGAACCACTCGAAGCAGTAGGTTCTATTGGGTAATGTGCGGCTTCTTTCACTTGTCTCCTTTATCAATTGCTCCGCTTTTATTTTCGATACGGCTGTATTGTTGATAGACTGAATTGAGTGAAGAACGCCAAGATAGTAGCTTGCGTCAAGGCTATTCGAATTGGCCCTCCAGTTTGCTATTTTATCAATTGCCATGTTTACATCTATAGAGCTAAGTTGTCTTGCACATTGAAACCATAAGTTGATGTTACTTTCATTTGTTGGCTCTTCCTGAATATTTATTTCTATAAGCTTAAGCATCTTTTCGATATCTTTTTCGCTTATGTTATTCCATGAACTAGCCCGACGTACGTAAGCTCTAACAATTTGTCTGCGTACAGGAGGTTTGAAAGTGTCTTTGCTACTCAAGAGATTGTTCCATCCCTCAATAACTGCGGAGTAGTCTTCATACAGTTCTTGCAACCCTATATCACACTTTTTAATATAGGCGTGATCGCTATTATCTCTATTTACGCGTTTAACTTGATCAAGAAGAGATTCAGCCTCATCCAAAAGTTGACGGTTCCAATTTGTAAGATTGCGCAAAAAATCGGTTCTGGAGGTATAGTTTGAAACTGAGAAACTGAAGTCAAGAGACTGAATAATCATTTGAACATGTGAAATGTAACCATGCTCATTTGAAGGATTTAACTCTCGACACTGCCTAAAACTATCGCCACTTTCCTCCACGAGATTAATAATTTCTTCTCGCTTATCTGTTGGGCAATTTTTATTTCCTTTCCATCGGCTGATGATTTCATACGCTTTGCCTCGGAGGCACATGCCTTTCATATGGAAAAGGAGGTGGTCCTTTTCTTCAGATAACTCTATCGCCTTATTAACTGCTGTTAGTGCTTCATCATTGTTGTGCATTCGTATGTTGTAAAATCGAGCAAGATGACCCCAAAAATGCGATTCACTTGGAAAGCTTTCTGTCAATTGCCTGAATATTCTCAACCTAGCTTCGTCTGATAAAAGACCTTCTTCGATTAAATTGGAAAAGAGGTTCCCTTCTTTTCCAAGGATTTCTTGATTATCTCTATAAATAAATAACCTTCTTAAAAGCTCCATATCAGCTTCAGATGTAATAATGGATTTTGCACTTATGGTCTTAATTAGCTCAATGGAGATTTCAGGCAGGCTTTGCCTCCAAACATCTTTGTTGGCCGACCCTCCAGAAAGGACTTGAATCAATAATTCCTTTCCTACTAAGTAATGAATCGGTTGCCACTTTAATTCTTCAGTATTAATTAGTAGGTGTAATAAACTTCCGGGTAGATGCCTTTCAAGTTTGATTATTCGATTTTCCTCAGTCATTAGAAGCCCAGAAAGAAGTTGAGCGGATAAGCCTTGCTGGGCATAGATGTAACTCAGTGAAATTAAGCCTACTATTTTCTTTTGGATTTCATTGGCTTCGCTAAGACCTTTGGAAACGAATTCTGATAGACCATAAAACTCATTTTCAAAGGCAACTAAGCCAAGGTAAAATGGGTGCTTCTCCTTGTTGTTTCCATTGTTTTTTATTGTCGTAAACAGTTCTTTTTTTTGAGGTGCTTCACCGGCATAAAACTCTACAAAAGTCATAAACTCCAAGTCGGTGAGTATTCCCGGTAAAAAAACGACTTTTCTGCTTTGAATGTGATCATTATTTCGCTGAACCAGGAGTATAACTGCCGGGAAATTCCTACTTTTTATTTCGTTGAGTAACCTTTCGAGTTCATCATAACTAACAGTCGAGCTATCAGCAAGTATGAATGGGGTAAGCTTTGTCAGTTCGAAAATTTTGTATACGCGATTTGTTGTTTCTTGAACTCTAAATTTTCTTAAAACCAAAGTAGGGTAACTATTGTGAATCTCCCAAGCTAGCCTCCTTCCAAGTGTTGTTCCACCGATACCGGGATAGTGGTTCAAAAATAATAGCGAGATTCTCCGCTCACTCAGATTTTTTTCTAGATTTTTCTTTAGTTGGGGCATAAGTTCTCTTTCTGCGTCAAAATTTAAATGTAGCCCTCCCCAGGTGATTTGCTTCCCCTTTAAGAACTCTACTTTTGATTGAGAAAAATCACCACTGTCCAAAATATTTTTGTGGACAACTTCCAAATCCTCTTCTATCCAATGAAAATCTGTTTTGTCAATGTTAACATACTTGTCATCCTTTGAAGGCAAAGCGATAGAGTCTTTCTCAACAGTCGGGCTAAAGAATTTTTTAATTTTCAGAATGCCCTCTGAAATTTCAGGCAACGAAAGCTCAACCACTCTTCCCTCGTAGTTGTCATACACAGGAGCCAGATCAATTACATTGCTATGTGAATAAACAAACTGAATGGAGTTTGCAAAAATGTTATAAAGAATTTCACATCCTTTTTGAACGTACTGCTGATTATTCCATAGAACAACCACTGTGGTAGGTCTATGGCCTAGACTTGAGTAGTAGTTGGTAAGGAGCTTTTGAAGGAATCCAGTGTACTTGAAGCTCCACTCTCTGAAGTTGGTTGCTAAGGTAGCTGACCTGCCTTTAAGTCCATTAGATGCAATCCAATAAGTCGCTCTATTGGGAGAGAAAGTTGATGATGAATCTTGATTGGTAATCAAGTGAATTTTTCTTTTGGCTCCCAGTTCCTTTGATGCGTGTTTAAAAAGACCTGAAATTTCAGTCTCCGGATCAAAATCAAGAATCAAAGACCAATCAATCAATCCGAGTGGTTCCAGTTTTTCCGAGTCGAGTTTATTATTTGGCCCAATAATGAGTATGAAATTCCTCTCACTATTGAATGAATCACAAGCTTCTAAGAACTCTGTCCAGTGTGAACTACTTTCATTTTCTACAACTGTTACTTCTGGGAGCTTTTCAAGGCTTGCATTTTTGTCTATGAAATTGTGAATAATCTTCTCCGTTTCAACGACAACTTGTTTTAATGAATTAAAGTGCGGAGTAAATCCTGAATGTTCAGTGTTGTTTCTTACTGGTGATTTTAGTTCCTTAATAAGTTTAAAGTTTACTTTGATTGAAGTGTCAAATGGTATAGCCTTTTTTTCGAATAGATTCAGCTTCGCAGGGAACGAAGAACCTTCGATTATTTCGATCTCATGTTTGTGAAGGACTGGATTGCTAAATTGTTGTAGCAACAAGTTTTTAACAATCCATTCCAGTGCTTGGTAAATAGCAATGGCCGAGTTCTCCAAGTGCTTTTGAGCTCCTCCAATATCCTTTTTGTAAGATGATTCATAAGCGTTTTGAATCTCCTTAACAGCGTCATTGAATTTCTCTATGATTTTACCCTCAGAGACGTTTGCCATAAAATTTTAAAATTGATTATAACAAGTTATTACAAAGCCCAAACAGAAACTAATCCACTTCCTTAAACTTCTCATCTCCACACATCCTTACAATCTTCGGCATGAAAGAGCCGAGTACTTCCACCAACTCCTCTTGCGCTTGCATGACCTGGTGAATATTCTTATACGCCATCGGAGCTTCATCCAAACCGGAGCCGATGAGTTCTACTCCCGCGTCTTTCAGAAACTGGCTCACCTGCTTCGGAGATAGAGTTTCTTTCGCTTTGGTACGTGACATGGTACGCCCGGCACCGTGCGATGCAGAATTGATCGATGCCACTTTCCCTTTGCCCCGCACAATAAAACCCGGTGTGGCCATCGAGCCAGGAATAATTCCGAGCACACCTGCACCAGCTGGTGTTGCCCCTTTACGGTGAACGATCACTTCGTTGCCGTGCGCATCCTTTTCCTTCCATGCAAAGTTGTGGTGGTTCTCAATCATCGCCAGCGGAGTGTCGCGCAAGCCAATGGCCATACGTTCATGGATCTGGTGGTGGCACGCGGAGGCATAGTCACCCGCGAGGTTCATCGCAAGCCAGTATTCATGACCCGCTTCACTGTTGAGGTCGAGCCAGGCGAGGTGTTTTGCTTCCTGCGGCAGTTTGCAAGTTGCCATCGCAATCTGTGTGTAGTGCCGAGCAATGTTAGCACCCAGTCCACGTGAACCGGAGTGCGAAAGCACCGCCACATATTTTCCTGGAGCAAGATTGTATTCATTGATAATGCTCGTGATCTCCACGATTCCAAACTCCACGAAATGATTTCCGCCACCGGAAGATCCGATTTGATTGTAAGCACGGTCTTTCATCTCCCGTGCAATGCTTAGTTCTTTGAATTCATTCCGTGAGAAGATCTCGTGGTCTTTCGGTTGTTTGAATGAAGCCTGCCCGAACTTGGTGTTGTTGAGCAGCATTTTCTTAAAATCATTTTGTTTCTCATCAAGAACAGACACAGGCATGTTGTAAATCGTCATGCACATCCGGCAACCGATATCAACGCCAACGCCATAAGGTATCACCGCATTGTTTGTCGCGAGCACTCCGCCAATCGGAAGCCCGTAACCCTGATGTGCATCGGGCATGAGTGCACCGGCTACTGTGATTGGAAGTTTCATGGCTGTCGCCATTTGTTTCAATGCGCCTTCTTCGATCGCCTCTGCTCCATAAATAGAATAGGGGAGAGTTTCTTCCTTCAAGGGAATGACATCGCTTGCTGGTTTTAGAAGTTCAGCAGCAAGTGCTGCAAGATTTTCATCTTCGGTGAATGCGGATGGATGTGTAAGCACTTTCGTCAGTGATTCTAAAATTTGTTGTTCACTGAGATGTGCGAGCTTAGTCTGGGCTAGCTCAATCGCGAGGCCGAGTGCTTTACCTTCGCTATACCCGATTTTAATAAGTTCGTTTCCGGTTAAGTTCATTTTAAGTTAATTGCTTTAAGCAGATAATCTGCTGGTGAGTCGTTAGGAAAAATCGATAATTCCAATCCTTTCAAATTTGCTTCGTCTTTTTGTATTAAGATATCGTCATGTAAGTTTTCAATTTCCAGTTTCAACTGTGAAGTTAAGAACTCATAACGTTTGCTGTCGTCCAGGTTCTCCCATGTTGTTTTGTCATCAACGGTGGTGACTTTGACTCCTTTAAAATATCCTGCACATCCTGCTATTCCGCAACTGCAGGTAAAGATGAAATAAGTTCCGTCTTCTTTAGCAGCTTGAAATAGTTCGTACATATCAAATGCATCATCAGATAAAATCGGAGACGCATCATCAATAGTGAGATTGACGCTGAGGTAAAGCGCTTTTTTTTCAGTTCCTGAGATTTCACTTTTTAAATGGGCACTATCCAATTTTATCTGAATGTGGTTCATAGTAATAAATTTAGACTATCATTTTAAAAGTACCGAAGGAGAGATTCGAACTCTCAGAACCTGGTTTCTAAGACCAGTACGTATGCCTGTTCCGTCACTTCGGCTATTGAGACCTTACTCAGATTCGAACTGAGATTCCCTTCCCGGGCAGCAAGGCTATAAATGCGCTTCCCTACTTTACTTCACTGAGAGGTATTTCGGTGCAACTGCAAATTCTGTCCACAACAGCGCGTAGCCGTAGCGGAGTATTCCCTGCACTCTGCGGATCAACTTTTACCGCAGGCTTTTCCTTTTAAGCTATAAGGCCGTTTGAGGAGACAGAAGGATTTGAACCTTCACTCTCTTGGTTCGTAGCCAAGTGATTTTCCATTTAATCTATATCTCCTTTTGTCAGAGTGGCTGGACTCGAACCAACAGCCTCCTGCTTCCAATGCAGGTAATCCGCCAATTGATATACACTCTGATATAATCGTTGTTCGATACTTTCTTCGTTGCTCGTAACCAACGCACAACCATTAACAAACAACGATTCAATATTCTTCAGGGCAAAAGACGAAAAGCGCACATGGTGCTCTACCGCTGAGCTATCCTGTGATAATTGTCACAAGAGCGGGATTCGAACCCGCGACCACCCGGTTGTAGTCGAAGTAACGCTATTCTACGGCACCTGAGTTTTTATTTTATAGCAGAGCAATGAAGCGATACGGGACTTATTTCTGATGCTCTACCACTGAGCTACACGGCATCCGACAGTTAGTCGGGGGCGCCATGAAGGGATTCGAACCCAAGACCCTCAAATATCGAAGTAACCCGAACCTACGGCATCTGCTAATTTTTTTAAAAGGGCGATAAACGGTCAGAGATTTATTTTCAATAAACAGTTGAAGTAGCTCTGACGCACGGCACCTTTTTATTCTGAAGAAGCAATAGTCGCATGGAATCTTTTACGGATTCGAACCGCTCAGTCTTCCGACCTTCATCCAAACGAAGTATTTCCACACTACGGCATTCTTCACAATTTCGAAATAAGGAGTAACAGGCGAAGCAAGACTTGGGGCAGCGCAGCCGGGAGTCGAACCCGGAACACTTTTCACGACTGGCGTGATATGTGATTCCTCCCCTCATTGGAGCGAAGTAACCCGCTTCTACGACATCCTTATTTTTTCAAAGAACAAATAGTGGGGCCAATAGGACTCGAACCTATTCAGCATAACGCACCTGATTTACAGTCAGGCCCAGCTCTCCAAACTCTGGCGTGTCCCCTCTCAAACCTCCCCTTCCATCTGAAGGGGAGGACAGCTATTTACAATTCAACATTTTCAACTTCTGCAAGTGCACTCTGACCATTTTCCAATGCGGCAAGCACATTGAAAATTTTGTCAGACCAGCCTGCGATCAAATACACACCGCTGGTTTTTACATCGATTGGTGTGTTACCATAACCTGCCAGGTCGAACAAGTACAATCGTGCATTCGGTGCAATTTTTTTGTAGTCGTTCCACAATGCGGTAATGCTTTTCTGCATTACATGGTCAACTATATTGCTGTTCCACAACTGGCAGTCAGTAAACATCATGACCTTGTCAACTTTCTTCTGACGGTCGATCAGGTCTTTCAGCACCAGGTAGCCGTTGGTGGAGTAACCCACTTCACCTTCGCGTTTGTAGAACTCCTGCACGTTGGCAAGAATGTTTTTACGTGACACGTTGATGATCTTCCACTGGTCACCGAACATACCGGTCTGAACAAATTCACAGCGGGACTGCAGCAACATCGCCAGCATTAAGCCGATATCATAGTTCATGATCTTGCTTTTTGCCGAGATTGGTTTCTGCATGGAACCGGAAACATCACAGGCAATAACCACGGAAGTTTCTTTTCCAAAACCCCGGATGTTCACCGCACTTTGCTCCACAGCTTTTTCCAGGGCATCCAAAACCATTGGTACTGCTTCGTACTCCAATTGCTTTATCTCGCGATAAGCAGCAAGGAACCGGAATGGCAACTGTTTGGAATTTGCCACCGCTTTGGCATCAGACAAGAGCACGCACACTTCGCTGATCACATCACCAGACACATTTGCCTCGATGATGTTTCGAAGATTACGGAGCAATGCCATGTAGCCAAGCTTTCCACTGGTGATCAGTTCTTCCCACTTCGCACGAAAAGCCGCCTGCTTTTCTTTTTCAGAAGTGAATTTTTTCTGACCTAATGCTGATAACTCAGTCTCCCAGGTGTAAGGCACCTCAAGCTCGTCTTTGGCGATCTTGTTGAAAAGAGCCTGTTGGTTTTCGTTCTCCGCTTTTGGGTGAACAAGGAACAAGGCGTCTTTCAACTTGATCTCAGCAGCACGGTTATACTTGGCGAACTGGTATTCGTCAAATTTGTTGAACGCACCAGCAAGACCACTCTGCACCTGCTTTGAAAGCTTGTTTAGTTTTTTTGTACCTACGCGGCTGTTTGCTACTTGGTAATAAGCCAACAGTTCAGTGATTTCGTCAGCACGCTGAACAACACCTTTTACAGCTTGGCCGATTAAGCTACCTGCTTTTGTTTTCGCTAACTCAACGGCCAGCACCAAAGGCATGCTTCGCATGTACATCTTGTTTCGGGTATACACTGCCAGCTTCGCTACGAATAAAGGATCGTTCTTGGCAATTAAAGCACGAATCCGATCCACGCGTTTATCCGTGCTTTCATAGAATTTGTCGCTTAGTGAACTTGTCACCACAGCGCTGTACAATTCCATCCGTTCATCCAAAGTGAAAGCTTTTTCGCCCTCATAGTTGGTAACGGCCTTTTGTTTACGGAATACATTGAATCTCATAACTCTTGCGTTTAATTGACGATACAAAAGTGGAGGGCCACTGCGCAGTCTTTTTGCGCAGTGAAATATTTTCACGATTTTTTCGAAAATATTTTTCATGCCCGTCAACCGCAACGCCCTCATTCGCTACCGTGCCCTGGACAACTGCCTGAGAAACCGCGCCCGCCGGTGGACTTTGGAGGATTTGATTGACGCCTGCTCGGAGGCTCTTTACGAATATGAAGGCATCGACAAAGGTGTGAGCAGGCGCACAGTACAGATGGACCTGCAAATGATGCGTAGTGACAAGCTGGGTTACAATGCACCGATCGAAGTTTTGGAAAAGAAATATTACACCTACGAAGACCCTGAGTATTCGATCACCAATATCCCGTTGACGGATCAGGATTTAGGAAAACTGACAGAGGTAGTGGAGATATTAAGACAGTTCAAAGGGTTCAGTCACTTTCAGGAACTCAGTGGCATGGTGCAACGCCTGGAGAATAAAATCTACAGCGCAAAAACAAAACAGGAGCCGGTCATCGATTTTGAAAAGAACGAAAACCTGAAAGGGTTGGAGCACATTGAGACATTATACCAGTCGATTATCGGTAAAAAAACGATAACACTTAATTACCAATCATTCAAAGCGCGCAGTGCCAACGAATTTGTGTTTCATCCTTATTATTTAAAAGAATATCGTAACAGGTGGTTTGTGTTGGGTATCAAGTCAAGAAACGCCCCATTGATGACGCTGGCTCTTGACCGCATCGTGGAGATCAAGAACTGCGATGTGAAATACATTGAGCAGAAGAATTTCAATATAAATGAATACTTCAACCATGTGATCGGTGTAACGGTAGAGCCGGAAGGGGAACCGGAAAACGTGATTTTATTTACTGACCGCGAGACTGCTCCATACATCATCACCAAACCTTTGCATCAAAGCCAGAAAATCCTGGAGCAAGATAACAGCGGTGTGACGTTGTCGATTAATGTGCAACTGAACTTTGAACTGGAACGGGAGATACTCGGCTTTGGCGATCGCATCAAAGTGATTGCTCCTGAAAGATTGAAACGCAGGATCAAAGAAAAATTCGAACAGGCACTGGATCTGTACCAGTATGAATTCAACAATCACTCCCTTCCACACCTGCTGAAAAAATTCGAGCATAAAGGATCGGCTATCCTTCGTCATGTGTATGCAAGGAGGGATGTTAACCAGATGAAACTGCTGATCCATCAGTACTTTCAACAGCATCCTGAAAAAGATCCGTATGCTATCCGCAACCTGTTAATTGAAATTCCGCAACTACGGACATTGGCATTGAGTAATAACCTCAGAAATATTTTAAAGAAAATTGATGAGGAGTTGTTCCTCACGAAAGCGATTTTCTTCGACAAAACTCCAGACAACAACTGGTATGTGACCTGGCACCAGGATGTCGTGATTAATGTCATGAATAAAGTTGAAGCCGAGGGATACACGGCCTGGGCGAAGAAGGGAAATTTTTACAGCGTTTGCCCACCGGAATCCGTTCTGAAAAATACGGTTACCGTCCGGATCCAGTTAGATGATGCTGATGAAACGAATGGCGCTTTGAGAATTGTTCCAGGCTCACAAAACAAGAAACTCACTGATGAAGAGGTCCAGGTGATTACGCAGGCCAGCATTCCTGTGGTCTGTGAAGTGGATGCGTGTGGCATACAAATCATGAAGCCGCTATTACTGCACGCTTCATCCAAAGCTACAAGTCAGAAGCACCGGAGGGTGATTCATTTGGAATTCAACAGCGTTCAACTACCAGCGCAGTTGCAGTGGGCAGAGCGTCTCGATATCGATTAAAACTTATGAACGTTAAGGAAAGCGATATTCAGAAGAGCAATTACCACACTTGACACACCAAGGTTAAAACGGAATTCAGTACCTTTTTTACGCAGTACACCAAAAAGTGATGTAACGAGCAAAGCCAGCGGCCCGAAGCTGAAATTTCCATAGATCGAAATCTCAACCCCGGCTGAATTATTTTCCTTGTCTGTGAGACGATAAGGAACGTTGAAAAAACGCGTACGAAGAACAGTTAATTTATTCCCTCTCAGGCTTTGCATTGTCTTCTTTGAAATATTGATGACCGTACTATCGCCAAGTAATAGCTGGTATGAACCGGCATGAGAGCGTTTTACGGCAACAACTTCTGCCTCCATAGGTATTTTGGGAAGGAGGAAGTCGAGGAGAATGAATATTGAAAATACAAAGGCACATCGTGCACCAAAGACTGCGTAGTTCAGGTTTTTGGCCATCAAGGCTTGCATTTCTTCATAGCGTGTCGGCTTTCTCGGCCCAGTGGGTATCAACCACGGACGATAGGCTGGATCGCGGTGCTCGGGGTAAGCATAAACAGGTTCTAGTTGTGAATTGGATTCGATGATCGCCAGGTTGTTAATCTCTTCGTTGGCAAAATCATCTTCAGCGTTTTCCTGGTGGTTGGGTTTTTCGTCAGCCATGAGGTTTTGGGTTTGAATTGTTAGTCTTTCCCGCGAAATCGGCCGCACGGGACAGATAACTTTATTAGGTTATTGATTATTGTGCAAGCTGTCTGATTTCGTTTAAGGCCAAAATCTCACTTTAATTTCTTTAAGATGCATCACATTATTATGTGAAGAATTACTGACCGTAGGTTTACGGAAGATTTTTTAATACGCAGCCTTTCCGAGGTACTTCCTCAGTTTTGGTGAAATTGAATGCTGCAACAACGCATTCTGAAGCGACCATTTATCAGTATTGTCTTCGATGAGAAATTGAATTTCTCCCGATTCTTTCACAGCTACTGGAATTCCGTCACGATAGAGTACTCTGTTTCCTGAGTAAGATGGAATTCTTTTGCCGGGTGTAATGATGCCTGTCAGGTTGAGAGGATCTGCTGCACTGATAGATACCAGGACATTTCTCTGTATTTCATTTTTGATTTTCCTCAATTCAACGATTGCTTCTGGTAATGCAAATTGCTCTCCATACACACCTTCAACAAAACGGCCACCACGAATTTGCCCGCGATCTTCCAGCGTACGTAATTTTCTCACGAGGTCTCGCCAGGGAGGGGCAAGGTTCTCCCGCTCAACTAATTTTCTAAACAAGACTCCATACCTCCTGAGCAACGCCCAGGTGATGGTTTCAATTTCTTCTTCCTGTATTTGCGGGTCATTGTTTTTATTATCACTGAACATTAATGACCACCGGCCTGCATAGCTCATAGAAAAGATATCCACAGCTTGATTGTGACCTGCATTGGTTTTGTACTTTTCCGGTACCAGCAATGCACGCAAACCTGTAAACGAATCGGAGGTAGTCAACCCCGCGCTGATTAATTCGCCAATGGCTTCCTCAACTTGCGAAGCAAAGAACTTTGTCTTATTAACAAGGTCATCAAAGAAAGAGGCACCATCCTTCTTTAAAGTTTCCAGTAACAAAGTTGCTCGCGGTGAAAGTTGCAAAGCCTCTTCAACTGTTTCAGGCGATCTCCAGGCGTTGAGTTTGTTACGACTAATGAATGTTACGGGCGTGGTGCGTATAGGGCTGTTTGCTTTTTTCTCTTTCGACAATGAAGGCCTGAATCTTCCCCAGGATATTTTTCCTGCCACACAAAGCATGTCCAGCCATTGATGATCATAGTCTGCAATACGTGAAGGGAGCAAATCACTTTCCCAGGCGATGGCCGGGGCTTCAAAGCCTTCGAGCTTCTGAATCATGAGCTCAAGTCCAAAGGGTCCCTGTGCCTGGTTTCCGGGAACTAATTGATGCCACGAAAACAAGAACCTCATATAATCAGCGGCTGACACCGGCTGAATTTCGCTTCGTAGTTTCCTGATCGTGTACCGGTGTATTCTCGCCAGCAGCCTTCGCTCACACCATTCTTCGTCAGTTCCTGAAAATTTTCCACGGAAAACAAAACCTTCATTCTCCAGCCTCAGCAATGCCTGGCTGATGTCTGAAATGGAAACGCTCAATGTTTCTGAAAGCGCTGAAGCAGTAACAGGCCCCGATATCTCGAGTCTTCCGCGAACAAGTTCAGTCAACGGATCTTTGTCATCGGTTACACGAAGTTTTTCAGGAATCGTTACTTCATATTTCACGTGCCAGCCAGCATAAACTTTAAGCGCACCGGGCAGACGTTCAGTAGCAACCCACAATGCACTCAAGCCATTCTCCAAAATCGTGGCTCTCCCTGCGGAGATCAATTCATCGAAATAAGTTGTCCAATGGTTTTGAATTCCTTCTTTAGCAGTGATCAAACCTGAAAGGAGCAAAGCATCGTGCAGTTCGTCTGCACTGGTTGCTTCCGGCCAGGCCTCGTTCTTTACCGATTCAATTGCCGCTTGATCAAGCTTGCCCAAATCTTTCGCTTCTTCCGGCGACAATGACTTCCGGTTTCTTATGGCCTGTGTTCTTCTTTCCTCCAATGGCGCATCATCCAAAAATGCATAAGGACGAGCGTTGACGATTTCGTATGCCAATGGAGAGGGCTCTTTCAGATCACGGGCAATCAGATTGATTTCTTTGTTCTTGATTTTCCGCAAGAGATTTTCCAGTCCCTCAATATCCATGGCCTCGTAAAGGCAATCATGAATCGTTTGATTGATGAGTGGATGATCCGGAACTTCTCTTTCACCGGTAATATTTTCAAGGCAGGCCAATTGGTCAGGAAACACCTGTGCTACCAGATCCTCAGATTGCATGCGTTGCAATTGTGCTGGCACTTTGCGATCGGCTCGTCTTCTGATCACGGCAAGAGCACGTGAAGCATTCCATCGCCAGCGTATGCCAAACATCGGTGCATCCAGCATCGCCTGTATTAAAATGTCCCTAACTGTTTCCGGACTTAAGTATCCGAACACTTCCTCCAATGGAAAACTGTGCGTTGAACCAAGAGACAATATGATGGCGTTGTCGTTGGCTGCTGCCTGCAATTCAAAATTGAATTTGCGGCAGAATCTTTTTCGAAGCGCCAATCCCCACCCTTTGTTCAAACGGTTGCCGAAAGGAGAATGAATGACCAGGTGCATGTCACCGGCTTCATCGAAGAAGCGCTCCATCACAATAGTAGTTTGCGAAGGCATCACTTCCAGTGCCGCTTTAGCAATTCCTAAATAGTCAACGAGCTGGTCTGCGGCTGCAGGAAAAATATTTTTTTCTTTCACAAGCCAGTCGATGGCCTCGTTTTTCCAGGTTGTATCGGGATTTTTGTTTTCACCCGAAGGCGAAGGAATGTCACCCAGCCTGGAAGAAATTTCTTCTCGAAGGCGGGAGACAGATATTGAAAGTTCTTTTGTTCGTCCCGGAGCTTCGCCAAGCCAGAAAGGAATCCCAGGTGGTTGTCCTCCGGCATCTTCCACACGGACCTTGCCTCCCTCTATTTTCATGATCCTCCAGGAATTGTTTCCCAGTGTGAAAACATCCCCTGCCATACTTTCAACCGCAAAATCTTCATGTACTGTTCCCAAAAAAACACTTCCTGGTTCCAGCACGACATCGTATTCAAAATTATCCGGTATAGCACCTCCTGAAATGATTGCGGTTAGCCGTGCGCCTTTCCTTGCCTTGATGCGCTCGTTCACCATATCATGATACAGGTATGCACCTCTTCTTCCATTCCTGCTGGTAAACCCTTCAGAAAGCATGGTGACTACTTCGTCAAATTCTTTGCGGGTGAGATCGCGGTAAGGGTAAGATTTCTTGACGAGAGAGAATAATCCATCATCGGTGTATTCCTCACAAGCGGTCTCGGCCACGATCTGCTGGGCAAGAACATCCAGTGGTTTTTCAGGCATGATGATCTGATCGAGCTCCCCGCGTTGAATGGAATCCATGATGGCTGAGCATTCAACGAGTTCATCCAATGTAAGTGGAAACAATTTTCCTTTTGGAGTCTTGTGTACGCTGTGACCTGATCGGCCTACACGCTGAAGAAAGGTGGCGATCGACCGGGGCGAACCGATCTGACAAACCAAATCAATAGAGCCCACATCAATACCCAATTCCATTGATGCAGTTGCCACTAATGCTTTTAATTCTCCTGACTTCAGTTTTCGCTCCGCTGTGAACCGCATGTCTTTCGACATACTTCCATGGTGAGCTAATACTTTGCCCGCACCCAGTTTTTCATTCAGGTTGTGAGATAATCTTTCCGCGAGCCTTCGTGTGTTGACGAAGATCAATGTGGTCTCGTGTGTAGCAATTAACTGAATGAACCGGTTGTAGATCTCGCCCCACACTTCAGTAGCCATGACCGCGGTCAGTGGAGAATTCGGAATTTCAATGGATAAATCCAGTTTCCGGGAATGACCCGTATCAATGATCTTACAATTCACTTCACCATTGCTTGAATTACCTACCAGGAAATTGGCAACTTGTTCTACCGGTTTCTGAGTTGCGGAAAGGCCGATGCGATGAAGTTTTTTTCCAATGAGGGCTTCGAGCCGTTCAACAGAAAGAGAGAAATGAGAACCTCTTTTATCACCGACCAACGCATGGATTTCGTCTATGATAAGTGTGTGGACCGTGCTCAGCATTTTTCGTCCATTAACACTCGTGAGCAGAAGATAAAGTGATTCAGGAGTAGTGACAAGAATGTGTGGAGGGTTCTTGAGCATTTGAGCGCGGTCTGCCTGAGGAGTATCTCCCGTCCGCACCATCACTTTAACATCAACCGGAGGAAGACCTGAGACTTCAAGCTCTTTTTTAATTCCCTCCAATGGAAACCGCAAGTTCCTTTCAATATCATTGCTCAACGCCTTCAGCGGAGAGACATAAATTACCTGTGTACCGCTTTCTAACCTCCCTTCAATTCCCTGAACAATAAGATTGTCAATAGCAGAAAGAAAAGCCGCAAGTGTTTTACCCGAGCCAGTGGGCGCAGCAATCAACGTGTTTTGTGCAGACTTTATCGCGTCCCACGCCTGACGTTGTACATCTGTTGGTTCGTTAAAGCTCTTTATGAACCAATCTGAAACTGACTTATGAAAAAGGCTAAGTGCCATTGGATAAATTTAATCAAATGGTTTAGTTGGATCAGTGCGAATTCAAACAAAGAAAACCAGGGAAAGAGTTTCTGAACTTCTTTGTTTAGTTGCGCCAGAGTGAAAATACTGGCAGAGACTTATCCCAGTCTCTTAGCGACTTCTTCCCAGTTTACTAAATTCCACCAGGCACTAACATACTCATTGCGCTTGTTTTGGTATTTTAAATAGTAAGCATGTTCCCAAACGTCCAATCCAAGGATAGGAGTTCCTTTGAATTCAGATGAATCCATCATTGGGTTGTCCTGGTTGGCAGTGCTTCCGATTTTTAATTTACCACCATCATTTACGAGCCACGCCCATCCTGATCCAAAGCGGCCCATCGCGGCTTTTGTAAACTCTTCTTTGAATTTATCGAACGATCCAAAAGTACCGTTGATCGCATCACTGATTTTTCCGGAGGGAGCGCCTCCTGCATTGGGTTTCATAACCTGCCAGAAGAAATTATGGTTCCATGCGCCACCACTGTTGTTTTTTGCTTTTGCTGAAAGCTTTGATGCATTTGCGAAAAAGTCCTTTTCATTTTCGTATGAGATTTTATCAACAGCGATCGCATCGTTCACATTTTTAATATACGCTGTGTGATGCTTCGTGTAGTGAATCTCCATCGTCATCGCATCGATGTGAGGTTCCAATGCATTGAATGAATAAGGGAGTGCGACCTGCGTGAATTGAAATGCGTTAGGGATAGCATCCTCGTCTCCTTCTGCACGGAGCGCGAGAGGAGCAATAACTGAAACTGCTGCTGTTACTTTGATAGAATCTTTTACAAATTTTCTGCGGCTTATCGTTTTCATAGTGTAAATGATAATTTTTTAGGATCGGACGTCACATATTCAACTACAGGACAGAAGTAAATTTACCCAAAAATAATTAGCTTGCATGACCCAAAAATTTAAACGGTATGGCAGAAATATTATACGATGAAGTCCCTTCGTTAGACCTGGCTGATTTCACCGGTGGTGATGCGGAGAAAAAGAAAAAGTTTGTAGCTGCGCTGGGTGCTGCCTACAATAATATCGGGTTCGTTGCGATTCGCAATCATTACCTGTCTGACGAATTGAGCGCCAAATTATACGAAGTCATCAAAAAGTTCTTCGCACAGGCTGATCCCGTAAAACAGCAATATGAAATTCCAGGACTTGCAGGCCAGCGGGGATATATCGGCAAAGGAAAAGAACACGCGAAAGGCAGAAATACCGGTGACCTGAAAGAATTTTACCACGTGGGACAAACGGTAGTTGGAGATGATCCAATCAAAAAGGAGTATCCAGACAATATTTTTCCAAAAGAACTTCCTGAATTCAAAGAAATATCCCTCGAGGTTTATAAACAATTGGAACGTACAGGTGTGCAAATGCTTAAAGCCATTGCCTTGTACTTGAATTTACCCGAAAATTATTTTGACGATAAAGTAAAGCACGGCAATAGTATTTTAAGACCGATACACTATTTCCCAATTGAAGATCCGGATTCTGTTCCTGCCGATGCGGTGCGTGCAGCTGAACATGGCGACATCAACCTCATTACGCTGCTGATGGGCGCAAGCGCTGATGGCTTGCAAGTGAAAAGACGCGATGGCAAATGGATACCGATCACCGCGTTGCCGGAACAACTGGTAGTGAACGTAGGTGATATGCTTGAACGTCTTACCAATAAAACACTGAAGTCAACTATTCATCGTGTGGTGAATCCTCCACGCCATTTGATGAACAAACCCCGATATTCAATTCCTTTCTTCATGCATCCTCGTTCCGAGATGAATTTGGCTTCACTTCCTAGTTGTGTAAGTGCAGAAAATCCGAAACTTTGGGAGGATACGACTGCCGGTGATTTCCTGAATCAACGGTTGAAGGAAATAGGTTTGAAAAAGTAAGGCGTTGGTCGCCCGCGTCCGCTATCCCGACTTTTTAAAGGAGGTGCTCCTGTTGTCTGTCTCCTGTTTTGGTGGACCGCAAGCACACATTACTCACTTTATAAAAAGACTTGTTGAGCGGAAGAAGTACCTCACCGAAGCTGAGCTTATCGAACTCAATGCTTTGGGGCAGGTGCTTCCCGGCCCCACTTCAACACAAACACTCACGGCCATTGCTTATAAACTCGGGGGACCTAACCTGGCGTATCTCACTCTTTTCATCTGGATGCTTCCGTCTGTTGCGATCATGACAGTGGCTGCAGTTCTGATGGCAAATTTTGAGATGCATCAAACATCGCTCGCGTTCACACGGTTCATTCAGCCTATGGCCGTGGGTTTTGTAGCCTATGGCGCTTACTCCATCGGAATGAAAACCATCAAACGACCGCGCGGAGTGCTGTTGATGATTCTGGCTGCTATCATTTCCTATTTCGTTCGCAGTCCTTTTGTATTTCCATTGATTTTACTCGCAGCCGGATGCGTCACCGCATTCAACTATAAATTTTATCCGCGTCAGCCGAAAAAGAAACTTGACGTTGCCTGGCCTAATTTTATCCTTTGGATCGGGGTCTTGATTTTTGCTGCAGTGCTGGGAAGTTTCACAAAAGCCAATCCCGAACTTTTGCCGATTCGTTTATTTGAAAATTTCTATCGTAACGGAAGCCTTGTTTTTGGTGGAGGGCAGGTGCTTACTCCGCTGCTTCATACGGAGTTTGTACAGTTCGCAAAACCTTCTTTCGAAGGTATCAGACAACCTTATCTAAACAATGATGAATTCCTCTCTGGGTACGCAATTGTACAGTCATTACCAGGGCCGGTATTTTCTTTTTGTTCGTATGTAGGTGCGCTGGCGATGCACAGCAGGGGGTATGGTATTTCGGGGCAAATCTTGGGAGCTATTATTTCTGCAATAGGAATTTTTCTTCCGGGCACTTTTCTGATCTTCTTCATGATCCGTGTCTGGGATGGCCTTAAATCTTTCCGGGCGATACGCGCTTCACTCGAAGGTATTCTTGCAGCGAACACAGGACTTGTCGCAGCGGCCGCGTTGATTTTGTTTCTTCCTCTGATTTCAGAAGATCATTCGTTGAAAAATATCTTGCTAAATCTGTTGTTTACATTCGGAACGTTTGCCACAATCGCATTTACGCGATTCCCGTCATGGGCGATTATTATCGCCGGGTTGATCCTGGGAGTTTTGATTTGAAAGAAGTAGAGGAACTACTTCAGCATTTTCAACAATGTCGTCAACCGTTCTCTGAGATTTCTGCGGTCAACGATAAAGTCGAGGAAGCCGTGATCTAATACAAACTCGGCACTTTGGAATCCTTTGGGTAGATCTTTTCCGATGGTTTCACGAATGACACGCGGTCCAGCAAAGCCAATCAACGCTCCCGGTTCAGAAATATTGAAGTCACCCAACATTGCATACGAAGCAGTTACACCACCCGTGGTAGGGTCGGTGAGCAATGAGATGTAAGGAATTTTGGCCTGGTCAAGTAACGAGAGTTTGGCAGAAGTTTTCGCCATCTGCATGAGCGAGAGTCCGGCCTCCATCATACGTGCACCACCTGAACGGGAGATCATCAGGAACGGAGTTTTTGTTTTCAAGGAGTGGTCGATGGCACGTGCAATTTTTTCTCCGACTACAGATCCCATGGAACCGCCAATGAAACTGAAGTCCATACAGGCGATCACGATATCAATCCCGTTCATTTTTCCGTAGGCTGTGCGCACAGCATCTTTCAACTGTACCTTCGCCTGTGATTCTTTGATTCGCTTGGGATACGGCTTGGTGTCAGAAAACTTGAGCGGGTCAGCTGACTCCATGTTGACATCCAATTCGGTAAACTCGTTATTATCAAAAAGAATTTCGAAATATTCTTTCGATCCGATTTTTACGTGATGGTCTTCTTCCGGTACAACGTAGGCGTTGTTTTTCAACTCGCGCGTATGTATGATTTTTCCCGCCGGAGACTTGAACCACAAACCATCCGGAACTTCTCTTTTCGACTCAGTGGGAGTTAAGATTCCTTTATCTGTACGTTTGAACCAAGGCATACTTTCTACAATTAATCAGTTACTTCTTCACTAAAATTGAGGAGCATACTAGAATACTGGTTCCTGGATACCGACATCCAGGAACCAGTGTCTGTTTATGCTATGTCAATACTCTTCTCCAAATAAACATCCTGAATCGCATTGAGAATTTCAACGCCTTCTTTCATTGGGCGCTGGAATGCTTTGCGACCGGAGATCAAGCCCATGCCACCAGCGCGTTTGTTGATTACGGCCGTACGAACTGCATCTGCCATATCACTCGCACCTTTTGAATCACCGCCTGAGTTGATAAGACCTGCACGGCCCATGTAGCAGTTAGCTACCTGGTAACGGCACAAATCAATCGGATGCTCGGAAGTCAATTCGGTATAGATTTTTTCATCCAGTTTTCCATAGCTGCTTCCACCGGTGTTCAGTGCTTTGTAGCCACCGTTGTTCTCTGCCAGTTTTTGCTTGATAATGTCAGCCTGAATAGTCACACCCAAGTGGTTCGCTTGCCCTGTAAGGTCGGCAGATACGTGATAATCTTTTCCATCTTTCTTGAATGCATTATTGCGGGTGTAGCACCACAAGATCGTACTCATACCAAGCGCATGAGCTTCTTCAAATGCTTTTGCAACTTCTTGTATCTGACGGGTCGACTGGTCGGATCCGAAATAAATGGTTGCTCCCACAGCAACAGCTCCCAGATTCCAGGCATCGCGAACAGAACCAAACATGATCTGATCTGCTTTGTTCGGATAGGTAAGCAATTCGTTGTGATTGATTTTTACAATGAAAGGAATTTTGTGAGCATAGCTTCTTGACATCATAGCCAAACCACCATAGGTAGTAGCCACGGCATTACATCCGCCTTCAATAGCGAGCTTTAAAATATTTTCAGGGTCGAAGTAGATCGGGTTTTTGGCAAAAGATGCACCTGCACTGTGCTCAATTCCCTGGTCGATCGGGAGGATTGAAACGTAACCTGTTCCGCCCAGTCTTCCAGTATTGAATAAAGTCTGGAGACTGCGGAGCGTTTGAGGATTTCTGTTGGACTGGGAAAAAATCCGGTCAACGAAATCAGCTCCGGGTAAGTGCAGCTGTGATTTTGAGATGGTTTTGCTTTGGTGAGTTAAAAGAGACTCAGCGTCTTTGCCGAGAAGTTCTGTGATCTTGCTTTTAGACATATTTTTTAAGAAGAAAGGTGACAAATATACGGTTTAGGCTGTTTTTGGTCAAAGGGAATCCGACTGCCCGGCGGATAAGCAAAAAACCCATTTCAATTCGAAATGGGTTCCTGATAATTCTTCTGAGATGATTAAGCGGGTTGAGCAACAGCCAATTTTTCCTTGATCCGTGCGCTCTTGCCTTGACGGCCTCTTAAATAATACAGTTTCGCTCTGCGAACTTTACCTGCTTTTACAAATTCGATTTTATCGATACTAGGGCTTAACATCGGGAAAATTCTTTCCACGCCTATGCCATTCGATACTTTACGTACAGAGAAGCTCTCACCATTGGTTCCTTTTCCACGGTGATAGATCACCGTGCCCTGGAATTGCTGGATACGCTCCTTATTACCTTCGCTGATTTTTACGTGCACGTTGATGGTGTCACCAGCCTTAAAATTGGGGATTGAAGCCCTTTTTGTGCTCAATTCCTGTTCTACAATCTTCATTAAATCGGCCATAAAACCCTCTTTTTAAAATGGACTGCAAATTTATAAGAAGAATGTTAGAATTCTAAGCCCAGCCGGGAATTATTATTTGGCCCTAATGGCCTGAAAACCTACTCATTGGTCAGCCCGGGCCTTCTTTTCCGGGTTCTTTCTAGCGATTGATCATGGCGCCAATCCTGGATTTTGGCCTCATGACCGGAAAGAAGTACATCGGGGACTTTCCACCCATTATAGTCGGCTGGCCGCGTATAAACCGGTGGGGCAACGAGGCCATCCTGAAAAGAATCGGTAAGTGCAGAAGTTTCATCTGACAAAACTCCCGGGAGAAGCCGAATAACGGCATCACTGACCACTGCCGCTGCCAGTTCTCCGCCGGAAAGCACGTAGTCACCGATGCTGATTTCCCGCGTGATCAAATGCTCGCGAACCCGTTCATCCACTCCCTTGTAATGGCCGCAAAGAAGAACTAAGTTTTCTTTCAGGCTGAGCTGGTTGGCAATCGATTGTGTGAGCAACTCGCCATCAGGACTCATGTAAATAATTTCATCGTAAGTGCGCTGCTCTTTGAGGGAAGAAATGCAGCGGTCTATTGGTTCAATCATCATGACCATTCCAGCTCCGCCCCCAAAGGCATAGTCATCGGTAGTGCGATGCTTATTGGTGGAGAAAGGACGAAGATCGTGCACCATCACTTGCACCAATCCTTTGTCCTGAGCTCTTTTCAGAATGGAATCTGAAAAGGGACCTTCGAGAAGCTTAGGAAGACACGTAATGATGTCGATGCGCATGGCGCAAAGGTAGGGTTAAAAGTAAGAGGTACGAAATGCGAAGTACGAAAGGTGCTCTGACCTGACGTACTTCTAACTTCGTACCTCGCAGTAAAAAAGTGTCTTATTTTTTGTCTACAGCAATCCGGTTCTCGCGATTGGCCAATTCCCAAGCGGTGTAAAACACAGCTTTATCGCGCTTCACCATGATATCAAAATCGATTTTACTTACTTCATCACTTGGCCTGTGATAATCTTCGTGAATACCATCAAAGTAGAAAATGATCGGCACATTGTTCTTGGCGAAATTCCAGTGGTCGGAGCGGTAGTACAAACGATCAGGATGCTTCTCGTCATTGTAGGTGTAGTCGAAATCCAACTGCGTGTAAGTTTTGTTGTTGCGCTCATTGATTTCATTCAGCTCACTCGAAAGTTTATCGGCACCGATCACGTACACGTAGTCTGGCTTGTCTTTGTGTTGAGGGTCTTTGCGGCCTACCATGTCAATATTCAGGTCAGCAACCGTATTAGCCAGTGGATAAACAGGGTGCTCTACATAGTATTGTGAACCAAACAAACCTTCTTCCTCCCCGGTAACGGTCATGAAGAGAATGCTTCTTCGTGGGCCGCGGCCATCTTTCTTTGCCTGCATGAAAGCTTTTGCCAATTGAAGCACACTAACAGTACCCGACCCATCATCGTCAGCTCCGTTATTAATTACATCGCCCTCGCCACGACCGATACCGATATGATCGAAGTGAGCAGAGACCACAATTACTTCGTCCTTTTTGTCGGTTCCCTCGAGGAAGCCAAGCATATTCTCGGACTTAACAATTTTGTTTTCGATAGCTACAGAGTAGACAATACGACTCGGTTTGATTTTGCTCAATGGTTTTTTGGCTGCATCATCGGCTGTTGCTTTTGCGATTTTTTCGAAAGGCATATTAAAAATCTTTGACGCTGCAGATGCCTCCATATAAAATGTGCCTTTATTGGGATTGTTTGCATCGGGCTTATTGAGAGAGAGTCCGCCTCCGGCACTAAAGCCTTTCATCCGGTCGGCAAACGCTTTGAAGTCCTCCGGTTTTCCTCCTGAAACTACGAATACGATTCTAGCCCCTTTATCACGAGCCATTTTTGTTGCGTCCCTTAATTTCATCATGGCTGCTCTGTCAAGGGCATCGGCCAAAATGACTGCGGCTTTGTCTTTCACATCGATATAGGCATAATCTGCTTCCGTGCCCTTTCCGGCATAAACGGCCTCAAGGGAGATTTCTCCACCGCTATCGCTTTGACCTGCGTATACGATGTCACTGTAATTTTCGAAACGGGTAGGACCGAATTTTACGTAAGCGCTTGCTAATCGGGGTGAGTACAAATCGATGGACATGTAGTGCGATCCGTTGACGGGTGCAGCCAGCCCAAGGTTCTCGAAATAACTCGCGATAAATGCTGCCGCCATCTTCTCTCCGCGAGAACCGGTGTAGCGGCCTTCAAGTGCATCGGAAGCGATAATGGAAAGGTTTTCTTTTAAGTCAGCAGAAGTGATGAGATCGGCATACTTCGTTGCTACGGGATCCTGGGCATGTACCACTTGTGACAGCAGCAGAGCCAGTCCGAAAATGCTTTTTTTCATTGAGGTTTAAGTTTTAGTTAAGGAATGTGCACGGTAATACCGCGAATTTTCAAAGATAATTAATTCGCGAAATGCAATGTTATGAGTTATTCGTTAGTGGTTAATAACAACGGCATACGGTAGAAAGACCATTAGACTTGCGGGTGCATGCAAATCAGGCTTAGGAGCTGTAACTGATTTGCGGCCCGTACCCGATTTTGGTCAGGATAACTAATGTGATAATAGGTATTGCCTCTGAGGAAATCTGCAAGAAAACGTAGCGCCATGATGTACGTCATCATTTTACCTGCAAAGGGGATGGATTTTTTTTCATCTGAAATTAAGACTTCATCCATCTGCGATAGATAGCCCTTCATAAGAGCGTTATAGATATTTTTTCTGAAAGTGATTTTCGAAAGATCTTTTTCCTCTTCACTTACCGGGCTCACAAATGTGCGAACCATATCGCCCAGGTCGTAAATGAAGTAGCCAGGCATGAGTGTATCCAGGTCGATAGCGCAAACTGCTTTTCGTGAATGGACGTCAAATAAAATATTGTTGACTTTGGTGTCATTGTGCATCACGCGCAGTTTCATTGAACCACTTGTGATGAGGGTTCCGTATTCTTTTACGAGGTAGTCAAAAGATTTTGCCTGCTCAATTTCTTTTTCGCATGAGCGAATCACATCTGCGCTTGCATTTTGCAATGCTTCGGTGAATTGCCCGAACCTCCATGTCAGATCGTGAAAACGGTCTAATGTAGGTTTGAAGAGATTAAGGTCAATGCCATTTAGATTTTTAGTCAATGACCCAAAGCCTCTGGCGGCTTCGAAGGCATCGGCTTCCAAATCAACGGCATCAATTGTAAACGTATTCTCAATCAGGGGAAATAACCGCCATGGAAAACCTTCTTCATCAAAATGCAGATCATTTCCATTTTTGTCTGGAAGTGGTTGAGGAAACAAATAACCCGGATGCTGCTGTTTCAGGAATTGAAATGCAGCGCGGTTGTTTGCAGCAATGACTTCAGGTTTAGTAAATATGTTTTTGTTTACCCTTTGAAGGACATAATTTTTTTCTCCGAATACTTTAAAAGTCCTGTGGATGTAGCCTGATCCGAGGGGTTCTGCGTCTCCTGAAATTCCGAATGCTTTTAAGACACTGTCAATGTCCTCAGTCATTACCAGAGCTTATTGGGATAAGCCCCATCAGCGACAAGCTGTTTTATCTTTTGTGAAACAAATTCCTTGTCTTCTTTATAAGTTACGCCAAACCAGGTTTTACCTCCTGAAATTACTTTCACTTTCCCCTTGTTTAATTTGATCATATCATTGACCACTAATGGTATGAAAAATTCGGCTTTGATATTTTGATGATTGTTTTTCAGGAAGTCCTTAAACATTTCATCAGTCAATTTCATAATGGAAGGATGAAATCCCCAAAAGTTCATTGAGGTAGGCGTCTCCGGACTTAGCTCAAGGTCACCGTCTTTTTCTTTCGAAATAATTTTGCCACCCTCTTTTACGATTGTAGTCCGTTCCACCACGCTGTTCAAATACCCATTAGCATCACGCTCTCCACATCCGCGGGAAACACTGCCGTGGTCCGACAACACGTTTTTCAATGTATAACCAACCATGGTATGTGCACCGGAAGAGTCGTTCTTGAAAAAATCAGCTGTGGCGGCAAATGCGTCCAATCCGTAAAAGTCATCGGCATTAATTACAGCAAAGGGCTCGTTGATCACGTCTTTAGCGCAGAGCATGGCGTGACTGGTTCCCCACGGTTTTACCCGGCCGCTGGTTAAATATTCTTTCGGTACGAACGTGTCTAGGGATTGGATCACAAACTCTACATCCACCTTACCCCGGAGTTTGGGCAAGAACATTTCTTCCACGGTACTGCGAATCTCGTCTCGTACAATAAATACAATCTTGGTGAATCCTGCACGGATTGCATCGAATAATGAGTAGTCCATGATTGTTTCGCCTGAGGGGCCAAAGCCGTCAATTTGTTTGATGCCTCCATAGCGGCTACCAATGCCTGCAGCGAGTATCAATAAGGTCAGTCGTGGATGTGAAGCCATTGAAGTTTGGTTTTTTTATTTTAAATCGAATGGAAATTGATCGAATCGCAAAATTAGAACTTTATACTCATCCAAAAGTTAATGAAAATGACTTCTTCAAAAAACTACATAACATCCATAGTCATCATCGGTATTTTGTTTTTCATCTTCGGGTTTGTCACTTGGTTGAACGGGACGCTTATTCCGTTCCTGAAATTAGCCTGCGATCTGCAATCGGATGCCCAAGCCCTTCTGGTAACTTCCGCTTTTTATATGGCCTATTTCTTTCTGGCCATTCCATCCTCGTTCATCCTTAACGCCACAGGTTATAAGAAGGGAATGGCACTTGGTCTTTTTGTGATGGCTATTGGTGCGTTGATTTTTTTACCGGCGGCAAGCAACCGAGATTTTGCCTTATTTCTTACCGGGCTGTTTGTGCAGGGTATGGGCTTGTCACTTCTACAAACGGCTTCCAATCCTTATATCTCGGTGATTGGTCCGATTGAGTCGGCTGCGCAACGAATTAGTATTATGGGTATTTGTAACAAAGTAGCAGGTGCGCTGAGTCCGGTTATTCTTGGGGCCATCGTCTTGAAGGGAGCAAGTGAAATTGAGACAAAAGTAGGTGCGGCCACTGACCCTGCTGTTCGCAATCAATTATTGCAAGAACTCTCGGATCGTGTAACAACACCTTATATTACCATGGCAATTGTTCTGACAGCATTAGCTTTAATGATCTGGTTTTCTTCTCTTCCCGAAATTGAAACGAATGGAGGCTCATCTTCCGAAAAATCAGCAGGTAATACAAAAACTTCCGTTTTTCAATATCCTCATTTGTTACTGGGAATGCTGTGTATTTTTCTTTATGTAGGTGTGGAGGTGATGGCAGGTGATGTGATAGGTTCGTATGGGCGCTCCATGGGTATGAGCCTTGATGAGACAAAGGTGTTTACTTCGTATACATTGATATCGATGGTCGTAGGTTATGTTATTGGAGTTATTGCTATCCCTAAATTTATAAAGCAAGAAATGGCACTCAGAATTTGTGCCATTGCGGGAGTGGTCTTTGCTCTCCTCGCTTTTTTAACAACGGGTTATACTTCTATTTTTTTTATAGCGATTATGGGCTTGGCCAATTCACTCATGTGGCCTGCAATCTTTCCTATGGCCATTGATGGCCTTGGAAAATTTACGAAGATGGGATCAGCGCTGCTGATTATGGGTATTGCTGGTGGAGCTGTTGTTCCACCGATCTATGGTCTACTCGTAAAAGAAATTTCTCCGCAAACTGCTTTCTTTCTGTGTACAGCAGTTTGTTATCTCTATATCTTATTCTACGCAGTAAAAGGACACAAAACAGGTAAAGTCATTGCCCCATGAAAAGAACAATTCTATTTATCGTATTCTTCTCGTTTAGCCTGGTGCAAGCGCAGGAGTTCTATGTTGCCAAAGATGTAACCGCCGAAAATTTCTTCACTGGAAATTGTGAGGGACCCATGGTCGACAAGAAAGGGAACTTGTATGCCGTCAATTTTCAAAAAGACGGAACCGTTGGACTTGTCGGTATGGATGGGAAAGTGGAGATCTACGTCACTTTGCCCGAGGGAAGCACTGCCAATGCGATCCAGTTTAATAAAAAGGGAGACATGTTTCTCGCTGATTTTTCCGGACACAACATCTTGAAAGTTGACACGAAGACAAAAACGGTGTCTGTTTTTGTTCACAGCGATCAGTTCAATCAGCCCAATGATATCTGTATCAACAAAAAGCAGCAGTTGTTTGCATCTGATCCAAACTGGAAAACCGGAACGGGAAAAGTCTGGCGTATTGATCCGGATGGAAAAGCAACGTTGCTTCAGGACAACATGGGTACTACCAATGGCATTGAGTTAAGTCCTAATGAGAAAACACTATACGTCAACGAGAGCATTCAGAAAATAATCTGGGCGTTTGATGTCGATAAGCAGGGTAACATCAGCAACAAAAGGAAATTCATTGACTTCCCTGACTTTGGTCTGGACGGAATGAAATGCGACCGCAAAGGAAATTTGCTCGTAACTCGTTACGATAAAGGTGTTGTAGCCATCATTTCACCGGAAGGCAAAATTATTCGCGAGGTGACAATGAAAGGCAAGAAGACAAGCAACATTTGTTTCGGTGGGAAAGACGGCAAGACTTGTTTTGTGACTTTGCAAGACCGCAAGTGTGTGGAAACTTTCCGTCACGAAGTGCGTGGAAAATAAAATTGCCACGGCTTAAAAAAGTCGTGGCAATTTCTCTAAAAAACTTCTGAATCTTACTTCGTCTGAACTTTTGCTTTCATCGGAGGATTTCCCTTCACGTAAGTCTCCAGCATGTTGTCCATTTCCCACAGCATGTGCATGATGGATTCCTTGGCCTGATAGCCATGACTTTCATAAGGTAATAGCACGTAGCGAGCTGTGCCACCATGTCCTTTAATCGCGTTGTAGAAACGTTCAGTCTGAATCGGGAATGTCCCGGAATTGTTGTCGGCTTCGCCATGCACTAACAAAATCGGAGTTTTGATTTTATCGGCATAAGAGAACGGAGACATCTTATTGTACACGTCTGGAGCTTCCCAGTAGGTACGTTCTTCCTGCTGGAATCCGAACGGAGTTAAAGTACGGTTATATGCTCCGCTTCTGGCAATACCAGCTTTGAATAAATCGGAGTGTGCCAACAAGTTTGCGGTCATGAATGCGCCATAGCTGTGACCACCCACGCCTACTCGTTTTGGATCTACAACTCCTAATGATGCTCCATAATCGATAGCGGCTTTTGCACTGGCAACCAATTGTTCAACATAAGTGTCGTTCGGTTCCTTATTGCCTTCACCGATAATAGGAATAGAAGCGTTGTCGAGAACAGCGTATCCACGCACTACCCAGTAGATCGGGCTTCCCCAACCGATTCGTGTAAAGGTGTAGGGAGATCCTTTCACCTGGCCTGCATTATCCTTCGATTTGAATTCTGCCGGATAAGCCCACATGAAAGTAGGAAGAGGCCCGTCTTCTTTTTTGTAACCCGGAGGCAGGTAAAGGTCAGCTGTGAGATCAACTCCATCGGGGCGTTTGTATTTCAAAACTTGCTTCTTCACATCTTTAATTTGTGGATAAGGATGCGGGAACGAAGTAAGTTGCGCCATTGATTTTGAACCCACGGTGCGAACAAAATAGTTCGGGTTTTCATTTTGTGATTCCCGTGATGTGATGAATGTTCCTTTTTTCGGATCGATCAAACTGGTGACAGATTCAAAATAAGGTGCCTCGCATTGCCAAACACGTGTTGCCTTCCCCGTAGTCAAATCCATTTTATCAAGGAATGGCTTATCACCTTCCGGAGAAGATCCACTACCTGCCAGGAGAATAGAATTGTCTGAGATGGCCATCACCGATCTTCCATACTGATTGAATACGGTCATTGGGTTGCCTGGATCGGTGTATACATCTTCATATGAGCGATCATGGATTGTTTTCTTTTTACCAGGACTGCTTGGATCGATTTGATAAGTGCGCGTCTTGCGATCGGCCCACCATGATTCCGTTACCCATGCAGTTTTGTCATTGCCCCAGGCGATTCCACCATAGCGTAAGGGGAGAGTAATCAACTCGGTTGCAGTGCCGTCAAACGGAGAGACTGATTGAAATACTTTGTCGCGGTTCTCTGTTTTCTTTTTAGGATCACCCTCGTCTTGCGCTTCGGCCCAATAAATAGTAGCCGGCTGGTCGGGTCTCCACAAATGACCGCGTGGGCCTTTGCTGGTAGCGTTGAAACCCACTGGAATATTGTCACCGAGCGGAATATCGGCCAGTGCTTTTATCTGCTTTCCACTCATATCAATTACTCGGACGCTGAGTGGAAATAAGTTGACCGGTACCAAATAAGAGTAGGGACGATGCACGGCTTTCACCAGCAATAATGATCCATCTGGTGACGGATTCTGGAAAGTATAAACAGCGGGACTGCCAATAGCTTTCTCAGTACCATCAAGAGAAACAGAAGTAAGTTGAGCAGTACAATAGTAATCGAACACCGCTTCGTCATATGGGTTCTTCAAAAGATCCTGATAGGTTCGAGCAGGTGCCTTCTTTCCTAAATTTTCTTCAATTACAGGAGTACTGGGTACCCTTGTTTTTTGTGGCATCTTTTGGCCATCGGCTACAGCCAGGAAAACCAACTGGTTGGAATTTGACAACCAGGCAACTGCATTGGCATTGGTGGCGTTGATTTTCTTTTTTGTAAGCTGACGCGCACTAAACGTTGTGAGGTCAACCACCCATAATTCAATCCTGTCCGAATAGGATTGAAGAAACGCTACCTTTTTGCTGTCGGGAGCGTAAGTGAAACTGCTCATCTTGAGTGGTGATGGAAGCCCGCTTACCTCATAGTCTTTTTTGTCCTTGAGGTTTTTGAATTTTAGTCCGATGAAATAATTACTCCGGCTCGGACCGAAGTTCTCGGGGTTAATTCGCAGGCCTGCAATCCGAAGCTCGGGGCGAGACAATTCTTCGATGCTGGGATAGTCCGAGCGATCGAGCAAGGCCATCATGTTTTTATCAGGTGAAATACTGATGGCGGGAGTTAAAGGTGCTTCAACCAGTTTGGCAATTTCTTCTGGTGGGCGTTGATACCCGTCATTATCCTGGGAAAAGGCCAACGAGGTGCATAGACAAAATGCAAGGATGTATAGTCGCTTCATGTCATTTTTGTTTTAACTAAAAATAAAGAAACCCGAAGGCTCTCCCGCGTTTATTTTTTTAAGCGGCTCCAAGGCGGGATTGGCAATAAAAAAGCCGTCCCGATTTGTCGGGACGGCCGTGAATTCATTGGAAAATGATAAACTACTTATTCGGATTGATAACACCGTGCAGTTCTGGATTGAGAACAACTTGCAGATAGTTCTTCGAATTCAGATAAAGATTAGCAGCATCTTTAATGTCTTTGACAGTTAACGCATTCATTTTTTTCTCAAGTGAGAGAATGTTTGCTCCATCATGAGCTGAATCTACGGTTTGCTGAAGAGCACGTAACCAATAGTTGTTGTCCTTCATATTCTCCGCATACTTCTTGCTGTAGGTTTCTTTCACTTTGTTCAAGTCAGCTTCAGTGGGGCCGTTGGTTTTCACTTTTTCTATTTCAGCGAATGTTGCTGCAATCAATTTATCGACATTTTCAGGTCCGCAGGGCAGTGATACACTGACGGAGTAGTTGGGATAAGGCAATTTGCTCATAGATCCACGCATGCCGCCACCATAGATTCCGCCCATGTCTTCCCGGAGCGTTTCGATAAGCTTGATATTCAACACTTCTGTCAGCGCCTGCAATTTCAATTGGGCATCTTCTGAGTAAGGAACTTCACCCGTAAACGTGAGGGAAATAAAACTCTTCGGCTCGCTTCCCTTTTTTACTTCCTTTTTTACCACACCTTTGATCGGGCGGATGCCAAGATCCTTGTAAGAAGTGGTGATATCTCCTACCGGCAGAGCACCCAGGTATGAAGCTATGAGAGGCTTGAACTTCGCGAGATCAAAACTTCCGACAAAAAAGAAAGTGAAATCTTTGGCGCTGCTGAAGCGCTCTTTATAAATGTCAAAGCTTCTGTCCAGATTGATTTTTGCATAATCTTCAGCTTTGGGCAATCGGGGGCCACGCGGATGTTTCTTGTACAATATCGCCTGAATCGAATCCTGGAACACAGCTTGAGGCTGTGCCATCATGTTCTCATACATCGCTTGCTGCTTGCTTACAAAAGATTCAAATAATCCTGCATCCTTGCGTGGTTGTGTAAAATACAGGTATACGATTTGGAGCATCGTCTCTACATCTGCCGAACCAGATTGCCCACCAAAGCCTTCCGTAGTGTTGCCCATGCGCGGAGATGCATTCACAGATTTACCAGCCAGGGCTTTGCGCAAGTCTGTTGGCGACAAATCTTTAATTCCCATCTGATTAACGATGGTGGTAGCATTACCTGCATCATACATGTCTTTGTCCGGGTAAAGTGACTGGCCACCAAAACGCGTTGCAGCCATCACGACCTGATCGTTTTTAAAATCAGTAGGTTTTAAAATCACTTTTACACCGTTATTCAACACCAGCTCTGTCGTTCCAAGAGTTGCATTCTCTTTTTCTGATTTGATCGAGCCGCCCTGGGGAGCTTTATCCATCAAGTTGCTTGAAATGATTTTTTCCTCGTAAGGAGTCACTGGAAGTTTTTCTGCGTTGAGCTCAGCGTTCAGAAGTTCTTCGTTAGTCGGAAGTTTGAAGTCAGCTTTGTCCGATCCCTGATAGATTACCAGCTTGGTGTCGTTTGCAGGTATTGTTTTTACTGCGTATTTATTGACTTCATCGAGTGTTATAGTTGGTAAAAATTCTTTGTGGAATTTGTATTCATTTTCGATGCCAGGGATGGTTTCCTGCTCAAGGAAATTACGAATGTATTCCTCCGCATGACCACTTGACTCTGTTTTTTCACGCTCGTTGTAGAAACGCTCCATACTGCGCAATGAGTTTTTCTTTGCCAGGTCAAGTTCTGAAGCCGTGAATCCATATTTGCGAACGCGTTCATTCTCCTGAACAATGGCTTTTATTGTTGGCTCTGCTCCACCTTTGCCTACGAGGGCAAAGGAGTTGTAGGCTTCATAACCATGGACAAATCCTCCCTGACCGCTACCGCCAAATACAAACGGAGGATTTGGTTTTTGCGTCAGTTCCTGCATACGTTGACCCAACATCGCGCTGAAAAGATTTTTCACAATGTTATCGCGGTAGTCGCCAATTACGAGGTCCGGCTTGCTTTTTTGAAGTGAATAGTAAACCTGAAGGATATTGTTGCTCGCTTCTTTGTCTGTGACGACTACACCTTCGGATGCTTTCCGGTTCGGAATTTCGGCATAGGCACGCACTCTTTCGTTTGCAGGATTTTTTAGTTTTTCGAAATGCTTCTTGATGAGTTGTTCTGCAGCTTCAGGATCTACATCACCCACGGCTATCACTGCCATCAAATTGGGACGATACCAGTCTTTGTAAAAACGTTTGATCACATCGTATTTGAATTTTTTCAAAATATCTTCCTTGCCGATTGGCAGGCGCTGAGCGTACTTTGAGTCCGCAAAAATTTTAGGGTAGATCACTTTATTCATCCGGTCATTCGCGCCTTTGCCCAAACGTGATTCTTCCAGCACCACACCCCGCTCTTTGTCGATCTCTTCGTTCTCAAATGCCACGGTGCTTGCCCAGTCTTCAAGAACAAGAAATCCCTTGTCAAGATTTTCAGGTTTGTCAGTAGGAATAGGAAGGATGTAAACGGTTTGGTCAAAGCTCGTATAAGCATTCAGGTCGGCTCCGAACTGCACCCCGATAGATTGGAGGAATGAAACCAGGTCATTCTTTTTGAAATTCTTTGTTCCGTTAAAAGCCATGTGCTCGGTGAAGTGGGCCAAGCCTTGCTGGTCATCGTCTTCCAGGATTGACCCCGCTTTTATAACTAGCCTGAGCTCTACTTTCTTCTCAGGCTTGCTGTTTTTTCGGATGTAGTACGTTAAACCGTTGGACAGTTTTCCAATTTTAAGTTCTGGGGCTACCGGAACCTTATCAGTCAAATTGATGGAAGTTTGGGCGAAGGCCCCACATCCCATTAATAGAATCACTACTGAAGTGATCGATCTTTTAAAGTGAATAAGCATATTGTTGGTTTTGATTTGAGTTTTTGAGGGGCGAAAAATGCGCAATCCCCTTTGAAAATAAAACGAGCTGAAGGAATATTAATTGTGCTTTTAAGCGTGTGTGTAGCTAATGGGATAGGAGACTCAAGCAGCTGATTCGATAAGACGTCATTAGAAAAAAAAGACTTAAACGCTTACTTTTGAGGTTCTTATTTTTTCAAATGAAAATTTCTTATCGCTGGCTTCAGCAATACATCGACATCACTGAGTCTCCCGAAGAAATCGGGCAAACACTTACCTCCACCGGGCTTGAAGTAGAGAGCGTTGAACCCTTTGAAACAATCAAAGGAGGCTTAAAAGGATTGGTGATTGGCGAGGTACTTACCTGTGCCAAGCATCCTAATGCGGACAAGCTTTCTGTTACTACCGTTGATGTCGGTGGTGATAAACCTTCACAGATTGTATGTGGGGCACCAAATGTCGCAGCCGGTCAGAAGGTAGTTGTGGCAGTACCGGGTGCAACGGTTTATCCGACCAAAGGAGAGCCATTTACCATTAAGTCTGCAAAGATTCGTGGTGAACAAAGTGAAGGAATGATTTGTGCCGAAGATGAAATCGGAATGGGCGAAAGTCATGCGGGCATTATGGTGTTGAACACCTCTGTGAAAAACGGCACACCGGCTTCTGAATTTTTCAAGGTGGAGTCAGATTATGTTTTTGAAATTGGATTGACACCTAATCGCGCAGATGCGGCTTCACACATCGGAGTGGCTCGTGATCTCAAGGCCGCGAAAAAACGTGAACTGAAATGGCCGGAGGTATCCAAGTTTGCAACAGACAGCAAATCTCTTCCAATTGGAATAAAAGTAGAGAATGCAGAGGCTTGTCCTCGCTATTCAGGGGTAACGATTTCAGGGGTAACTATTGGTGAGTCTCCCGATTGGTTGAAAAGCAAATTGAAAGCCATCGGCCTGGCGCCCATCAGCAATGTGGTTGATATCACAAATTACGTTCTGCACGAACTCGGTCAGCCCCTTCACGCTTTCGATGCCGATAAGATCACCGGAAAAGAAGTGATCGTAAAGACTTTGCCTGCCGGTACCAGGTTCACTACGCTTGACAATAAGGAACGAATATTGACTGAAAATGACCTGATGATTTGCAACACCGAAGAGCCCATGTGCATCGGTGGTGTTTTTGGCGGCATCAAGTCTGGTATTTCTGAAAAGACGAAAAACATTTTCCTGGAGTCAGCATGCTTTTCATCCACGTATGTTAGAAAAACCGGAATGCACCATCAGCTAAAGACCGATGCTTCCTTTCGCTTTGAGCGTGGTACTGATCCGAACATGACAGTTTTTGCCCTCAAGCGAGCTACATTATTAATTAAAGAACTGGCAGGAGGGACAATTTCATCAGATATCGTGGATGTGTACCCCAAAAAAATCGAGAATATTTCCATTAACGTTAAATTCAGGAATGTCGATCGACTGATCGGAAAGAAGATTCCACATGAAGAAATATTTTCAATCCTTGAGCGACTCGAGATAAAGACGTCAAACAAAACTGAAGACGGTTTTACTGCATCTGTTCCTCCTTATCGGGTAGACGTTTTTCAGGAGGCTGACATTGTGGAAGAAATCCTTCGCATTTACGGCTTGAACAATATCGAACTGTCGGACAAGGCGAGCAGTGAATTTATAGCGTCATTTCCTGAAAAGGATATGACCAAATTCAAAAAATCGGTCGGGGCAATGCTGGTGGCAAATGGATTCTATGAGATTCTCACCAACTCGCTCACGAACATTGTCTACAAAAACAAAGTCAAAACCGGCAGCGATGCTGTTGAGATTTTGAACAAGCTCAGCGAAGAGCAGGCAATTCTGCGACAAACGATGTTGTTCAGTGGATTGGAAGTATGCGCTCACAATATCAATCGGAAACAGAAAGATTTGAAATTATTCGAGTTCGGAAAGATTTATGGAAAGACCAGCGGACAGGAAGGATTGAAGAACTATTTCGAAGAAGAACGTATCGCTCTTTTTTTAACCGGAGATGACGAGTCGGAAAACTGGCAAAATAAATCACGGCCTGTAAATTTTTATGATATCGCACAAGCTGTAGCCCGGATTGTAGAGATGTCAGCACTCTCGAAGACGAAACAAGAGCAATTTGCAGATGATGTTTTTGACTACGGAGTGAAAATCATGAAGGGCAACAAGGAAGTAGGCCGCATGGGTAAAGTGAAAAACAATTTGGTGAAGGAGGCTGGAATCAAACGCGAGGTTTTCTATGCTGACTTGTCGACTGATTTGCTTTTCAAGTCTGCAAATCCTAAGTTCGTTGTGCAAGAAGTTCCTAAATTCCCGGAAGTAAGACGCGATCTTTCTTTGGTTCTCGACAGCCAGGTTAAGTTCTCAGAAATTGAATCGCTCGCCAGAAATACAGAACAAAGGTTGATTAAAGAAATCATAGCCTTTGACGTGTATGAAGGAGAAAAAATAGATCAGGGAAAAAAAGCGTACGCGCTGGGATTCACATTGCAAGACGAAAATAAAACATTGACGGACGAGGAGATTGACAAAACTATGACGAAATTGATGAGCGCGTTCGAAGGGAAGATGGGGGCGATCATCAGAAAATAAAACTGAGCAACATCTAAATTAAGCATTTGATAAAATGGATCAGGAAGCTTTGAAGAACACACTGTCAGGTTTGGAACGCAAAATCATGATGTTGTTGGGCGATCATAAGATGTTGAAAGATGAAATCCGCACCATCAAACTGGAGAACCATGAGTTGCGCACGGATTTGCGCAAAAGAGACGAACAACTGGCCAATTTTAGAAATCAGGTGAAAATCACTAAAATTGCAGATTATATAAGCCCGGAAGACGAAAGTATTTCGGAATTGAGGAAGAAAGTGGACGATTACATCCGCGAAATCGATAAATGTATTGCACACGTAAGCCGGTAAAACGGTAGTTGTTTAATGGATGAGCTCTCGATCAAAATAAAAATCGCAGACCGCGAGTACCCGATGAAAGTAAAACGCTCTGACGAAGAGCGTATGCGGGTTGCTGGCAAGCTTGTCAATGAAAAAATAAAGCACTACCGTGAAAAATTCGGCATTGACGATAAACAAGACTTGCTCGCTATGGTTGCCTTTGATTGCCTTGTAGATAAAATGGCAGATGAGGAGACCCAGCAAAACATCGATCAAACGGTAGTCGAGAAGATCAACCAGCTTAATCAGTTGGTATCTCAGACGGTCTGACTTTTCTTTTTCAATCCCATTCTTTTGTTGATAGCCTTGAAGGCCTCTCGGGTTTTGTTTAACAACCAAACCTAAAAAAGTTATGGACTCCATCGAGATAATATCAATAGCAATAGCGGCCTTTGCCGCCACCATATTGCTTAGTATGCTGTTCGGAAATTTCCTTTACCGCAGGCGATTGAAGAAAAACCGTGCGGATGCCGAAGAAAAATCAAAAATGATCATCAAGGAAGCTGAGCTTCAGGCCGAGAATATTAAAAAAGACCGCATCATCGAAGCGAAGGAGAAGCTGATGAAAATGAAGCAGGAATTTGAAGAAGAGGCTAATCGCAAGAAAAATCAGATCATTACCAACGAACAAAAAGTAAAACAGCGGGAAGCTCAGCTTAACAAAGAACTGGAGACTGTAAAGCGCAAGGAAGCCGATATCGATGAAGAGCGTCAGAGCCTCGCACAACAGCACGAACTGGTGAAAAAGCGCAAAGAGGAATTGGATAAGTTTAATGCCCAGAAAGTAGCGATGCTGGAAAATGTCTCTAAACTCACGGCCGATCAGGCCCGCGACCAATTAGTTGAGTCGATGAAGGAAGAAGCACAAACCAAAGCCAGCTCATACATCAAAGACATTATGGAGCAGGCTAAGTTGTCGGCCACCAAAGAAGCGAAGAAGATTATCGTTGAGACCATTCAACGCACGGCCTCTGAACAGGCGGTAGAGAACTGTGTTTCGATTTTTAATATTGAAAGTGACGATATCAAAGGGAAGATCATCGGTCGAGAAGGAAGGAACATTCGGACACTGGAAGCAGCCACAGGCGTTGAATTCATAGTAGACGATACACCTGAGGCGATCATCATTTCGGGTTTTGATCCCGTGCGCAGGGAGATTGCCCGTTTGTCGCTGCATCGCCTCGTACAGGATGGACGTATCCACCCGGCCCGCATTGAAGAAGTGGTGGCAAAAACAACTAAAAATATCGAAGACGAAATCAATGAGATCGGTGAGCGCACGGTAATCGATTTGGGCATTCATGGTTTGCATCCCGACCTGGTTAGAATGGTCGGTCGCATGCGTTTTCGCTCTTCCTACGGTCAGAACTTATTGCAGCACTCACGTGAAGTTGCCAACCTCTGTGCGATCATGGCATCGGAGCTGGGATTGAATGTGAAGCAGGCAAAGCGTGCCGGACTTCTGCATGATATCGGAAAAGTATGGCCCGAGGAATTGGAGAAGCCACACGCTATTGTGGGGATGGAACTTGCCCAGAAATACAAAGAGCATCCTATTGTATGCAACGCCATCGGTGCACATCACGATGAAATTGAAATGACCAGCATCATCTCTCCGATTATTCAGGCTTGTGATGCCATCTCAGGCGCACGTCCTGGCGCAAGGCGCGAAGTGATGGAGCAATACATGAAGCGCCTCAAAGAATTGGAACACGTAGGTCTCAGCTTTGAGGGAGTGGAAAAATGTTATGCCATCCAGGCGGGCCGTGAGCTTCGCGTGATTGTGGATGCTGAGAAAGCAACCGATGAACGCGCAGCTCAATTAAGCTTTGATATTTCTCAAAAGATCGAACGCGACATGCAGTATCCTGGCCAAATTAAGGTGACGGTGATTCGTGAAATGAGAAGTGTGGCTTACGCGAAATAATTCAACTTTGGGCTGACATTTTCCCAAATGCAGCTTCAATCATCTTTTTGTAGTTGGGTCCAATGGGAAGAGAAATTTTATCAATGAAAATTTCCTCGGCATTGTACGAGCTTACTTTACTTTGATTGACCAGGAAAGACCGGTGGATGCGAAGAAAACCATCAGTTAGAATCTTCTCCATCTCACCGATTCCCATTTTTGTGATGACTTTGCCGCCAGGTGTGTGAATGTAAACATACTCTCGCATGCTTTCGATGTAGAGCACTTCGTCAAACATCACTTTCACCATCGTTTTATTGACATTGAAAAAAGCAAAGCTGTGGCGTGTGGTTTCACTACTATTAATTTGATAAACCTGTTTGACATCAGGCTTTGTCGTCACACGATTGACAGCTTTCAAAAAGCGTTCGAAAGAAAAAGGTTTCACGAGATAGTCGCGCACATCAAGCTCGAAGGCATCAATGGCATATTCCGAATAGGCTGTGGTGATAATCACCTGAGGAAGATTTTTGGTAACCTTGAGGAATTCGATACCGGTGAGTGATGGCATTTGAATATCGAGGAAGATAAGATCAGGCTCATGATTGTTCAGGTAATCCAGAGCCGCGATGGCGTCATCGAAAGTCCCTTTCAATTCAATCCACTCTACCCTCGACAGGAATGACTTCAGTATTTCCTGTGCTGGTTTTTCATCTTCGATAATGATACACTGAATTTTATTCATCTTTTTTTAACGTTGGTATTTCTAAGTGCACGGCAAACATGCCGTTGTTTTGAAGGATATCAAGCTTGTAATCTTTATCATACAATAACTCCAATTGCCGCTTGATGTTGTTTATTCCAATTCCACGTGAAGAGCCATTGCGTGCGGTACTAAGTTCATTTTCAACGAATAAATTCACTGAATTATTTTCTGCTTTGATCCGCACTTTGATGTGTATTTCACCGCGAATGGTTGAAAGCGTGTGCTTGCAGCTATTTTCCACAAAAGGTAATAGCAACAAAGGAGAAACAAATGCGGATGATCCGTTGAGATTCGATTCATAATCAATGCGAAGACGAGTTCCGTGCCTTAATTTTTCCAGCTGGATATAATCTTCGATTACCCGAATTTCCTTTTCGATCGGGATAACTCGTTGGTTGCACTCTTCGAGCATAAACCGAAGCAAATTGGAGAGGCGCAATACGATCTGCTCGCTTTTGTCACCTCCGCGTATGATCTCAGAATAAAGTGTGTTGAGTGTGTTGAATAAAAAATGCGGATGCATTTGCGCCTTAAGGAAACTTAGTTCTGCAATCTTCTTCTCTTCCAGTAGCATTTCATTTTTTCGCTGCAGCTCCGCTTTGTTTTTTGTCATTTTGATGGCCACAGCAAGGCTCATGATGGTCATCCAGCTGAAGACTTCACCTGCGATGCCGGCAAAACTCCAAAGATTTGGCGGGATGGGGTGAGCTGGATCAACAATGGCGTAGACAATAAAAAAGCGATAATATCTCATACCCACACCGATGTAGAGGAAGACAGCGATTGCCCCGGCAACCAGTTTGAGTTTGTTGTGATCGCGCGAGTACGAAGGGAGGAGATAGTAAATAATAAAATAAGTGATCAGGGCTGCTACCGGAACATTGAACAAAAGACTTTCAATATTCCAGGGCTTGATTTGCGTATTCGCAGAAATTACGAAAAGATAGCTCAGGCTGTCAGCTATCCAGAATGTCATGTGCCGCAGGATTCGAATATCCCACCGCTTACTGTAAACAAAATTGTCAAACAAAGTCATCCCTTATCAAAATTAGAGATTATCCAGAGCCTAACCCCCTTATATTACGAAAGAGCAACAGCTACTGATGAATTTCTATTTCATAATGACAAACAGCTATTGTCAATGGACTAATCAGTGCGAAGTAACAGGCGTAATCTGGGCTTGTACACACCACCACCTCCCATTTTCTTTACGGTAGGTGTCTGTGTAAACGGAATTACCATTGATGACAGTTCCGTTTTTTACGCGAGTGTATACCGTTTTTGAACGCACCAATGCGATGTCATCGAAAATCCGAATGAACTCATCTGTATAACTAAAAGAAGTGAAACCACCTGAGCTGTAGTCGCGAGCCCAGTCTTTCATGTATTGCTTTCGGTGCACTACCTGACCGTTATTTTCAATGCAGGCGAAATCCTTGTGAATGATCTGGTTGTGCGCGACTGTATCCTGAGTCACAAAATTTTTGATGAATTGCGCGTTGAGTTTGCTGAGTGCTGCCTTGTCATTTTCAATTTCAGTCTTGGACTGTGAACACAAATCCGATGAAAGCAGCACTAAAATGAAAAACACGAACCTCGGGGATCTCATAAAGGCGCCTTGTTAGGATGCTTTGAGAAAAAATTATTGGCCATTAATGATATAGGCATTCCGATTACAAACATGTGAATTCCAATTCCAATCAGAGCTGGTACGAGCTTCACGGGAACAGAGGGCAAATTCGAGAGCGGAACCACAATAAAAGTCATCGCCAGCCAGACGAATAGTCCATAACCGAAGCCGACCAGGAATTTATTCATTGAAAGAATGCTGACCTTCTTAAATGCAACAAAAAATAGTACGGTCCAGGCCATGGCGATTGTAAAATGAAAAAGCAGGCCCCACAACGCAATGTCGGTTCCGCCTGTAAATGCATCTTTTCCAAATACACCGCCGGCAACATATTTAAACACAGCTTCAGGGGTGACAGAGCGCCTCAGGTAAGCGCTCACACATGCGGCTGTGCCATCGAGCACACCGATTACCAGGCCTGCACCGAATGCAGCGCGGTAAAATGAGGGAGAGTTTGAATTCATATTTAGTTTAGTTTTAGTTGGGTCGCTCCTGTGATCCTCATCGATTTGATATGTTGAATGTACAAAATAACACCGCCCTTTTCAGGGATCAGGTCTTCAGGCCAGTGGGCCGAGGTGGTGCCTTTGTGAAGAGGAGATATTGTTTTCAGACTTTTGACGACATGGTAATGCTTGAGAGTCCGGTTTTTATTTTCACCGCGCAATACCTGGTGAGTAACTTCATTTTCAAAGATTACAATGTTCATTAGAATATTCTTTGGCTCACTACTTAATTCATAATTGATGACGAGATCCTCGCCTTCCTTTTTTACTTCTGCTTCAATGCCGTAGACGGGGTTAGCTTGAAGCGCGGCACCAACTTCATTTCTGAAGCCAATGGGATTGGATCCGATAAATTCTTTTTGACCATTGACTACACACTGTGGGGTATACAACTGCTGGAATTTTAATTTTTCAACGTAAGCTTTCTGACGTGCTGTAAAAGCTTCCTGGCTATACGGATCAAGCCATCCGAGATTATTCCAGTAGGTGACGTGAAAAGCAAGACTAAAAACTTCTTTGCCTTCTTTTTGAAGTAGTTCTGTCATCTCCTTCAGGAGCTCGTCAGCTGCGGGGCAGCTGGAGCATCCTTCAGCAGTGAAGAGCTCTACGACCGCGAATGTTTTTGTTTTTTCAACTGATGTGCTTGTTGATGACATTAGCGCCAGCGATAGCGCAGTAATCAAAATGGAAGTGAGGGGTTTCATAGGTTTTTAGAAAAAAATCACTGCCCCGGAATTACCGGAGCAGTGCCGAGGTTTGCTTTACCTTAACCTAAACCGCCCCCCGTATTTCTAGGCTAGGTACGTGATTAACAGAAAGATGTTGGATAAATTCAATCAGTACATATAAAATGCTGTTGAAGAGCTTATTTCAGTCAACAAAAATGTAACTGGGATTTCGAATAAAAAAAACCGCCCCGATTTGTCGGGGCGGTAAAACAACGTTACAGCTTAAAAAAAATCAGTATGCTGTAGCGAATGATGCTACAGGCACATACAGACCAACCTGATCTCCAGATGGAGTCTTTGGGTTCGTATTGATTTCAACTTGTGAATACAAAAATCTTCTTGGGAAATCCGACTTGCCGGCTGCTACCGGAATTTTGAGAAAATTATCGGTTCTCCTCATGTCATTATAGCCTTCAATCTGTCCGATCAGCGTGATGTATCTCTCTTCGAGAATTTCACGGAGGATGGCTTTATCTTGAGCTACGTTGTCGGTGTTTTCTATACCGCTTGGAGCGAAATCCGCTAATATGTAGTCGTCATATTTAATCCCCCCCAAATCTGGATCGTTTATATAGGCAGTACTTGTTCCAAAGAATGACCCAAGTCTGTAGTATGCCCGAACGGAATTCAAAGCATCAATCGCGGGCTGTAGATTGCCCGATTTAGCGTTGGCTTCTGCTTTTATAAGTGCATTTTCCTGGAATGTCAGAATTGGAAAGGACATGGTGGCGGAAAAGAAGCCATCTCGAGTGACATCATCCGGCATTCCATACAGCTTAGGCCAATTTACTGTGCCGTCCTCACCGCTGCTGCAAAATACATTAGGGTCATAATCAGCTCCTGTATTCAGTCCCCCCCAGTAGGTAACAGGAGCATAATAGAAATTGAATCTCCCATTTTCAACTGTTTTTATATTTCCTCGATATGTTGCACTGCTGGGATCCAATAATCTGGGTGCAAAAGAATTAGCAGCCATGTACGCGGATCGGTCATAAGTAAGAAATGAATAATACATGTTGAAGGTTTGCAGATATGCATTGCCATGAGGTGCCATCATATTGCCGTCTGGCGTGCTTATCCCTGCATTTGATTCAAGGAGAGCATTCGCATAGTCACGGATATGCAGATACAGTCTTGCCTTGACGGTGTGAGCTGCAGCTTTCCAGGCGTTTATATTGCCATTGTAAAAAAAATCTCCAGCTGTCGGGCCACCTTTACCAAGATTCATAATTGCAGAGTCAAGAAGTACTTGAGCGGCTGCGTAAACTGAAGCCTGTGTATCAAACTTAGGTGCTGCGTTTTTGGGGTACTGAATTGCCTCGGTATAGGGCACGTCACCCCACAAGTCAGCTGCGAGTCCCATTGACATTGCCTGCATTACCTGGGTAATCCCAATAGAAGCATAGTAATTTCGAGGCTGTGCGTTTTGCTTCAGAAGCTGTGCATTTTTCATGACACTGGCATAAATGGTTGCCCACTCGAGGTCATAATCTGCGCCTGAAGTCACATAGTTGGCAAGACCGGCATACTGGCGGTCTTCACCGCTAAAGTATCCAGCCCACATGCCGCTCAGACGAGCGGCATCCCCTTCGAATACACCAATAAGAGAAACCTCAATCCCTGACAAATATTGACTTACACCAATATTGTTAGGGTCAGTTACGTTTACCGGGTCGGTCGAAATTCCGTCTGTTAGTTTTGTGCAACTGGTAAAGATCATCAAGATGGCAACGACCATTCCAGATGCTATTTTCTTATTTATCATTTTCATAATAGTCTCGATTTATTAATAAGTAATAGTCAGTTTCAACAATACAGACCGCGTGTTGGGATTTTGGAAATAATCCAAACCACGTCCGTTAGTAGCCCCCGTCAAATTAGTATCCGGGTCAATTCCTTTGTAAGGAGTCCATAACAAGAGATTGCGTCCTGTGAGTCCGAAGGTGAGGGATTGTAACTTGGTTGAATTCTTGAATGCCGCTGAATTCAATGAGTATGACAAGGTCACTTCACGAAGCCTGGCCCAGGTAGCGTCTTGAACAAAAGGAGCGACTACGTTAAAGCCACTGCCTGCGCCTTGATAAAAGGCCTGATCAAGAGCAACTTTGCCACCGCCAAAATCTTTTACTTCACCTCGGAAAGTGTAAGTACCATCAGCGTTGGCAACTGCTCTAGCAGTGGTTGGACTTGTTGCTAAGGCTAAAATTGTCTTTCCATCGGCCGTTTTTAACGTACTTGCATCAGCAGCGCTAACTGTGGTGACTTGAGCGCTAGCTTGTGTTGTGCCAAAGTTGAACAACGCACCTTGCGTACCGTTCCACATTTGACCACCAACCATGGTTTCAAGCAATACATACAAGCTCACATTTTTATAGGTAAACGTATTGCCAAAGCTTGCTCTGTAGTTCGGGTTCGGGTTTCCGACAGCCGAATTGGCCGGAGATACTTGTGGGAAACCGAGAGCATCTAATGTGAGTTTTCCATCGGAGCCTTTCGCATAATCAGTTCCCCATAGCGTTCCCAGTGCCTGGCCTTTCGTTGCAACAGATGCTCCGTTAGCAAAACCTGCAAGGAAGACATATTGAGCTCCCGCTAAATCCAGTACCTGGTTGCGATAAGCTGACCAAATGAAATTAGAACTCCATGAGAAATCGTTTCTCTTCAACCAGTTCACGCCCAAAGAGAATTCCAGACCTTTGTTTTCAATCACACCTGCGTTGCTCACTATATTTGTAAAACCGCTGGACGGTGCCACTTGTGTAGGGAGAATTACATCTGTGGTTTTATTGTAATAAGCAGTCGCACTGAAAGTCACTTTGTCATTGAGTAGTCTTATGTCAAGACCAGTTTCAATTTCATGCTTTTTTTCCGGACGGATTTTGGGATTACCCGCTATGTTGGAGATGGCATAACCACCAACGCCATAGCTTGATCCGGTCAGTGTCGGGCCAAAGCCATCAGCGTAACCAGCAGGGCCGAATTGAGTCAGATTGGTGTAGGCACCCGGCTGCTGACCAACAACACCATACGACACCCTCAATTTACCAAAATTGAAAAAGTCATTCGTGCCAAGAACCTTCGAGAACTGCCATGCAGCGGAAGCTGAAGGATAGAAGAATAAACTTTGTGCTTGCGGTCCAAAGGTAGACGCTGCTTCCGCACGACCTGTAAGATTCAGGAAAAGCTGATCTGCTATATCTGTATTGATAGTAGCGAATCCTGCACTTGTACGTTGCAGAACCATACCGTTAAAAGGCGTTCTGTTGGACGTAGGAGAATTCGCCAGGTTGGGCGGAGCGTCCGGAATGATAAAATTAGTGACACCTGCTCCGACATTATTAAACTGACGTGTATTATAGTTGAATCCCACAAGGAATGTTCCGGCAAATGCATCGGAGAATTTCTTTTTGGCAGTAGCGAATAAGTTGGTATTCCACTGTGAGTTTTGGATGTACTGTTCGGTGTATGCACCACCCAACGAAGTGGCTGACTGTGAGTTGATGTAGTCCGTTCTCCTGTCTGTGTAAGTATCAATACCGGTATTTGCCTTAAGGTTTAACCAAGGAGTGGCATCATAGTTCAATTCCATGTTACCAAGGAAACGATTGACTACAGAATAGCTAAGATTCTTGTTCATTGTCCAAAGCGGATTGTCGTATCCAGGGCTCCCGCTTGCCCCGATCGGGTTACGATAGCTAATCTGTTTGCCAGGAGTAGCTAGTCCGTTCGATGCATAGGCAGTACCAAAATATTCGGTATTATCATAGTCAGGAGCTGTACGCAACTGACCTAACAGCAATCCCGAAGTGTTGCTTCCTTGCTGAATACGATTTGACCTGATATTTGAATAGTTCGCATTGATTGCGACATGGAATTTATCGGTGAGCAAGGTTGAAAAATTCACACGAGCTACATTCTTATTATAGTCGCTGTTAGTTTTAATGATGCCCTGCTGCTGGAGATTAGAGTAACTCGCATAGAATTGGGAACGATCGTTTCCTGAGCTCAGGTTCACATCGTGTTGCAGAAAATGACCAGTGCCGAATACATCTTTCGTATGATCGTAAGTATTTTGGGAGTTCTTTCCACCATGTGGATTAGTAACATTGCCACCAGCTATTGCATAACGTTTGGTTCCGTCTGGAAACTGTACGTACGCAGTTCCTGTTGGGGTCTCAGCTCCTCCGGTGCGTTGTGCAATCACATCTCCGTAGCTAGTGCTAGCGCTATTACTATAAAGTCCGTTTGATCCTTGTCCGAACGTCCTCTGCAAGTCAGGCATCTTGTTTACCATGTCAAAAGAAGCGGTAGCACTGTAAGAAGCATTTAGCCTGCCTTGCGAGTTCTTCGCTTTTTTAGTGGTGATCACGATCACACCGTTTAGTGCGCGGCTTCCCCATAAGGCAGCACCGGCTGCGCTCTTAATCACTTCAATATTGGCGATATCGGCAGGGTTGATGTCGTTCAAGCGAGATTGTTGTTGAGTACCACCAACAGCCATACCCAGGTTGTCATTGAACATTGGCATACCGTCAATTACAATCAGGGGTTGCAGATCGCCCGTGATCGTGCTTTGTCCACGCAATTGGATGTATGAACCGGCACCCGGGTCACCACCGCTGCGCGTGATAATCACACCAGCTGCCTTACCGGCAAGGCCGTTGATTACGCCTGCTTCACCTGACTGAACCACCGAAGATCCTGTTACAGATGTAGACACAACGCCCATCTTGTCTTTAGAGATATTCTCACCGATGGCATTCACCACTACCTCCTGCAATTGTTTGATGTCTGATTTCATCAGCAAATCAATCGTGTTGCGTGCACCGACAGTTTCTTCCTTGCTTTCCATGCCAATGAAAGTAAACACCAGCACACCACCGTCTGAAGGAACATCGATTTTGTAGATACCGTTCGAATCGGTTACTGTGCCTGTCGTTGTTCCTTTCAGCAGCACATTCACTCCGGGCAAAATGGACCCATCTTCTTGCGAGGTCACTTTACCCGTTACCACCCGGTTTTGCGCCCAGACACTGAACGCAAAACCCAATGAGAAGCACATTAGTAAAAACTTCTTCATAGTTTTTGTTTTGATATTAGGTTTAACTTAGAGTATGCGGATTTTCCGCTTAGCCTAAGTAAAGGCCTAATCCAACCATCCGTTCGGATTATCGATCGATCAAGGGAAACACGGGCTGAATGATTTAAAAAATGGCACTATGCTGATCTATTGGTCAGAAACACCGATTCAGCGTCAGCAAAAGATAAACTGTCTGGTAAAAGTATTCCCAACTTTGGAATTTATTCCTGCAGATAGCTTAATTTTGGAGGTCGTATAGTTGAAATTTAAGTTGGCACAGTTTTTCAACGTGTGTCGTTAACCAACGAAACATGAACTTAAAATCTGCTTTAATCAAACTCTACTTCCTGCTGGTGCATGCCGACGGGGAGTTCAATGATCGTGAAGTGGCGCTCGGGATTCAGATGGCCAAAACGGAGGGCATTAATGAGGTAGAATTCAAAGCGACCCTCGACTCCCTTCTAAAACGCACCAGTGCCAACATCCAGGCTGAAGGCATCGAAGAAATCAAGAAACTGGACCATGCCAAACAGATTCGCTGTGTCGCCTGGCTTTGTGTGGTGGCTAATGCCGATGGATTTATGGATAAAACGGAATGGCAATTCATCTATAAAATCTATCATAAAGAACTCGGCCTCAATCTGGACGAAATCATGAAAGTGCAAAAAGAATTGGTGGGGATCACGTCCAAAAAACCGATGATGTTTACAGCCGTTTTATAAATATTCGTCAGATCAAAAAAAATAAAAAAAGGGACGGTTTGTCCCTTTTGTTTTTAACTGGATGTTGAATCCCTTACATCAACTGTATAGTAAAAACGGCTTGTTTGTCTTCCTGGACATTTGTTGTTGAAGGATAGGGGACAACATCATCCAGAGTAATTCGAAGCGTCTGTGCGCCAATCGTAAAATATTTCGATTCATGAAGCAGAAGCGAAAATGAATTAGCCCCGATTTCAAAATTCACCGAAGCCTGACCGGCCCAAACGCAATACACGTCCGAAGGGCAACGACTATCTGAGATAGAAATAACACTGGTGCGAAAAGAGTCTTTCACCCGGGCATCACGAATGAGAACTGACTCATTTTGATGGCTCGCAATTTTTGACCCTAAATCAACTTGCTGCTTCACGTCATTATACTGACATCCCAACAGGATCATTGCCCCTGCTGCTTTTAATAACTTATTCATACCGTGTTTTTTCCCTTAGACACGACACCTGATCAAAAGGTTCGAAGCCTAACTGGCCGGCAAAAATTCCTTTTTGCGGAGGAGCCCGGCGCTGAGAAGAGAAATGACAAGACCTACCGGGAATATCTCAAACAGAGTGATGCCGAAGCGCACAAACGGATTCCTGTAAAGATCTATAAAGCCATACATCTCTTCTTTGGCTTTTGAAATTTCAGCAGGGGTCGCACCTTTTGCCTCCATCTTTTTAATATAATGTTCCTGCATTTTTTGTGTGAATTCCTCTCCGATGCTGGCATAGGAAACTTCCCATGCGAGCGCATACATGACTGATGCGATCACGGTAATCAAAACGCCCACCTTCAGGCCACGACCAAATGTGATTGCTCCATTTTGATGATTGTCGCGAAAAGATTTAATGCCAAAAAAAACCATCGACAGCGCGATAACCATGGTTGTGTAACCCACGATCTCACCATTGTCAATTTTCAGGGCTCCGGATTTGTACATCGGCATGGTGATGAACATCATAGCCGCAACGATTGCACCTGCAATCAATCCATACGTAAGAATTATCTTTTTCATAGTATTTGTTTTTTGCTCAAAACAAGCCTAATGGACACACCTGGCCTTCACCTAAAAGTATGATTATTCTGAATTTTAGTGAATTCACCTAAAATGATGAACCTGACTTCAGGGTATTAGCCTCAATTCTTTTCCTTTTTGGACAGCTTGCGTTCTCCGATTTACCTCAAGTTTCAGGAAAAGATTGGAGGTGTGTGTTTTTATAGTGTTGAGTGATACGAATAGCTTGTCGGCAATTTCCTGGTTGGACAGTCCCTGCGCCATAAGTTGCAGCACCTCATGTTCCCGCTTGCTCACACCCAGGCGCTGAAGTTCAGATTCATTCAGGACAAAATCGGGAGAAGCAATAATCACTTTTTTCCTGGTGAGTTTCAGCCCCGCCCATATTCCGAGGGTGGTAAAAAGGACTGCGAGGGCACTCACATAAAACTCCATCGACAAATCCCGGACATAGAAACGGAACTCCAGCTGCTTCAACAAGAAAACGAGGACTGCCAAGGCCAAGCCGTAGAGAATGATGGTTCGCTTCATCTACGGCAAAATAAACATCTTATTTTGATCCTGCGGAGGCCAGTCTCTTTTTGTAAGAAAAATGCAGGAGCACAGCCAACACAATCAGACACACACTTATAAATAAAGCCACCAGATACATTTGTGACAGTGGAACAGACATCCCGATAATCAAAGCTCCAACCGAGATCAGTATCGAGAAGACAGCATACAGTTTAGTATTATAGTACCAGGAATACGGAAAAAAGTGAGCACCGGTAATGATTACGTAAACCATTACAAAATAATCCGGCTCTTTCGATAGCGTAAAAATCAGGAAAGGAAAATAAACGAGCTGAGCAAAATTCAGCCACAGTCCCAATGGTTGCAACGGGTTTTCTTTTATAGTCCAGGTTGTCTTATAGACTTTTGAAAGCAGAAGTGCCAACGGCAACACGACTGCCCCGACAAAGAATGTCAATACGGATTTGCTGTGTGATGAATAGGGGAGCGTCCAGATGTAGGTGATGCCCAACCAGACGATGCTGGCGGAAGTAATAAAATCGATCCCGTTTTTTGCTTTGATGGATAGTTCCGTACGAAGTTGGTTAAGGTCTGCCATAGGTTTTGAAGTTTGAATGAATAACGAGCGTGGCGCCTTTGCGATAAAAAATATTGACGAAGCGCATGATTTCCTATATTAGTTGAAACGAACCAATGACCAACTGCCTATGAGTCAATCCAACGTAAAACTGTCTGCTTTTTTCGCACCACAACTGACATTGAAAAATGTTCTGGATGCAATGAAGTTTTATGAAAAAGCATTTGGTGCTGTCGAATTGCGAAGATGGAGTAACCCGGATGGTACGGTACATGTGGCTGAAATGGCGATTGACGGTGCGTTATTTCATTTGCACCAGGAAAATTCTAATTCAAAACGACTCAGTCCTGAGACGGTAAACGCAGCGACCTCCCTGATTGGAATATTTGTTCATGACCCTCATGAAGTAGTAAAAAATATTGCCGCTGCCGGAGGCACCGTGGTAAATCCGGTACAAGATTATGACTATGGCTATCGGCAGGGCGTGGTGGTAGATCCTTTCGGCCATCAATGGATAATCGAGAAAAAAATTTAGGTTACAATCGTTTTTTTCGAGGCCGGATTATCCAGGATTGGAAATTTTCACTCTTATTAAGGTAATTTTTTCACATCGGTTTTTTGATAAGGATTTCATGGCACAAATTGCAATGCGATAGTAATTGAAATTACTATCTTAGTCATTTCAAAAATCACACAAAGTCATGCCCGACAATAATGAAAGCAATCCGCAAGGGACGTCTAAGCCCATGCCAATTAAATACAAATTCCGCGACTTGAAAGTCCACTCATCGGATGAGTGGATGGCTGATGCAACAAAAAAGTATCGCAAGGTTTTCGATCGCTACGAAACAACCTATATGCGTGTGGAGTTTTCTTTTTTTAATAAACTTTTTGACGAAGACGAATGGGAAGCTTCTTTCAATCTAAAGTGCTTTCACGTCAACGGCAGTCAGAAAAATGAACTCTGCAATGTTGAGCAAAAACGTAAAGTCCTGAAAGACGAAAACATTGTTTACATCCGTGATTCGTGGGGACAGGCGACACTGGGTACCTATTGGTTCAAGGGAGATTATTTGTGGGAGGGGTTCATTGATGGAGTAAAAGTTGGTGAAGCAAAATTCTATGTTGAAGATGTCGGGCCTTCAAAACCCGAAGAGAATCTTTTTTTCGAAATAGATTCAATCAAATTGTATGAAGGAGATAGTAATGCATTCCAGCTTCCGCAGAAAAAATTCCTGAAAAAATTCAGTCAAAAAGATACACGTTTCGTTTGGGCTGAATTCAATTTCAAAAGCAAGTCACCGAAAGATTTTTACGTTGAGCTCTTTTTCAATTTTTACGATAAAGCCGGACAACTCAAAGGAAGCAGCTCGTACCTCTCTTATGTAACTACCAACACCATTGGGAAAATTTATACCATCAATCCCGGTTGGGGAGGCGATACACCCGGGCGTTGGAAAAGCGACTCGTACACGATGGAAGTCATTTTCATGGACACGCTAATTGCTACAGTGCCGTTCCAGGTAGGTGACGCTTTTGATGAAGGGCAGGCTGCGGTGATCACCGATACAGCCCAGCTTTTCAAACAGGCAGGATCATCAGCTTCCGTTTCTCCAAATAAAAACCTGGACGACATTCTCAACGAAAGCCTTGCTGAATTGAACTCCCTCACCGGTCTTGACAGCGTCAAACAAGAAGTCAACGAGATGGTGAAACTGGTTCGCTTTTACCAGGAGACTGGAAAGGACATCCTCAATAAATTTTCATTACACACCGTGTTTACGGGAAATCCCGGCACTGGTAAAACAACCGTAGCCAGGATTCTGTCCCGTATTTATAAAGGACTAGGCATATTGGAAAAAGGTCATTTGATCGAGGTTGACCGGGAAGGTTTGGTGGCAGGTTATGTAGGCCAGACTGCACTTAAGACTGGCGAGAAGATCAATGAAGCCATGGGCGGTATTCTGTTCATTGATGAGGCGTACTCACTTGCACAGGAAAAAGGAGCACAGCATGATTTTGGCGGTGAGGCTATCCAGATCATCCTGAAGAGAATGGAGGACATGCGTGGAAAATTCGGAGTGATTGTAGCGGGATACACCGAAAATATGAGCGAATTCATCAACTCCAACCCAGGGCTAAAATCACGCTTCGACAAGTATTTTACTTTTGACGATTATGCAGCTGATGAAATGCACACCATTGCTCAGTCTTTGTTCACAAAAGAGGGTGTTGTGCTTGATCCTGCGGCAACCTCACACTTAAGAAATTATTTCTCTTTCCTATATGACTCACGCGATCGGCACTTCGGCAATGCCCGCACGGTACGCCAGGTTGTCGGTGAATCAGTGAAGAATCAAAACCTCCGTCTTGCATCCATGAAAAAAGAAGAACGCACAAAAGAATTGATGGAGATAATCATTCTCGATGACGTGAAGGAATTCGAAATCAAGGAAGTTCAGGAGAAACCAAAGATAGGCTTCAGAACAGGCGGAAATTAATTTTTTCGGGTGCGGTTGATCCAAGCCTCCGCGATGATCAGGTGAAGCGTAAAACCGATCCAAAGGGCAGCGCCAAAAAAATCGTGAGCAGTCAAGCCGGTGAATCGGCTCGTGGCAAGAAATATTCCTACGATAGGTCGTGTGGTTGTCACTGCCATGCCAATCGCAAACGCACGGATCATCCATTCGCGATGCTGTTCAATTTTTTTCTGACGAATTAGTACGAAAGCCCTGACAAGCGAAAACAAAAACAGGATTCCAAAGAAAGTAGTGGCAGCAGTTTCGCTAACTCCGCTGATCGCCATTTTAAAACCCATTACGATTCCGGAAACACCAATTACTCCTCCTAGTATTAGTAACACGCGTCCGTTCCACCGATGAAATTCCGGCCACTTCGACCGGATGGATTTTGAGAATTGGAGTAGTCCCATCAAAATGAAAAGAAGGGCAGGCAAGATGTGAAGCAAAGTGAGCACCGGGTTGTTAACAAAACCTTCTTCAGGAAATGCAGGCATTCCCGGGGGAGGGGGCGTTGGCTGATAGCGACCTTCTAAAACGGGAACAAGAAAGAATGTTCTCCTCACAACGATTAGAACAGCAATTAATGACAAGAAAAAAGCTGTTGTCCAGACTAATTTGTTTTTTGGCACAATACCGTTCACGGGTGATTTTCACATTCAGACGAATGAACGAATACCTTGTTACACTTTGTGAGGGTAGATGCACAATCTGTTTTCTAAGGAATTACCGTAAATTTGCTAACCAGGATTTGGCGTTTTATGAAAAGGTATCTGTTCCTCAGTCTTACCTTACTATCTATTTCAGCGGCTGGTCAGTCAGCAAAACCAGACAGCCTGCTCAATTCTATATTGTCTAAACCGGACGATACATTAAAAGTCGTACTCCTTAATCGGTACTCTACTTCTATTCGGGAAAACAACGGCAACGAGGCCCTCAGGGTAGCAGATATAGCCAAATCAATTGCTGAAAAATTGAATTTCCGTAAGGGATTGGCTCCCATTCTTGAAAATACCGGATGGATATCTTACCGGCGAGGCAACTATGCAAAAGCATTAGCACTTGGAACAGAAGCATTGAAGATTTACAATGAATTCGGAGACAAACGAGGCGCTGCGAATTGTTCAAATAATATCAGCGCAATTCTCACGGAGCAAGGGCGGCACGATGACGCATTGCGAATTTTAAGGAGGGCATTCCTAATAGCGCAAGAACTTGGTGAGTATGGAGTGATGGCGCGCTGTGCCAACAATGCTGCATTGAATTTTCTACCGAAACATCAGCTCGACTCAGCCCTTTACTACACCCAATTAGCTATTGAACTTGGGGCAAAGGCGAAGGATGAATACAGGATAGCTTTTGCAAAGCGTACGCTCGGAGATATTTTCATGGAAAAGAAAAATTATGAAGGAGCCAGGAAAAATCTTTTTGAAGCGCTGATACCCAGCAATCGGGGTGGCAATGTTTTTTTGGAAGCTTCTACCTTGTATCGTATCGGCAAGACTTATTTTTTAAGTAAGGAGTATGATCAGGCGCTGATCTATCTGAATAAAAACAAGGTCATAGCGGAAAAATTTGGATTTAAAAGCGAACTGGAGAGAACGTATAAAATGATGGCTGACATCTATCGGGTTAAAAACGATATGGCTAAAGTTGTTTTGTACACAGACAAATATCTTATTGTCCACGATTCTCTTCTCATTCAGCGAAGTAATGAGCGAATGGCGCTTAACCAGGCGAAATTTGAATCGGACCTTCAACAAGCACAGATTGATTTGTTGAAAAAAGATTCTCTCTTGAAAGAGGAAGAACTAAAAGGTAAGCAACTTTGGAACAACATCTTTATTGGTGGATTAATAGTACTTGCAGGGATCGGGATCGTGTTATACTATACCAATCTCCGTGTAAAAAAATACAACATTGATCTTCAGGAACGCAACCGCAAGATCAATGAGCAGACCATTCAGTTGCGTGATTTGAATGCTACAAAAGACAAAATCTTTTCCATTATAAGCCATGATCTACGTAGTCCGTTGGCGAGCTTGCGCGGACTGATGGATTTGGCAAGTGGAGCCAATCTTTCACAAGAGGAATTTCTTCGTTTTGCCAAGAGTCTTAAAAACAATCTGGACTACGTCAGTGACGACCTCGACAATTTATTGAGTTGGGCCCGGTCACAGTCGAAAGGAATTGTGCCTCAATTCGGCCCCAGTAATCCTTTCAGTATTGTGAAAGAGCTTCACGATTTGTACGGTGAAGCCGCGCGTATGAAAAACATCGAACTTGAGAATACCATCGATGAATCTGTACATATTCACGCTGATCGCAATCACCTGAAATTAATTCTACGCAATCTCATCGGAAATTCTATCAAATTCAGCGACAATGGTGGAAATGTGTCAACTGCCTGCCACGTGCATAGCGGCAAAGTTGCGTTATCAGTCACCGACCGTGGAAAGGGAATGTCTGAAGAGGAGGTTGAAAAATTATTCTTTATTGGCACTCATTTTACCACGCGAGGTACGAATAATGAGAAGGGCCTTGGTATCGGTTTACTGCTTGTAAAAGAATTTGTAGAAAAAAACAACGGCACTATTTCTGTAGTAAGCGAATTGGGGAAAGGGTCTACTTTCACTATTATGCTTCAGGGCCACTCGGCATCAGCGCCAGTGAATTAATCGTTTGGTGTATCTTGAGGGCTATGAATCCATTGGTATTACTTCATGGGGCATTGGGTGCTTCATCACAACTTCAGCCTCTGGCAAAAAAACTGGAAGAGCGAGGGCGAAAAGTTTTTTTACTGAACTTCTCAGGCCACAGCGGTCAGGAATTTTCAAAGAATGGATTTGGAATTGAAGTATTTGCCAGTGACCTGGCAACACTGCTCGATACCAAAGGACTTGAGCAGGCAGATGTTTTTGGATATAGTATGGGGGGTTATGTGACCTTGTGGCTTGCGCATTTACATCCGAATCGTTTGGGAAAAATCGTTACGCTTGGAACCAAGTTCGATTGGAGTCCCGAGTCCGCAGAAAAAGAAATCAGGAAAATGAATGCGGATAAAATAGAAGAAAAAATTCCAGCCTTCGCACGACTGCTTCAGCAACGCCATGCGCCCAACGATTGGAGAGACGTTTTACAGAAGACGGCAGGCATGATGCATAGTCTCGGACAAAAGCCGTTGCTAACAGAAACGGTTTTACAAAAGATTGGACCTTCAGTGCGTGTTTTGCTCGGCGATCAGGATGATATGGCCGATTTAAGTTTCTCAAAGCAAGTTGCTGCCTGGTTGCCCACCGCAAAATTTGAATTGCTTCCCAATACGCCTCACCCAATTGAAAAAGCCGATCTGGACATGTTGGTCAGGCTCATCAACGGTTGACCAATAGAGATTTTGATGGCGAATAGTCTTTCAGGTAAAGGACGCGGTCTTGTATTTCGCCAACTAGCTCTCCGTGTTTTGCGGCCATTTGTTTCTTGATCTCGATCCATTCTTTATCCGCTTTGAATTTTGCCCAACTGTCGTCCAATGTTTTTTTGTCAGGCCACTCCAGCAGGTAAACAAATTCAGTACGGTTCGGTTGCTCAGATTCCCAGATGGCAACAATCTTGAATCCGTATGTCTTCATAATTCGTGCAGCATGGTCACGGAATCGCTCGTGGAATGCTTCCTTATTGTTTTTGAATATTTCATAGATACGCAGTTCGTGGATAGGCTCATTGACCTGGGAAACGACTGGCATAGCAAGACAACAGAAAAGACTAATGCAGACAATTAACCGCAGAAGATTTTTCATAAGGGTGGTTGGGTTAAAATGGTAGACCGAAAATAATCATTCTTTTTCAGGTCAATGCAAACGTGTGTAATGGCCCTGAAACGGAGTAGGAACCGTTAATCCTGGCTGATTCACAATACATTACAAGAGTTTATTTAATTTCGCATCCTGATAGGACCGTCCCCACCGGTAATCGTTGGACTTTACATGATTGAACGCGTTAAACCCATAGAAGAATTCTTCCTGGAGTCACTCCTGAAGTTATGCCTGATCAGCATTCTCGTTATTATGACCGTGGATTTTTATTTTACCCGGTTTGCACTTAACCTTTCAATGATCGTTGACACCTCCATCCTGTTCGCGATTACCAGCGCATCCCTGCTTTATAAACGTGGATTCTTTAAACTGGCAGTGTTGTTGTTGGCATCTATTGTTATGGCCGTTATGTTTTACCAGGCAATCGAGGCAGATACGATTACGACCAGTTCGATGGCCGTAATTATGGTGGTGGGATTTGGGTTTTCGGTTTTATTGAAGGGCCGCCTTTCGATGATCATGCATTTGATCACCGTTACGGGAATGATTTTGATTTTTACATGGCAATCACTGCATCCTTTGCGCTATAGTAAACCCAATGCCAATGATATTGTTGTTGCAGGTGTCACTTACGTTGCCCTTTATATTGTTATTGCTTACTCTGCTACACTCCTGAAGAAACGCTATGACGAAGCATTTGAAAATTTAGCATCAAAAAATCTGGAGCTGATCGAAAAATCGAATGAGATAGAAACGCAAAATGAAGAATTGGTACAAAGCCAGGAAAATCTCCACAACCTCAACACGCATCTTGAATCCCTGGTAGACGAACGTACACGCGAGGTGCACCGTCAAAATGAGCAACTGATCCGCTACGCTTATTCCAACGCTCATCACGTGCGCGGCCCCGTAGCGCGTGTGCTAGGATTGATCCAGTTATCGAAGATGGAAACAGACCTTAATTATCCTTACCTGTTTCAGAAAATCGAAGAGCAGACTAAGGAGATTGACGAAGTTGTCAAAGGCATTAACAAAGAATTGGAGAATGGAAAATAACAAACGGTCTGCTCTTGTTGCTTTCGTTATTGTTTCCGTTCTCAGCTCCGTAGTCACCTCCGTGCAGGCACAGAATTCTGCCATCGACAGTCTCAAGCGGCTGCTGTTGGTTCAGACAGACTCTGCACGTGTGCTTACACTGAACGAACTTGCTTACAAATACCTGGCCTACGAACCGCTCACTGCAAAACGGTATGCCGAAGAAGCCATTGATCTTTCACGGAAACTCAAATATCTGCCGGGAGAATTGAATGGATTGCACCACCTTGGTGACTATGAATACAGGCAAAGCAATTATGCAAAAGTAATTGAACTTGAAACCCAGGTTATCAAACTGGCTGCGCAAATTCCCGATTCGATTTTAATGGCGGATGCTTACCGGTTATTAGGGAATGTTCATACGTATGGATTGAAACAATATGATGAGGCCTTAGAATATCAACGCAAAGCACTCCAGATTTATACAAGTAGAAAAGAGAAACGCAGGATGTCTGCGCTTGATGGGAGCATGACGTGGATATTTGCAATCACCGGGCAAAATTTGCCTGAAGCCCACCGCATGGCGAAAGAAGGTCTCGCATTAGCTACCGCCCTTCACGATCATCAACTGATCAGTTACAACTACAACTCGTTAGGTCTTATCAGTTACAAAATGGGCAACCTGGATTCTGCGCTGATTTATTTGGGAAGATCGAATGCAGCTGCACGATTGGCCAACGACAATGCAGTGATTACATACAACAAGACAATCATGGGTAGCATTTATGTATCCCAAAAGAATTACTGGCAGGCTGTTGAAATTTTTAACCAGGCACTTGGCGAATCGAACGCGATCAATTTGCGTGAGGCCCGAAAAGACGCCTACGAGGGTTTGGCCAAAGCTTACAAAGAGCTCTCGAATTTTGAGAAGGCATACGAAAACCAGGAGAGGTTTATCCAATTACGCGATTCATTGCTGAACTGGGAGATCACACAAAAATCGTTATCGTTAAAAGCAGGATATGAAGAGTCGCGCAGGGAGGCTCAGATTACCGAACTGAAAAACGAAAATGAACGAGCCAGTCTTGAAAAGAAAGTTACGTTCATCGTGTTTGGGGCTATTATACTGTTCCTTGGAGCGGTTGGTGTGTTGATTGTTAGAAATAGCCGGGAAAGAAAAGTGGCTAATCATCTCTTGCAGGAAAAGAACGATGAGATCGAAACACAAAACGAAGAGTTAACACAAAGTCGTGAAGAGCTGGCACAGCAAAGTGAAGTTGTGTCCGAACAAAACCAGGCATTGCGCCTGGCCAATGATACCAAAGACAAACTTTTTTCGATCATTTCCCATGATTTGCGGGGACCTATTGCTTCATTGAGAAGTTTACTGGGACTGGTAATGCGCGGTGCAGTAACCACCGAAGAATTTCAAAAAATGGCACCTAAGCTCAACCAGAGCATTGGGAGTATTCACGAAACTCTTGAAAACCTTTTGCAATGGTCTTATGCACAAATGAGCGGACTGAGCTACTCTCCGGTGGAAGTGGAGATAAATTCATTGGTGTCTGGAAATATCGGGTTGTTTGCAGAGGCCGCTAAAGTCAAGCACATCGAACTGATAGACGAAACCAACGGGCAACTGTCTGTTTTCGCTGATGAAAATCAGGCCAAGCTCATCATGCGAAATTTGATTAACAATGCAATCAAGTTCACACCGGATGGTGGCAAGGTTGTAGTTTCTTCCCGGCAGAACAGCAACATGGTAGAGATAAGCGTTCGCGATAGTGGCATCGGTATTCCGCCTGATCGTGTAAAAGAACTTTTTGAGCCACACACCCGTGTTTCAACAGTGGGAACGCATGGCGAAAAAGGAACCGGACTCGGCTTACTTTTATGTCATGAGATGGCACAACGGAATGAAGGAAAGCTATCTGTCATCAGCGAGGTAGGGATTGGAACAAGTTTTATTCTCTCACTTCCCTCCAAATCGCGCTAATAGTCATGAATAGAATTTTGACTCCGGAAGTATTGATGAGCGAATTGGAATTTTCCACATCGCGCAGCAGTGGTCCGGGTGGGCAGAATGTGAACAAGGTGAACACGAAAGTGACAATGCGTTGGAGCGTCAGCAACTCGGCATTGCTTGCACCAGAAGAAAAAGAACTCTTGCTGCAGAAACTGTCCAACCGCCTCACGGTTGACGGGACTTTAATCCTTACTGCGCAAGAGAAACGATCGCAGTTGCAAAACAAGGAAGAGGTGTTGAATAAATTCGGGGACCTCCTTCAGAAGGCATTCGCAAAAAAGAAAAAACGAAAAGCTACTAAGCCATCCAAAGGTTCTGTTCAAACACGTCTCGACAAAAAGAAAAAACACGCAGATAAAAAGAAGTGGCGGCAAAGTCGGTTTTAGACTTTACTATTCCGGAACAACTCTGCTGAGTAAGCGTAACATTCTTAAAAATCCATGCAAGTTGGCGGTATTCAAAGACCAGCGAAAACGACCGCAAGCAAAGCCTATTGACCTGTGTTGGAAAAGCGACCTGTTGTTGTTCAACTTCCCTTATTTTTAAAGGTTCAAAATCACCCTAAACCAATTTTTATGAAAAGAATCAATACGTTGCTTTGGGTTGCACTGATTGCATTTTGTGCCCAAAGCTACGCCCAAACGAAAGACCCGGTAGTAGACGGCATTGTGAAGGAGGCAACCGAAAATTCTCAACTGGAAAAACTAGCACACGAACTATTTGATGTTATCGGCCCTCGCCTGGTAGGAACACCGCAAATGCAGCAGGCCAACGATTGGGCCGTTGCCAAATATACCGGCTGGGGTATTTCCGCAAAAAATGAAAAATGGGGAGAGTGGCGCGCATGGGAACGAGGCATCTCACACATCGACATGGTATCTCCCCGGGTGAGATCATTAGAAGGGATGATGCTGGCATGGAGTCCTGGCACTAACGGAAAGACAGTTACGGCTGATGTGATTATCATTCCGGATGTGGCTGACTCAATTGCTTTTCAAAAATGGTTGCCCAATGTGAAAGGGAAATTTGTTATGATTTCAATGAAGCAACCAACCGGACGCCCCGACTACAACTGGGAAGAATTCGGAACGAAAGAATCATTTGAAAAAATGAAGAAAGAGCGCTCCGAGCAGACGGAGGCCTGGGCAAATCGCATCAAGAAAACTGGCCGCACAAACCGCACGCTGCCGGTGGAATTGGAGAAGGCAGGTGCAGTTGGTATTGTGATGTCCAACTGGTCAAGGGGTTTTGGTGTGAATAAGATTTTTGATGCTTACACCAAGAAAATTCCTACAGTAGACATTTCCCTGGAAGATTACAGTTTACTTTATCGTCTTTCAGAAAATGGAACAACTCCGAAGATCAGCGTTTATGCCGATTCAAAAGACAAAGGTGTCGCTCCCACTTTCAACACGATTGCAGAAATTAAAGGAACAGAGAAACCGAACGAGTATGTGATGCTCTCAGCACACTTCGATTCATGGGACGGAGGCAGTGGTGCTACTGACAACGGAACAGGCACGCTGACAATGATGGAAGCAATGCGCATCCTGAAGAAAATTTATCCTAATCCCAAGCGCACAATACTGGTAGGTCATTGGGGGAGCGAAGAGCAAGGTCTCAATGGATCACGTGCTTTCGTTGAAGATCATCCCGAGATTATTCAGAATCTTCAGGTACTGTTCAACCAGGATAATGGAACAGGACGTATCGCAAACATTTCTGGCCAGGGATTTTTGCACGCATACGATTATATCACTCGGTGGCTGACGAAAGTGCCTGAAAAATATAAAGACAAATTGGAGACCCGTTTTCCCGGAAGCCCCGGTGGCGGTGGTTCAGACTTCGCTTCGTTTGTGGCAGTTGGAGCTCCTGGTTTTTCACTGAGCTCCACGAGTTGGTCATATGGTAACTATACATGGCACACCAATCGCGACACATATGACAAAGTAGTGTTCGATGATGTTCGCAGCAATGCTATCATGGCTGCTATTTTGGTTTATGCAGCTTGCGAAGATCCAAGCAAGACTTCACGTGAGAAGAGCGTGTTGCCTACGAATGCAAGAACCGGTGAGCAAACCAAGTGGCCGGAGCAGAGAAAAGCCACCCGAAAAGGAGGATTGGATCAGAAGTAATTAGAACGAGAAAGCATATAAAAAAGACCGCTTCGGCAACGGAGCGGTCTTTTGTTTTTAAGAATGAGTAGTGACCTGTTCCCGAATGTCCGTTAGCCATTGCAATACGTACTTTACTTGATTGTCCAGGGAAAGGATTACGGTCACTTTTGGGTCACAATAAAACCCATTATGAAAAAAGTTCTTTCTGTTCTGTTCATTGTCAGTGTTATGGTTGGCTGCCATCAGGATCACAATGCAGTGCCGCGCAAGGGAGGGCTCGTATTTTCACTTACGAGCAATGATATTTCCGGTAAAGGCAATTCCGGTGGACGTGTTGATTCGCAAAACGATCCGGCTGCAGTTATCCTGAGTATTAAAGATTCACAGGGAAATCTCGTGGCGTCAGGTAAAAAAATACAGCTCTACAATTTCGGTAAGTCATACACCACCGAAAGTATCGACCTGGCTGTGGGAGATTACACAGTTACGCAATTCTGGGTACTGAATGCTGCTAACAGCATTTTGTATGTAAGTCCCCTGGAAGGTTCTTACAACGCAAATCTCGTAATCGATCCGTTGCCAATTGGTTTTCATATCTCAGAAAACGGTAGTACTGCGGTAACAGTTGAAGTTGTAACACTTTCCGGAACAGACGATCCGGAAGCCTACGGTTACGCTAGTTTTAATTTTCATGTTGCACAGGAGAACATCAACCTGACATTTGTTGCTTCAACCAATCCATTCATGACCACGAATGGTTACAATTCCGTCAAGGTTACGTTTACTTCTGGTCAGACGGTGATCGAAAAAGAACTTACAGTTATCAGCCCGGTGGAAGCGAGAGGGTCGATCAGTGCCCTTGAACTCGGACTTCCGAATACAGGTCAACCGGTTAGTTGGACAGCAAAAGTATCGGCTTTGTATGAATCAATTGACGAAGTTCCTTACAACCTTCACATCAACGAAGCGCTCACTACAGTAGCACTGAGTGTTGCCCCAGACACAAAGCTCATCAAGTTTGAAGGTTCAAAAGTGAATCTGACTAAAGCCGATCAGGTGTATGCATCAAAAGATCTGGCTTGGGAAAATTGGTCGCACCTGACAGATGAAACGGGTTACTTCCATTTCCTCGTGAAGAATGATATCTGCTACCCCGTGTTTAAATATGATATTAAGAAGGAAGATGTTTATTACGTTCAATATGATAAAAACGTGAGTGGTAAAAATCCTGATGGTTCAAGCTTTAGCTTTCTGAAGTATGGATACAACTACAAATCAGACTACGACTACATTGATAAAGGGACTTACACTGTAACGGATACTTTCGCTAACATGTGCCCTCCGCAATATTCAGGAAATTTGGGCGGATACTATCTTTTCAGAGTTTGGGCAGATGCAGGCTATCACGATTGCTACATCGTTTGGATGTACAAGGATACGCCTATCGATCCGAATGCGCCTGATGGAAACAAGGTACAAGTTCCTAATTTCCAGATCATGTCTGCTGCCGGGTTTAGCAAAATGAAGGACCCTAAAGGTGGACGAATCGCGACAAATTAGGCATAAACCGAACCAACTCGATACGACAGAAAAGCCGCTCATTCGGGCGGCTTTTCTATTTTAATTTCAATGCGGAAAAATCAACCTGGTAAATGTCACTTAGCCCATTGCCCGCGCTCCTGATTCTTTTTTCGACTTCAGCCATGGTTTCGGGTCGGGGTGTAGTTGACGGATTCCTGTTACGGCAACTGGAAAAAAAGAAATATTTTTTATCGCGACTGATTTTTGGTGAAAACTCTGTTACGTTTGAATTGAATGGAGGTGGCAACTTCTCAGCTGGTGTCCACTGTCCGTTCCGGTTATAGCTGATATATAAATCGGCATTGACCATATCATCAGGACGCGCTGCAAGGAAAATCAAAAAAGTTTCATCAGGAGAAATAAATGGCTCGTATTCGCTTCCGTCCGTGTTGATTGATTCTCCAAGATTTACCGGAGTCTGATATTTTCCATTCACCAATTCACTTTTGTAAATATCCGATCCGCCTTTTCCACCTTCCCGTCGCGAACCAAAGTACAATGTGCCGTTGTCAGTAAGAGTGGGGTAGTATTCACTTTTGGAACTATTAATTACTTCATCCAGGCGTGTTGGTTTTTTCCATCCACTTGTCGTCTTCTCCATTTTCCAGATGTCCGTATCTTCTTTAGGCAAGCCTCCCTCGTTCACAGGCCTGTTGGAGATGAAGTAGAGCGTCTTGCCATCCTCCGAAAAGAAAGGATCAGCATCCATATATTGACCGGAAAAGTGCGCTACTTCAGGTTTTGTCCATTGATTATTTTTGAAATAGCTGACGCATATAGTCCACTTGCTCAGATCAGGCCCGCTTTTCAAAAAATAAAGAGTATCTCCAGTGATTGAAAATGCAGGATGAGATTCGTAGTCCCCAATACTGATAATCCCTTCACCAAAAATTACAGGTTGAGGAATTGGAACAGGTGAATGATAAGATCTTGACTGAGCGCATGCCAAAGTAGAAATGAGTATGAGGTGGATAAACATTGATCTATTCATGATCTTATTTTGTTCATTAAAAATAGATCGTTGCGGGTTTCCTGGAAATAATTCTTTCTGGGGTATATTCTGTAAATAGAAAAAAAGTGCCGGCAGCCATTACAACTGTGCGACACTTTTATTACGCAAACGAAAACTTATTTCTATAGTCAATAGGTGTGAGCCCGGTCTCTTGTTTAAATGCTTTATGAAATGAGCTTGCATCGGTGTAGCCAACCTTCCATGTCACTTCATTAAAAGTGATGTCCTTGGATTCCAGGAGACGTTTTGCAGTTTCCATTCTCAACTTCTGTAAATAGTTCAGTGGATTTTCACCGGTTGCCTTCTTGAATCTTCGGAAGAAAGTTTTCTTCCCCAATTGTACTAATTCAGCCAGCTGATCGGCCGTAATCTTCTCCCGAAAATTCTGCTCCATCCAATCCTGCGCTTTGAGTACAAAATCGTCACCATGTGCTTTTGAAAATTGATACACTTGATAAGGGGTTTGAATTTTTCTTCCGGCATCCACCAGGAAGACTTTGGCACAGGAGAGGGAAAGTTCCGCATCTGCAAATCTTTGAATAATGTGCAATGCGAGATTAAAGTAAGCTGTCACACCGGCAGCTGAAATGGATGTCCCATTGTCCACAAGGATTTTCTCGGGTTGAAGATCGATGTCATCGAAGTGCGATCTGAATTTTTGGATAAGGCTCCAATGTGTAGTTGCTTTTTTGTTGCGCAAGGCTCCTGAACTCGCGAGGAGAAAATTGCCATTACAGGCGGCAGTCATAATTGTTTTGCCTGACGCACTTACTCTTCTCAACCATTCAATTGATTTCTTTTCCATAGTAAGCACTTCATCCGTATCGCCCAGAAAGCCGGGAATGTAAACCAAATCATAGCTTGTCTTTGCCATAATTGTTTTGCGTGGAGTAAAGCTCAGGCCACTGAAACTCTTGATCGGTTTTTTATTTTCAGCGATTAATTCCAACTGAAAAACCTCTCTCCCGGATAAGTGATTTGCAAGTGTAAGGGTATCCCAGAATCCTGTCACCATCGATGACGTGCAATTCTTGTAAATCAGAATTCCTATGTTGAGTTGGTTTTTCAGTTTTTTCATGGCCTGTCTTTTATTAAGTATTAAGGAAATGAGGGCTTAAAAAAATCCATTTTTGTGCGCCTGCTTTTCTGGCGTGGGTATTTCCTGAAGCACGTCCCAGTGTTCTACAATTTTACCGCTTTCTACCCTGAACAAGTCGAAGAAGGCAGTTGGTTTCCCTGCAAATAATCCTTCAGACAGCGTCAGGACAAAATTACCTTCTCCCAGTACCATTCTTATTTTTTGAATCTGAATCGTTAACCCGTTTTTCTGTAGCTCCTGAATTCCTTTGATCAGGCCGGCAACAGTATTGTCAATAAAAGGATTGTGCTGTATGATTTCGGGATGATAAAATTCAAGGATTCTTTCAAATTGCCCCTCAACTAATATCGTCTGGACGAAATCCCGGACAAATGATTTGTTTCGCTGAGTATCAATCTGGTTGGTAACAGCTGTTGCCCCATCTACCATGGTATGACCATTTGCTGTTTTCTCAGGGTGCTCCATAATTCCGCTCCAATGTTCCGCAGCTAATCCAGACTCCATGCGAAAAATTTCAAACATGACTTTCCGGTTTGGCCACAGCACGTCATGATGTAGAACAACGAAGTCACCATCGTTCAGCGTACGGATGTTTTTGATGGTGGGTCCGGGCATTTCTTTGTTCTCAATTTTCGAAACCAGGGCTTCCAACCCCGAGCGGCCATCAGCCACCAGTGGTGTGTGTTGGACATAATTCTCAAGTACAAGCGAGCTTATTCCCGCTACGTCTCCTTTTTGAACGGCTTGATTTACCGCGTGTGCAACTTCTGTGTTAGTCATATGCTTGTTGTTTTTGTGATACAAAGGTTCAGAAACAACATAGCTTTGAACATTGTCCGAAAAGACAAAGTTATGGTGAAAAAGGACAATGCCTTGAATCCGGGTACTGAAGTGATTTGAGCCGAAAAAGCCAGGAAAGAAAACCTATTTTTTCTTCACTGGTGGCGGTGTAGCTGGTTTTCTGAGCGCAAGTAATTCGCGTGGACTTAATGTTAATATTCCGTTATCTGATTTACTCCTGATTTGAATATCATCAATTTTTGGGCTGGCACTCGCGCCATCAAAAATCACAACGATTTGAATATAGTCGGTGGTCGTATTTTTATCAGCCCCTATGAGACCGTAAGTGGTCTTGATTATTTTGTCATTGCCAGAAGCTAAAGTGCGGTTAATCGAGCCAGCTGTGCCTGTGGCAGGCTTAAACTGCGATAAGTTTCTTGTGAATCTCTCAGCCAAGGTCGTGTTGATGTAGGTATTCGTCAGTTTTGCCTTACCCGAAAACTGCAATGAATTAACCGGCAATTGTTTTTGCAAGACAGATTCACACCTTGTGACCGTGCTGAAGAATTGTGCATTCTTTTTTTTGTCAAGATTGGTTTCTTGTAAAACAAAATACTGTGCTGAGGTCTTGCACCATATAAAAAGAATAAAAAGTAGGAGAGCAGGCTTTAGCTTATTCATGAGTCGGGTATTCTTTACATTTATACAATCAAAAATGTATGACCCGTTTTCCTTTCAAGCAATCAAAAAACGATAAAACGATAGTTTTTGAATATCGGAGGGCAAAATAGCCAGATTTTTGGCAACGCCACGTGTGTTCCAGTCAAGGAACGCTGTGACCTTCAACTTACTACTTGTGAAGTTTGCGGCAAAAAGAGATGCTAAAACTTAACGCTGAAGTTCTTGCCTGTGTGGACGTTGGAAGGCTTGGATCCTGATTGCTTATGTTCATAAAGCCCAGTCGGCTATTCAGTTCAAGAAATAATAGATAAGAGGCGCCAATATTTGCCTGATACCCTATACCTAAGGTGCCACCCATATTGTACTTTTTGATTGAGTAGGCTTCATCATAGGTGATCTTGCTCGTCATACTGATAAAACTGGTTTCCACTGTAAGTCGACCTTTTACAAAAGCGCCTCCGAAAAGCCCGGCTGATAGGTACCAGTTCATTTTTTTTGTGAAATAGTATTGCGCACTTAACGGTACCGTGATGTAGTCTAAATTCATTGTTGCCGTTTTTAAGCCAGTTTCGAGGTTTAAAGTTGATTCATTCCAGTTTACCAACGACCGTTCCGTTTTTAAGCCCAGCCGCTCCATCATGATTTTTGTATTTAGCTTAAGCCGGCTGTTCTCTTTTAACGAGAATCGGAGGTCGACACCAAAATTTTGAACAGGCAGTGTACCGCTCCCGCCATCGTATATGGAACTTCCAATAAGTGCAATCACACCCGTACCTCCGGTTACACCGATAGCGTCAATCCTTTGAAGGAGTTTTTGCGCTGATGCGCCAGTACCATAGCACAAGAAGAAGATGAATAAAGCAATTCTGAAATCACGTGATGAGTATGCCTGCAATGAAATTCCCATAATTAGTTGTTTGATTTTGATAACAAAACGCAATCCTATGAATTTGTAAATTCGAATCTTTGACAGGTAATTTATTGGGTAGCCCTTATAGTTATCGATTGACTATTTTACCGAAACAGGCTGAGTCCACGCGACCTCAAATTCCCCTTCTTTAAACGGATTGATTTTGAGTTTATTGGAAATGATCTTCGCCCTTACATACAGGATATCGGGTGAAAGATTGAAGCTGCCCTCCACTCCAGACACAAGTTTTAGTTCGACTGCTTTGTCCGTTTTTTCTTTGACTCCAATGAAATGAATTTGATAAGTAACTCCGGGTTCGGTTTTCACTTTGATCGACAATATTTTTTTATCCTTCTTTATTTCAATCAGTTCAACTCCTGTCGAAGAGTAAAAATCTCCAGCCTCCAATGCTTTAATCAGTGAAGCAGGAGTCAGTGATTCTGAATTTACCATGACCCAGCCTCTGCCCGCGTTGGCGAACGAACCTCCAAACTGGTGGTAGTTGTGGCTGTCATCGGTGGCAAGTCCGAACATCAGTGACTGACCTCGCTTCGCGTATTCAATGTTGATCATGTCCCACATTTTTTCAGTGCTGGGATGAAGTGAGTCTCCGTCATTGTGCACCAGTGGATGGCCGTTGTATACTTCAAAGAAGCGCTCGCCACGAAGGCTAATCATATCCTGAACGGACACGGTATAATAAAAATTGGGATGGTTGACATGCGGAAACATTGGGGTGCTCGTCTCTTTCCGCTGCTGCAGTACTGCGTCTATGTTTCGCTGGATGACATCAGCAATACTGGTACCTCCTTGAGGAGGTATCAATTTCTCTACATTCGTTGCGTTCATGTGAATGGGTTTGCCCTGGTAGCGATCGGTAATTTCCTCCGACCGGATGATCAGAAATTTTTGATCTTCAAACCTGGGCCGATATTCATCCAGTGTTTTCAGCCTGACATGAAAACGTCCTGAGTCGGTCTTATAAGTTACCCATTCCTTCCCGTATTTGTTGAGGTAGTTCTGAAAACCATCTTCATATAATTTACTCTTAGAGATCTTGATCCATTTTTCACCTGTGGCAAGAATATTATGATCGGAAAGTGCCAGAAAATTATAACCATGATTTTTGTACCAGTCCATGATCATTTCCGGAAATTCATCGCCATCGCTCCAATACGAATGAGTGTGGAGATTGCCTTTGTACCAGGCGGACTGCGAATAGCAAAGTGCGCTCAGGCAGTAACATGACATAAATAGAAATATTCTCATAGTGATGGCTGGGTTATAAAGGTATGTCTATATCTTTTCCTTGCAACGGATTTACTCTATGAACATTGGAACCAAATAACCTTATACGAGGTTGAACCCAAAAGTAAATTCGGACGACCATGAAGTCAATAGAAAAAAGAAGTGAACTATTAAGACTTGAGACGCTAAATTCGGAAAACAGCAATCTCGTAGAAGAACAAACGCCTGATACATTCGGGATTTTATGGTTCAAGGATCAATCCATTTTAACAATCAATGGAAAAAGACTTTTATTCGAAAGAGATCAAGTCGTTTTTGTGACGGAATTTCAATCGGCTAGAGTTGAGTCTCTCAGCGATGCCCGGTTTATTCAGTTCAAACATCCTTTTTGTTGCATTAAGACTCTTGAAAAGGAACTGGGCTTGACAGGCCTTCTCTACAATCAGGAAGCAACTGTGGTCTCAATTGCCGATGAACAATTGGTTCAAATGGAATTTTTATGGAACAATCTGAATGAGGAACTTCAAACAAATGATCAGTTTCAGGCTGATGTTCTTGAGATCATGATTAAGCGCCTGCTTATTTTTTGCTCCGGTCTTTTGAGAACTCAGCATCATCAAAAAGAAACAAGTTTCAGGGGAGTCATCGGAGAGTTCTATCACCAGGTAGAATTGAATTTTAGAAATCTACACATGGTGAACGATTATGCTAAAATCTTAAACAAGTCGCCAAAAACATTGTCCGGCATTTTTTCAAGCAGCAAACACAAATCACCATCACAAATAATACAGGAGCGCATTTTGCTACAGGCGAGACGACTATTGCTCCAAACGGACATGCCGGTAAAAGAAGTTGCATACGAGGTTGGTTACGAAGATATTCAGTCGTTTAGCCGATTCTTTAAATCCAAGGTAGGAGTTGGCCCCCGGGAATTCAGACATTCGGAAAAGATGACAACTCATTAGGGTATATCGTTAACTTTTTTCCACCTGATCGCCATCATTTTTGCAGAAAAAAAAGATCATGGCAAAAAGAAAATTCACAGTTCCGAAAAAAGAAGAGGTCAGCGAATCTAACAGGGCTATTTTTGAAAACTTCGAAAAAAACTTTGGCTTCGTACCTAACCTGGCAGCCTATTTTGCAAAAAACGAAACAGCCCTGCCGGACTATATGGCTTTCCAATTAAGAAAGAGTTCACTCTCACTGAAAGAACGGGAAGCGATAAGTCTTGTTGTTAGCGAGGTAAATGGCTGTCGCTATTGTCAATCAGCTCACACGATAGTTGCACAGATGAACGGATTTTCGGAGGAGCAGATTTTAGAATTACGAAAAGGGTATTTTTCCCTGGATTCAAGAATAGATGCCTTGGTCAAATTTGCGCAAGCCGTAACGGAGCACAGGGGCAGGATACCGGAAGGCGTGTTGGAAAATTTTTTTGAAAGCGGGTATACGGAAGCAAATATGATTGATGTCTTCCTGGCGATCGGTGAAAAGACCGTAAGTAATTACATTCACAACTTAACGGAACTTGAGATCAATTTTCCAGTAGCGCCTGAGCTAAAATAAGACGGCTAGGTCATCTTCGTAGATAGGCTATAGTTTTCTCGCTATCAATATGATCAGGAAGACAATGACGATGGCACCGAGGGCTACAGCGATTATAAAATAGCTAAGCCCTTTCTGGTGTGTTTGTACGGTGATGTGCTCTGCGTGGTCACTTAACTTTCGCAGGTCATCGACCATTGCAGTTGTGAGTCCGTTTACTTTTTCCTTGATACCTACCTGGTTCTCCATTCCAATCTCCACGGTAAGGGAAATTAATTCATGGAACTTGTCACTGTATCTTTTGAGTAAGTCAATGCTACCGGTTCTGGATGCATATTTCTTTTGCAAGGCCTGTTGGAGCTTGTCAAACTTGGATATGTATTCTTCTTCGTGTCGAAGCAAGTAGTCTTTTTCGTGTCTTCTTAGCATCAGGATCTCTTCTGTTGAAACCAGGTTTTTGTTTTCAAGTTCGTGCGCATAACCACGTAGTTCACCTTCAATGCCGTAATCTTTATAACCTTTGGCCCTGACCTTTTTTACCAGCAGTTTGAATGCAGAATCGTAAGCTATGAATCTTGCTTTGATGCCTTCCAGGTCATCATCAATTTCAAAATCCTCGATCGCTTCTGCCTTGCTGATGAGATTATTCGCCTCTCTCATCAGGGAATCATGCTGGATCACACGCGAACTTGACCCGGTTTTAAAGAAATTACTATTGATAACATCATAGCGGTAGAAATTGACATCCGTACGAAACAGATCTAGGCTTACACGATGGATGCTCTCGACAAGCTCATCAGTGGTTCGTACTTCTTCCGCTTTTCTTAAGCGTTCGATTGAGGCATAGCTGAGAAGCACGAAGATCATGACCAGCATGGAAAGGAGAAAAACGACTTTACCTTTGGCAGCGCGTGACATAGTTTTGGATGTAAGTCTGCAAAACTAGGGTTAATGCTAACACTTCAGCGAGAATGTAAGTTTTTAGGCGAAAAAGAGTTGACTTAACAATTCGGTAAAGTAACAGGAACGTTTTGTTTAAAGGCATTCGGTGCAGCATTGCACAAGTGTAGCATTGACACTTCATATCAAGCATTTGGCCTTATTACAACTAATTATCCGGCCCACCCCTCCCGATCCAGGCTCCGGTATTGAATAGCCTCAGCTAAGTGCTCAATTTTAATATCTGGTGAAGCGGCCAGGTCGGCAATTGTGCGTGAGACCTTAAGTATTCGATCGTAAGCTCGTGCTGACAGCCCCAATCGTTCCATAGCTGTTTTCAGAAGTTTTCTTCCCGCATCGTTGATTACGCAAATTTCCTTGACCATGTTGGATGGCATCATCGCGTTGCAATAAATAGTTGTATTGTTTTTGAAGCGATCTGATTGGATTTGCCGTGCCAGCACCACCCGCTCCCGGATCTCTGTGCTCGTTTCAGATTTCCGCTCGGAAGTCATTTCATCAAAACTTACGGGAACCACTTCCACGTGCAGATCAATGCGGTCAAGCAGCGGCCCGCTGACTTTGCTCAGGTAACGTTGCACTATCCCAGGTCCACAAACACATTCTTTTTCGGGATGATTATAATATCCACAAGGACACGGGTTCATGCTTGCCACAAGCATAAAATTCGCAGGGTAGTCAATCGAGATTTTCGCGCGCGAAATAGTTACGCGTCTTTCTTCCATGGGCTGTCGCATGACTTCAAGAACAGCCCTCTTGAATTCGGGTAATTCATCCAGGAATAAAACACCATTGTGTGAAAGAGATATTTCGCCTGGCTGTGGGTTGCCTCCACCTCCAACAAGCGCAACATCTGAAATGGTGTGATGAGGACTGCGAAATGGACGTGTAGTGAGCAATGAACCTTCAGCTCCAACTTTTCCTGCAACGGAATGAATCTTGGTCGTCTCAAGCGCTTCATTTAGCGTGAGTGGAGGAAGGATAGTCGGTAGTCTTTTTGCAAGCATTGTTTTGCCGGCCCCGGGTGGACCTATCAGAATCGCATTGTGTCCTCCGGCTGCGGCAATCTCCAACGCCCGTTTGATGTTTTCCTGTCCTTGCACGTCCTTAAAATCAGATTCATAGCTATTGAGCTTACTCTTGAAAATTTCACGTGTGTCCACGACCAACGGCTCAATTTTCTTTTTCCCCTCAACAAATTCAATAGCTTCTTTTAGTGTCTCAACACCGATGATGTCCAGGTTATTTACGATGGCAGCTTCCCTGGCATTCGATTTGGGAAGAATAAAACCCTTGAACTCTTCCTTGCGCGACTGAATGGCAATTGGCAACGCACCTTTGATAGGCCTCAACTCGCCATCAAGAGAGAGTTCGCCCATAATCACATATTTCTCGAGAATGTCCGTGAAAATTTGCCCGGAAGCCAAAAGCAGGCTAAGAGCTATCGGCAGATCGTAAGCAGATCCTTCTTTGCGAATATTAGCGGGAGCGAGATTTACCACAACCTTATTCCTCGGGACTTGAAAATTAAGTGTCTTCATTGCTGACTCTACACGATGCTCACTCTCTTTCACGGCAGAATCGGGCAGACCGCTGATATGAAAACCTCTTCCTTGCGTCACATTTACTTCAACTGTGATTGTTCTTGCATCTACACCGTACACTGCGCTGCCAAAAGTCTTTGCTACCATTAAAAAAAGTTAGTGGCGGGAAATTAACAACTATTTCGAATGTTGTTTGCGGTAAATTATCCTGTGGACCTTTAGCAGCAACTATGTTGTAGGAGGGTTTTCGGCAAACTAAATTGCAACGCACATGAACATCATCGTTTCTCTAAAAGACAAGCTTGAAGAAAAGAAGAAAGCAGACTCATTTCGACAGTTAAAGGACATTCAGGGGCTTGTCGACTTTAGCTCCAACGATTACCTGGGACTCGCGAATTCACGTGAGTTGTTTGAAATCATCCGGCATGAAGTTGAGAAACTTCAACCCCCTTATAATGGAGCTACCGGTTCAAGGCTACTTTCAGGCAATAGCACTCTGGCTGAAGAATTAGAGTCAAAACTTGCGGATATTTTCCGAGCGAAGAGAACATTGTTGTTCAATTCCGGCTACACGGCCAACTTGGCTGTTCTTTCTTCTCTTCCGCAGCGGGGCGACACTATAATATATGATGAGTTGGCCCATGCCTGCATCAAAGATGGAGCGCGGTTGAGTTTAGCCTCGCGATTCAGTTTCCGCCACAATGATCTTGACGATCTGGAAGAAAAGATAAAGCGCGCCAAGGGAAATATTTTTGTTGCCGTGGAATCGATTTATTCTATGGATGGAGATGAGTGCCCATTGGCCGAGTTAACCGCACTAGCCGAGAAATATCCGATCACCATAATCCTTGATGAAGCCCACAGTACGGGTAGCTTTGGCGAGAAAGGGAGTGGACTTGCGGTACAGAGTAAATTACATGAAAAAATTGCGGTCCGGATTTATACTTTTGGCAAAGCCATGGGTGCTCATGGAGCATGCGTAGCCGGCGATGAAGTGTTGATTGACTATCTCATCAATTTTGCGCGCCCATTTATTTACACCACAGCAATGCCCCCGCACAGTTTGGTTGCTATTCGATGCGCTTTCGACTTCCTGGAAAGGAAAATAAATTCTCAGAAAGAACTACAGGCAAGGGTTAGTCATTTCTCAACAGTTTTCGAAAAAATAAAATTGAACCAGATCAGCAGTAAAAGCTCAATTCAGAATGTGATTTTGCCAGGAAATACCGAAGTGAAAAAACTGGCGGTATTTCTGAACGAACAAAAATTGGATTGTCGTCCCATACTGTCACCGACAGTAAAAGAGGGATCGGAGCGTATCCGGATTTGTCTTCACTCTTTTAATACCAACGAAGAAATCAACCAACTGGCTTCCGCAATTCAGAAATTTATTCAATGAGATACTTTGTCACAGCAATTGGTACTGACAGTGGAAAGACCCTGGTCTCCGCCATTTTATGCGAAGCGCTCCAGGCTGACTACTGGAAGCCGGTGCAGGCCGGATTTCCCCGTGATGCTGATACAGTTAAGAGCTTACTCTCAAATCAGGTTTCGAAAATTCACAACGAGACTTATTTACTCAACACACCGGCATCACCACATGCTTCGGCCAAACTGGATAATGTGGTAATTGACTTGAAAAATTTTATTGTACCTGAAGCAAAAAGAGATCTCGTGATCGAAGGTGCGGGTGGTTGTCTTGTTCCGCTGAATGATAATGATTTTGTCATTGATTTAGCCCGGCAAATTGATTGCCAGGTGATTCTTGTTTCGAACTTATATCTTGGAAGTATCAATCATACCTTATTAACTGCTGATTATCTTAAGCGAAACAAATTCAATGTAAAAGGGATTGTGTTTAATGGTCAACGAAATCCGGCAAGCGAAGAAATAATTCTAAAGCACATGGGATTCAGGCCCTTGCTTCGAGTTGATCAGGAGACTGAGGTAACAAAAGAAACTGTTAAAAAGTATGCTGAATTGCTGAATGAGAATTGGTTATGAATTTTAAAGAATCTGATAAAAAAAATATCTGGCACCCGTTCACCTCATTGGAGGGTGCCCCGGAGCCTCTTTTCGTTGAGTCAGCCAACGGTGTTTATTTGTATTTGCAAAATGATCGGAAAATAATTGATGCTGTGTCCTCGTGGTGGGTAAATATACACGGTCACAGTAATCCTGTCATTGCTGATGCAATTGCTGAGCAGGCAAAAAAACTGGAGCATGTAATTTTCGCGGGATTCACACATGAGCCGGCTATCCGGTTGGCAGAGAACCTTCTTAGTATTCTTCCAAAAAATCAATCGAGAATATTTTTCTCAGACAATGGAAGCACAGCCGTAGAAGTCGCCCTGAAAATGGCGATTCAGTTTTGGCATAACCAGGGTGTCAGAAATAAAACAAAAGTGATAGCTATTGATGGCGCATATCATGGTGATACGTTTGGGTCTATGTCGGTTGGAGAGCGTAGCGCGTTCACAGCCGCTTTTTCACCGTATTTATTTGATGTCAATTTTATCGACTTCCCCGATAAAGAAAATGAGGAACGCGTCATTCGTGATTTCGAAAGTAAAGTTAAGGAAGGGAATGTTGGAGTATTTATATATGAACCTCTCGTACAGGGTGCATCAGGAATGCGAATGTATAGCGCATCGATACTGAACGAATTGATCACCATTGCTCAAAAACATGAAGTGATTTGCATTGCCGATGAAGTGTTTACCGGCTTTGGCCGGACTGGAAAACTATTCGCGTCTGATCATCTGACAATACGCCCTGATATCATGGCCGTTTCAAAAGGTATCACCGGTGGTTTTCTGCCACTTGGCGTTACTGCTTGTTCTGAAAAGATAGCTGATGCTTTCAAATCTCCTGAAGCAGCCAAGACTTTTTTCCACGGACATTCATACACAGCTAACCCGCTTACCTGTGCGGCAGCAAATGCAAGTTTCACCCTGTTGATGAAAAAAGAGTGCAAGGAAAATATTCAACAAATCGAACGCAGTCATCTACAATTCCTTCAAAAGAACAAACATCGCAAAACGATAAAGAACATCCGTTGTCTTGGTACTATACTCGCGATTGAATTGGAGACAGAAGGCGGTACGTCTTATTTCAGTGAGATGAGAAAAAAAATCTATCCTTTTTTTCTTGAACGAAATGTTTTACTGCGGCCATTAGGAAACGTAATCTATGTGGTGCCACCCTATGTGATTTCCAACAGCGAACTGGACATTGTCTACAGTTGTATTGAAGAATTTCTCGATCAACCTACCGAGAAGTGATAGCCGATTCCTTTCAGGGTAATGATTTTGACGGAAGGGTCTTCTTTCAGATAATCGCGAAGCTTGGTAATGTACACATCCAGATTACGGGAATTAAAGAATGAATCATCGCCCCATACCTTAAGTAAGATGTCTTTCCGGTTAACGGCTGTGTTTTTATTTTCGACTAAAGTTTGTAGCAACATTGCTTCGCGATGTGACAACTTCCTGACGCTTTGGTCTTTTTTCAGTTCGTATTTCGACAAATCGAATTCAAATTTTCCAACCCACTCGGCTCCTTTTGGCTTTGAATTCTTTTGCGTGAGCTGAAGGAGATTGTTGATCCGGACGATTAACTCCTCCATACTGAAAGGCTTTCTTAAGTAATCATTTCCTCCCGACTCAAATCCTTTGAGCAGATCTTCAGTCTGAATCTTTGCTGTTACGAAAATGATGGGCACATCCGTGCGTAACTTCCGAAGATCTTTTGCGATGGCATAACCGTCTTTATTTGGTAGCATAACATCCAGCACACAAATGTCAGGCTGGATTTCTTCGAACACCGTTTGGGCGAGGTCGCCATCGGCTACAAGACGCACGTCAAATCCCCGCGTCTCCAGACTTTCTTTCACGATGCGTCCGAGAAACGGTTCGTCTTCTACATAGAGAACTTTGATTTTCATTTCAGCAGCCTAAACGATGAGTTTAGGCAAAGTTATAATAAAGGTGGTGCCTTCGCCCAGAGTGCTATCCACAGAAATGGTGCCTTTGTGAAGTTTAACTACATTCTGAACATAACTCAAACCGAGGCCATAACCTTTTATATTGGCCACATCACCGGTAGGCACACGATAAAATTTTTCAAAAATTCGCTTCTGGTGTTCTTCTGCAATGCCCAAACCATTGTCACGAACGGACAAAACAATATTGTCTTTAGTGGATACAAGACTCAAAGTAATCTCGGGAGTGCCCTTACTATATTTCAATGCATTATCTACAAGATTGTAAACCACGTTTGTGAGGTGGTCCACGCTTCCGTTTAAATTGAAAGTCGAGCCCTCTCTTGCGAAATTGATTTTCGCGTGATGCTTTTCAAAAATCAACTTCATGGAATCAATGACATGTCCTGCAATTTTTTCCAGGTCGGCTTGTTCGAGTTGAAGCGTGAGCCCATTACTTTCAAAAATTGCCGTCTTCAGAACTTTGTCTGTCAGGATGGAAAGGCGATTCAATTCCTGCTGAGCCATTTCAATGTACTCGCGAGTCCGTTGTGGGTCGTCAAGAGCATTAAAATTTTTTAGTGATTCCAGTGCAACACTCACTGTTGCAATCGGTGTTTTCAGCTCGTGCGTCATGTTACCGATGAAATCATTTTTAATTTCCAGCAATCGCTGGTTGGAGATGATGCTCTTGTACATCATATAAAATGCCCCGAGTGTGAGTGTGGTCAGGAAGAATGAAAATAAAAGCTGTGGGTATAACTTTTTTAATACGAATAATGTGACATCGGAAAAACGAGCTACGTAAAACGAGCCACGCTGAAAAAACGGGAAGGGTTCCGTATCGAAACCGGTGGCTGTTTCTCTTCGCCCGGAACGATCTGAATGTTCTTTGATTCGCTCAATAGAGAAATCCATCCTCATGCTTGCCTTCGTAAGGGCCATCTCAAAATTTTTCTTGATGGCTTCTGGCTTAAGGGAATCGAATGTAACCTGCATCACAAAGCCGCGCTGTCTGCGGTTTCCCCGCAATTTTGAGAACATGGGACGAAAATATTTTTTAATGGAATCAGGTCGACCCGAGCCGAAGAAAATGACGTTTTCAGCCTGGGGTTTTCTAACTTCAATATGAACGTTGTTAATCCGAAGAGTGTCGCGCGAAACACCAATCCTGCCAGCGAACTCACCTATGCTGTCACTAGGGAGTGGCTTGATGTTTTTTTCAAGCACGGAATCCTGCATGGCCATAATGGTAGACGAGAAAAGGAAACTGGTTTCCCTTCGCAAGTCACGTTTGACATCCCGGAATATGGACTGCAGCCAGACCGCCTCCAGTGCTAGCACAAGCACAATGCTGCTGACCATGAGAACGATCGTTAACCCGTTTTTCTGCTTCTTCATTGATGACTCAAAATTACCTGCTTCTCCTCTTAAAATAACTTTCATTAACCTTAATTAACCTTGTTTTAATGATCGTTAACCTTCCCTTCCGTTAGTTTTACAAAAAATTTCAACGTTCTGATGACTTGCTTTAAATTTTTCAATTCAATAAAGAAAACTATTTAACGGGAAGATTCGTCTGACATTCAACCAAAAACACATAAACTCATGAAAAAGCTATTGTTCGTTGTTATCCTGTTGGTGCTGGTAATGACCGGTCGAAAGGAAGTCCTGGCCCAAGACCAGGGAGTGATCACATATGAAGTTACCATCAACATGCACAGAACTCTTCCTCCGGACCGTGAAGACATGAAAGCGATGATCCCTCAATTCCGCACGTTCAAGCAACAACTTTTTTTTAATGCTGCTGCATCCTTGTACAAGCAATTGATCGAAGATGAAGACGAGGATGAAGTTCAAGGTGGTGGCGGTGGGCGAAGGATTATGATGAGAGCAGGCGGTGGTACCAACTACTTTGACCAATCGACCAGTGTCATGCTCACACAAGCGGATTTGATGGGCAAGAAATATTTGATCACCGATACGGTGAAAACTGCTCCATGGAAATTCGGAACTGAAACAAAAGTGATTCAAGGCTATGATTGCATGCAGGCGTACTATACGACTGAAGGTGAACGTCCCCAAACCATCACTGCCTGGTTTACATCAAAGCTTCGGCCTATGCTTGGCCCTGAAAGATATAACACATTGCCAGGTGCAGTTTTGGCGGTTGATATCAATAATGCTGAACGTGTTATCGTAGCGAAGAAAATTGAAGTGCGCCCTTTAAAGAACAATGAGTTGAAGGCGCCAACAGAGGGTGAGAAAGTGACACAGGCAGAATTCCGTAAGGCTGGAGAAGAATTGCGTAAACGTTTTCAGAACGGCAACGGAACGGTGAGATTCAGGAATTAATAAGATCTAAATTATTCAATACCCCAGTACCATGAAGAAGTTTATTTTTTTGTGTTTCGTGTTGGCTGCCTCCGCAGTCTCGGCACAGAAGTTTGTTGTCAAGGGACAACTGAAGGACTCGGTAGGAGCACTGCCTGGCGCAACGATCATGATTCTGCAACAGAAGGATTCTTCATTGGTTCAGTTTGGTGTGAGCAACTCCGAGGGAAAATTTGAAGTGAAAGGCATTTCGGCCGGTGACTACATCTTCAAAGCCTCATTCACGAGCTATCAAAGCTATATGAAGAAATTCTCTGCTCGTCCTGAGAATGGACAGGAGATTGACTTAGGAGCAATCCGAATGAGTCCTAAATCAAATACGCTTAATGAAGTAGTAGTGAAAGGCTTCAAAGACCCGGTGAAAGTGAAACGTGACACAGTGGAATATAATGCCGGGTCATTTAAGGTGAAACCCAATGCTAACGTGGAAGACCTGCTCAAAAAACTTCCGGGCGTGGAAGTTGACAATAGCGGTACTATTACTGCACAAGGAGAAACAGTGCAACGAGTGATGGTTGATGGTAAGGAATTCTTTGGACAGGATCCCAAACTTGCAACCCGTAACCTTCCTGCTGATGCTGTGGATAAAGTGCAGGTGTATGATAAAAAATCTGATCAGGCTGTCTTTTCGGGAATTGATGACGGTCAACGTCAGAAGACTGTGAACCTGGAGTTGAAAGAAGAGAAACGTCACGCCATGTTTGGAAATAACTCGGTTGGTGCTGGTAAAGATATGATTGATGCCGGTGGAAGTGGACGCTATATGGGATCGGTGAGTCTCAACCGTTTTGAAAAAGGGAATCAGTTGTCTTTCCTCGGCATGGGGAACAATGTCAATCAGCAAGGGTTTTCTTTTGGTGATGTCGCCAATTTTGGAGGTGCTGCTGGTGGAGGCGGTGGTGGAGCCACAATTGTAATTAACCAGGGTGGTGGAGGCGGTGGAGGACCACAAGCCAATACCGGTCTCCAGAATGGTATTGTGACAAACTATGCTGGTGGTGTGAATGGCAACCGTACATCTAATGGTGGCAATACAAAGGTCAATGCAAGCTATTTCTACAATCGTATGGATCAAAGTTTGGCAACGACTACACACCGGATTAATTATCTGTCACCTAATCCTACTCTTCCTGACGGAGGGTTCTATAATTTTGATCAATTTTCCGGACAGCATTCTATTACAGATAATCACCGCGCGAATTTGACAATTGATCATAAGATCGATTCGGCTAACTCCCTCAAGTTTACTGGAAATGCGTCTTACAGTTCTTCAGACCAGGCAGCTACCACTCAGGCTACTACGATGAATATTGGAAATATCGGAGTGAAAAATGATAATGCAAACACAACAACTTCACGTGGTAATAGCGCTTCATTAAACTCCTCGTTATTGTTGAGACACCGGTTTCCTAAAAAAGGCAGAACAGTCTCATCTAATTTGACTTTCAACTATACAAGCAGTGATTCCAAGGGAACATTAAATTCAACCACCAATTTTTACAATCCTGACTCAGTGGGGATTCAGAATCAACGAAACAGTCAGTCGACAACAAGCCCTACCTATGGCGTGACTTTGTCTTACACCGAACCTTTGGGTGGAAGAAAATATCTGGAAGCCAATTATAACTTCACATCTGACATCAATAAGGTTAACAAAGAAGTGTATAATGCTGATAATGATATACTCGACACCAAGCTGAGTAACAAGTACAACAGCAACTATTTGTATAATCGCCCAGGACTTAATTTCCGTGTGAACCGTGAGAAATACAGTCTGACAGTAGGGGCGGCCTATCAGAATACACGTCTTCATGGAGACTTGATATTGAAGAATGTAACGATCGACAAAGAGTTCCAGGCATTTTTGCCGGTTGCTCACTTCAATTATGATTTCACCAATTTCAAAAGGTTCCGTTTTGACTATACAACGAATATGCAGGAGCCTACCATCCAGCAGTTGCAACCTATTATTGACAACAGCAACCCGCTTAACCTCTCTCAAGGTAATCCGGATTTGAGACCGGCCTATTCTCACCAGCTCAGAACAAACTTTACTTTGTTTGATCCCACGAGCTTCATGAATGTTTTTGCTTTTGTTAACGCGAACTATACTACCAACTCGATTGTCAATTCACAAACAGTGGATAACAAAACATTGATCAGAACAACAATGCCAGTCAATGTTAAGGATGGTGCAAGTGTGAATGGTACTTTCAATTTTGGTATACCGGTTAGAAAAATTAACAGCAGGTTTAATCTTGGACCGAACTACTCCGCATCAAGAAGTATCAACGTAGTTAACAATGAAGAAAATACGATGGTGCAGCAAACGGTTGGTGGAAGAACCGGTTATAACTATACCCTTGGCGAAGTTCTGATTTTTGACATGAGTGCCAACTTCAGCTACCAGGAAACGAAGTACAGCTACGGCAATAAGACATCCTCCCCGGGCGCTCAGCAGAGTCCAAGTCAGTATTATTTCAACCAGACCTACTCCAGTGAAGTGAATGTTAATTTCTTGAAAAAGTATTCGTTCAACACCGAATTGGATTACTTTATCTACAACAGTGCTACAACTAATTTTCATCAGGAGATTCCGCTCTTGAAAGCATCTATCTCCAGGTTTATCCTGAAAAACAATACTGGTGAAATAAAATTCACAGTCAATAATATGTTGAACTATGGTGTGAGTGTTACTCAAACAGCGAGCACCAACTACCTGCAACAAGTGACAAATAACAACCTTGGAAGATATTTCATGGTCAGCTTTACGTATGCCCTCAATAAGCAACTCAACCCGTTGGGTGGAGGCAGGAGAGGTGGTGGCAATCGTATGATGATCAGAATGTAAGCTTCGTGTGTTTTAGTTGCGTCCCGTGGTGCATACCGTGGGACGCTTTTCTTTTGTATCCGTGTCGTGTAGTTTTGCTCTCATGAGCAAAGATTTATTTTCGGGTCATGCTAATCTCTACGCCACATTTCGTCCGACTTATCCGAAGGAGCTTTACGAATTTATCTTTTCGCAGCTAAAAAATTTTGATGCAGCCTGGGATGCAGGTACAGGCAATGGCCAAGTGGCAAAAGATTTAGCTGCTCGATTCTCTAAAGTCTTAGCCACCGACATCAGCCGAAAGCAGATCGATAATGCTTACGGAGCAGAAAATATTTCTTATTCCATTGCAGGAGAGACTACTTCATTTGCCGACAAAACCTTCGACCTGATTTGTGTCGCGCAAGCGGCCCACTGGTTCGACCGGGAGAAATTTTATACTGAAGTAAAACGCGTAGCAAAACCGGGCGCGTTGCTGGCCATCTGGGGCTATGGCTTGCTTACGGTCGATCCTGACCTTGATCTTCACATAAAAGATTTCTATACAAAGGTAGTTGGGCCGTATTGGGACAAGGAACGAAAACTGATTGACGAAGAATATAAGACGATCACATTTCCTTTTCAGGAAATACAGACTCCGGCCTTTTCGATCAGGTACGATTGGTCAATTGATGAATTAAAGGGATACCTGACGACCTGGTCATCAGTGCAAAAATTTATCAAAGAGAAAAATTTTAATCCCGTGGAGAACTTGATTGAAAAAATAGGACCTGCGTGGAGTGCACTCAGACAAGTCCGGTTTCGGTTGTTTATGAGAGTTGGTTTTGTGAGTTAATCTTGATTATTGAATCTGATTGTGACCGTTAGCAATCGATAAGGCTGTATTCTGGTCTATGTAAAGAACATTAATTCAGTTCGATCACTGAGACTTTTACTCCCGTTGCCTGGAGCAACTTTAATTTTGCTAAGAACTTTTCCTGATTCCGAAGTTTTACCTCAACATCTATCCGGGCTATTTCATCGTAACTCTGGGTTTTGATTGCCACATCGAAATCCTTTACGAGTCGCATTACTTCTGAAGAGAAACTGTAGTCATAGTCTAAGGTGAAAGAAGAAGTCATTTCCACTTCAATGATTTTTGTATTCGCTAAAGTCAATTCAGCGGCAGTTCTGTACGCCTGAATGAGTCCGCTTACACCGAGTTTGGTACCTCCGAAGTAGCGCACGACTACAATTAAAATGTTGGTTAGGTTCTTAGAACGGATTTGCCCCAGGATTGGGGTGCCAGCAGAATGATTGGGTTCACCATCGTCATTGGAACGAAAGTGCTTTTTGTCAGGACCCAAAACCCACGCATAACAATGATGAGTTGCGTCAAAATGGGTTTTCCGTAGTGTCTCTAACTTGCTTTTAATATCATTTTCGTTGGCTACCGGGTATGCAAAACCGAGAAATTTGCTCCCCTTTTCCTTGAAAATGGAGTGAACTGTAGAATCTATGGTGTGAAATGAAAACAGGTTTGCAACCGCCATTCGGCTTTTAGCGTCTTAATCCAACAATATTTTGTAAACATAAGCAACCACGATTGCCATAATGATGTCTTTTAACTGAATTTTAAAAAATACCTCCCATGAAAAAAATAGCCATTCTTTTTCTGTTACTGGTCTCCGGTTCCGCTTTTGCGCAAACCAAAGAAACCAGGCAAGTTGGTTCCTTCACAAAACTCTCCTTTCGTGTTCCAGGCAAATTAATTCTAAAGCAAGGAAATACACCAAGCGTAGTACTTGAAGGCGACAAAGAATTTCTAAGCAAAGTGGAAACTGAAGTGGAAGGAGGAAGACTTGTCATAGGCCGGGAAGATAGGTGGCGATGGACAGACTGGAGTTGGCGTGACGATAACAGAATCACAGCTTATGTAACGATGAGCACCATCGAATACCTCAGTGTGGCGGGCTCTGGCGATCTGATTGGTGAAGGAAAACTCTCCACGGGAGATTTAGAACTCAAAGTGAGTGGCTCGGGCTCATTGCAAATCGAAACCGATAGTAAGGGAATGCTGAATGCGGATGTTTCCGGAAGTGGGGAAATTGAGGTGAAGGGAAACTGCAAAGATTTTGACAGCAGTATCAGCGGTTCTGGCAAAGTAAATGCACAGGTGGCAATTTCCGGCAGAGCTGATGTAAGTGTTTCCGGTTCAGGAAAGATTGTCGCCAGGGGCACAGCTAACGAAATTAAAGCGAAGATCAGTGGCTCTGGAAAAGTGCTGGCTTCCGATCTCGAAGTTTCAAAATGCCAAGTTCGGATTTCCGGATCAGGAGATGTAGAGATTAATGTAAAAGATGCTCTTGATGCTTCAGTCTCCGGAAGTGGAAGTGTGACCTACAAAGGCAATCCAAGTCAACTGAACAGTCATTCTTCCGGCAGTGGCCATGTGAGGAAGTTTTAAAATAATTTATTGTGAGTCGATTGCTGAAGAGTAATCGACTTTTCTTAGTGAAAGCTAGTATTTAAATGTCTAGCCTATAAAATATTTTATCAACCGTCATGACGGGAAAATTGTTTGGCAATGATTCCATTGAAATTTCTTTAAAACCGTTTCGTCTGTAAAATTTTTGAGCAGCAATAAACTTCTCGGTGGTACCCAGAAATATACTGGCGTATTTATTCTCTTTTGTCCAAGATAGGAGGGTGTCAAGAAGTAGCTGCCCGACTGCATATGTTTGTCCCCTGTATAAATCCTTAACAAACATTTTTCTAAGGGCTCCTTGTGAATTTCCTATATCCAACAGGCCAAGGGTGCCTATTACCTTACCGTCAATTGTTGCAACCCAAAAATTCCCGTTATCAGCCTGATAGTAGTCAGCTATTTTATTAAGATCTGGTTGTTGGTCGATTGTAATGGGAATTTTAAACTCATTTTGTTGTATGTCAAGTATTAAGGTTATCACCCCTTGTTTGTGCTCCTCATTATATACCTGTATTGTAATCGGCATACTAACTCTCTAAAATTTAATTATATCTTTTTTCGAAATCTTGGCATGTAGGTGTCCACCTCCAGTTTATAGCTTCCGTTTTTTTGCAAGCGCCAAACATTAACGTAATTGAAATCCCATTTTGTTGAGTCGTCATATTGTGTATAGCCCGTGCCTGTTTCATAAATTACCTCACGAGTACCACTTACATAATTGATATTCAAAATTAAATCAACAGTGTTAAGTTTAAGAAACTCTGCCCAATCCTCCCCAATCTTTTTTTTGCCGACAAAGACCTCTCGGTTCGCTGCCACATACCGAGCACTATCGGAATATATATTGGTGAGCAAAGTCAAATCTCTCGTTTTTACTCCGATACTAAATTGATCGTCCAGAGATTTTACAAGTTGCAGCATCTCTGCTTTTGAAATACTGGATTTGGTATTTTGTTGGCAGCTACTTAAAACAAAAGCAAGGCCTCCTAATAGTAGAATTTTCATCTTTAAAAAATTTATAATTTGCTCGTGCAACGAAGTCAAACAAAGGAGGTTTTTGCTTTAACAAAATATTAACGGGAGTGGTAAGTAAATGGTAGAATTATTTATTAACTAACGAGTATGTAGTGTGTCATCTGTAATCTTAAACCGTTCCGACTTCCATTTTTTCAACTCTTCCTCGCGCTCTTTGAGTTCTTCTTGTGAAGGCTTGTAGTCAATCAGTGATTTCAAATCCGGCTGACCCGCATCGACCCAAGCGGTGTACCAAATACTTCCGATCATATGAACACTCGCGCGCATCTGCCGCTCTACCATTCCTGAAAGTTGTTCATGATAAGCCCGGGAGTAGTTTTCTGAATAAACTCTGATGGTTTGCCTTCCTTGTGTTTCAAAATTGTATTTCCGGTCGCCCCACTTTTCATTCAACTGCTTTTCAAAACGTAGAACTGTATCCAGGGCCTGGTTGGTGTGCGCAATGATTTTCCAGGCTTCCTGTTGCACGTTGGAGATGTAAGTTGCCTTTCCTGTATAAAAATCGTAGGTGGAATAATACAACTCGGGAAGCCTTGATTCCCAAAAGGCATGGATGCCCGTCTGACCTGTAAGCTGCCCATTGTAATTTCTGGTTGTATGCAGTGGCACATGAGCATCAGCAATGTAATGACCGAGATCTGCCGAAAGTTTTAAGATTCTTTCCGGGTTGCGGACGAAAAAAGCGTCTTTCAATTGCAAGTACACCCGCTGGATATTCCAGGGAAGGATGCCATGCTTCTGAAGAGAATCTTCCCCGAATTTCTCTACAGCAAATTTCCAGTATCGTGGAAGCTTGAATACAGCACTGTCGCCATAGACGTCAAGGTCAATGAAATGACGCGGAGCTTCTTCCGGAACAATATATCTTCGCTTATCTGGGTTTACTGCGGATTCTTCAATGTATCTGAGGTTCTTTTTGTAAAATGAGACCATCTCCACCGGCAAAGTGAATACCGCCAGTCTGTTGATTTTCTGATGTCCGAAAAATCCCCAGCTGCAAGACAAAAAGAGAACCGATACTAAAAAGAGTTTTTTTCTCTGATACAATTTATTCGATGATTACCTTCTTCAGGTAATATACATCGGGGTCAATTGTTGGTAGCGTTGAACTATTAATGACCTGTGCTTTTTTACTCAGTGTCAGTTTTTGCTTACCCGCGCTCGTAACCACTTCCACAGGAATCTCCATATCCAGGTTTAACAACTGAATATTATACTTCTCGGTATCCGTTTGCTTGACTGAGATTTCCAACTTGTTAATAGTACGTAAATACAGGTCAAATAGCGGAGTCAGGCTTTTGCCATAAGCCCCGCTGAAAAGTTTGTCGACATCATTGGTGGTAACAGTGTTGATGTAGGTGTACTGTGGATCGGTCGATAACTTCTTGATGGTAGGGAAGAATACATCGTCACCCATGATGTAGCGCAGTGTGTGCATGAAGAAAGCTCCTTTTCCATAAATATCGCCATGGTAGGATTGATCAGAATCAATTTCATCACCCTGCACGATGGGTGTTTTATTTTGGGTGTGCCGCGCAGTGTTCTGCATGCGCTTCATGTATTCTTCTTTGCCACCCACTTCCTGGATATGTAACGCATCGGCAAACGTGCAAATGCCTTCTTGTATCCACATGTGTGCCCAGTCGCGGTTGGTGACTTTGTTGGCCCACCATTCGTGACCGAATTCATGAACCAGCAACCAGTCAAAATCTTCGTTACCTACTTTTTGATATTTGAATTTATTCCCATAAGCGATTAGCGACTGATGTTCCATACCGAGGTGAGGAGTTTCGCACAACCCGATTTTTTCTTTAGCCCAGGGATATTCACCAAAGTACTTTTCGAGAATACGGCACGCTTCAGCCATCAGGTCGAGTTCGTGCATGGCTTTTGATTCATTTTCTTCTAGCACATAAAAATCCATAGGTACCACTGTTCCATTCACCGTAGTGTAGTTACGGCTTACTTTTTTGTATTTGCCAATGTTGAAAACGAGGCAATAGTTACTGATCGGGTATTTTGTCTGCCAGTGAAAAATCGTTTTATCTTTTTTGTTGGATTGATTGATCAGCATTCCCGGAGCGGCCGCTGTCAAACCCTGAGGGACGGAGAGGTACAGGTCCGCGCCTTCGTCCGGCTCATCACTGGGGTGATCTTTGCAAGGGAAGAAAATTTTTCCACCTTCACCCTGGCAGGTAATGGCTACCCACGGATTCCCTTTACTGTCTTTTTCCCATTGAAAACCACCAGTCCACGGTGCGCGCTCCGAAATGCCGGGTGCGCCTTCGTAGTCGATTTTAACTTTGGCTTTTTGAGCGGGTAGATTCTGCGCAATACGAATGATATCGTCATCTCCATGTTGAAATGCTTGTTCTTTTCCATTCACAAAAACTTTGTTCACCTTAAGCCCATGCCAAAAATCAAACAAGAGCGTGGTGGATGGTTGTGTCAGGTTAAAATCAATTTCACAGAAACCCTTGATGTATTTCTTCTCGGGGTCAATATCCAGATTGATAGTGTAGTGCCGGATATCCATGATGGCTTGTTCCGGCTTCAACTTGCCTCCCGATTTCAGGTTTTGTGAAAATCCCAGGAATGGGATCAGCAGAAGGAAATAGGTTAATTTTTTCATGGGTTTAGGTTTTTATAAAGATAGCCGCGACTACTACTCCACCAAACGGTATTTACACCTGAGGCTGAAATTAAGACAAAGATGTTTTGTGGAATATCATAGTTCATTGCATCCTGGCTAAAAAAAGCCTATGAAACTGATATTTACTTTTAGCATACTGCTCATCGGCACAGTTGCCTTTTCACAAGATTTTAAGGAAAAGGAATTCAAGACCGAAATAAAGGAAGTGACAGTCTTTCTGAGCGGAGCCCAGATTTTTGAATCGGGGAGTATCCTGATTCCGGCGGGCAATACAATTCTTAAAGTCAAAAACCTCTCTCCGTTCCTTGACGGTAAAAGTGTACGTGTAAAGGCAGATGGAGACTTTACCATTTTGGCGGTCAATCATAAAATCAATCACCTGAATGAATTGAGAAAAGATACGAGAATCGATAGTGTGAAGAAAGCGATCGAAGGCCTGGAGTTCCTGATATCCAAAGACGAAAGCAGAATGGTTGTTCTGAAAGAAAAACAAAGCGTTCTGGATGAGAACAAAAAAATTGGATCTCAAAACGTAGCAGTTACCGTGACTCAATTGAAACAAACTATTGATCTGTTTGAATCTGAAGTTTCGAAAATCAAGGAGGAGGAAATTCATCTTGTTAAAAGCATCGAAGTAAAGAGAAGGGGACGTGATAAACTTGTGTTACAGCTCAGCACCTTGAACGATTTGAAATCGTCTCCGACCAGTGAGCTTGAGATCAGAGTAAACGCAGACACTCCAGTGACTACAAAGCTTGATTTGACTTACCTCGTTTCCAACGCAGGCTGGTTTCCGAAATACGACATTCGTGTTCAAAGCATCAAAAAACCACTGGAGCTCACATACAAGGCTGAAGTCTTTCAAAATACAGGTGTTGACTGGAAGAATGTAAAACTTCGGTTTTCCAATGGCGATCCAAACCAAAGCGGACTCATACCTGAACTGAATACTTGGAATTTGAATTTTGCCAGGTATACTGTCGTTGATAAAAGTGGCTACGTACTTGCAGCAAATTCGATAAGCAGGGTGAAAGGAAGAGTACTCGATGAAGACGGCAAGCCCTTGCCTGGAGTGAACGTGATTGCCAAAGGATCGACCAATGGGACGGTTACAGATGCTGAGGGCTTCTACAGCATGACTCTGCCCGACGGCTCTCAACAACTTGTTTTTTCTTTCATCGGCCTCCAGACTAAGGAGGTAGCCGTGACTCGATCTGAAATGAATCTTCAAATGGCGGCAGATGTGACACAATTAAGCGAGGTCGTAGTGACAGCTTATGGAGTTGGAGGTGCCAGTGGTGAAACTTATGGAAGAGAAGGGGAAAGAGAAAAATCCAGGCCGATTATTACCACGATGATCGAAAATCAAACCACCGTTCAAATCGAAGTTGCAACACCCTATTCGATCAAATCCAATGGGGATAAACTCATGGTTGAATTGAAGAAGCATGAGATTGATGCGATGTATCAATATTACGCTATCCCCAAACTTGATAAAGACGCTTTCCTGATGGCGAAGATTACACAATGGGATCAATATAATCTGCTAGAAGGCGAAGCCAATTTGTATTTCGAAGATGCTTATATCGGCCGGTCACTTCTGAATGCAAAATCACTTCAAGACACGTTGAATATTTCGTTGGGACGGGATAGAAGCATCGTTATCGGGCGAGTCAAAAACGAACAATTCACTAAGCGCAAAACGATCGGAAGCAACACCGTTGATACCCGTGGATTTAAAATAACTGTAAGAAATAAAAAATCACAGGCGATAAAGCTCACGCTTTTCGATCAAATCCCTGTTTCAGTTGTTAGCGATATCTCTGTAACTCCGGTAGAGATCACCAAAGGAATTTTCAATGAAAAGACCGGTAAAGTCTCCTGGGATTTGGTTATCGATCCGCAGCAGCAAAAAGAAATCAATCTTCAGTACGAAGTCAAGTATCCGAAACGGGAACGCGTTATACTGGAGTAGATTTCACTAAATCCATATCCGGTTTGCTCTCATCAGTGAGTTTCACCTTACCGCGCTCATTTCGCATGATGCGGGAGTAAAGAGAAATATTCTTATCGAACAGGAACCGGAAGAAAAGCTTGGTCCAGGATTGATGAGAGAAGAGTGTGTCATAATAAGTTGGCGCACTCTTTTTCAATTCAGGCAAACGGTTCCACGGAATGGATGGAAAATCGTGATGCTCGTTGTGATAGCCTACGTTAAAGGCTACGGCATTGAGTGGGCCATAATAACTATATGTTTCCTGGGTTTCACTCAAAGTCAAATAGTGCTCCTGTATCCATCGTGCTCCAAGTGGATGTAAGCCCACGGAGAAGAAAAAACTCAATAGCATAAAAGCAAAAGCTTTTGGGCCGAAGAACATCCAAAGAGCAACATTGAAAGCGATTTGCACAACCCAGTTGGTGATGATCCAACCATCTACCGGTTTGATTTCTTTCAAACGGAAAGTGCGGATCACCTGGAATACCGGGAAGAGCAACAACCAAAATGCTTTACCCAGCGTGGAGTTGTTGAAAAATTTGGCCTCCCAGAAATCGGGCAAATCTGCATCAAGCTCATGGACGCCTTGAAAAGAATGATGCTTGATGTGATAGCGTTCAAATGAAATTGCAGAAGGAAAAATATGCGGCATGTTAGAAACTATCGCAGCCACCCGGTTCAGGGCTTTAGTTTTGAAAAGGAGATGGTGGGAACATTCGTGGATCATCACAAAGAGCGCGTGATTGAAGAAAGCGCCAACGCCATAGGCTACCAGCAAAACAACCCACCAGGCTGAATCTTTCACCAGGTAGGACAAGAAAATCATCCCGCCAACCAGACCGATAATTGCAAAAATCGTGAGCGGATTCTTGCCCATTAATTTTTTCACATCCGGATACTGCTTGAGAATTTGTAGTGTGCGCACCCGGTGCGGCTCAGAAACCTCTGAAAATCGAAAAGAATGATCTGCCATAAGACCGCGAAGTTTGCAATTTTATTTCAGATTTCAGTTGGCCGTCACCAAAAATGAAGCGAATGAAATTCATAATCCGCCCAATGCTGTGAAATTTGTAATTTGTAATCTTTTTTATGATCTCCTTCAGTGAATTTACCCTAGACAACGGCCTTCGTGTAATCGTGCACGAGGACCGCTCAGTTCAGATTGCAGTGATGAATATCCTCTATGATGTGGGCTCACGGGATGAGAATCCAGACAAGACAGGTTTTGCTCATTTATTCGAACACCTGATGTTTGGCGGGTCTAAAAATATTCCCAGCTATGATGAGCCCCTGCAGTTAGTTGGTGGTGAAAACAATGCTTTCACAAATACGGATATCACCAACTACTACCTCACGGTGCCGGCCTCAAATCTGGAAACAGGTTTTTGGCTTGAAAGCGACCGGATGTTGAGTTTGTCTTTTGATCCTAAAGTCCTTGAGGTGCAGCGTAAAGTTGTGATTGAGGAATTTAAGCAGCGTTACCTGAATCAGCCTTACGGTGATGTGTGGCTGAAACTCCGTCCACTGGCGTATACAACACATCCCTATTTGTGGGCCACGATAGGTAAGGAGATTTCACATATTGAGAATGCGACAATGGACGATGTGAGGGATTTTTTCTTCACTCACTATGTGCCGAACAATGCAGTGCTCGTGGTAGCCGGAAATGTCACAGTGGAGCAAGTCAGGAAACTTTCAGAAAAATGGTTTGGCCCGATACCTGCCGGAAAAAAGAGAGAAAGAAAATTGTCAATGGAACCTAGGCAGCTTGGTAAACGGTTGCTGAACGTGGAGGCCAAAGTGCCTGCTAACGCACTTTACAAAACATACCATATGCCCGGACGTTTTCATAAAGACTACTATGCATCCGACTTGCTGAGTGATGTTTTGAGCCGAGGACATTCGAGCAGACTGTACCAATCTCTGGTTCAGGAGAAAGAGATTTTTACTTCCGTTTCGTCTTTCGTTATGGGAACAATCGACCCCGGACTCATCGTGGTCAACGGTCGCGTTAAGGACGGAATTAAGTTGGAAGATGCAGAAAGAGAAGTGGATATTGTTTTACAGAGTGTGATAAAGAATGGAGTGGAGAAAGAAGAACTTCAAAAGGTAAAGAACCAGTCGACCGCATCAATTGAATTTGGTGAAGTGGAAGTGATGAACCGGGCGATGAACCTGGCGTTTGCTTCACTGAGCGGAGATGCTGACTTAGTTAATAAAGAGATTGGGGAAATTGAAAAGGTCTCCACTGCCGATATTCACCGCGTTGCATCGGAAATTCTCATGGAAGAAAATTCAAGTGTGATGTACTATAATGCTGTCAAATGAAAATCAGGGTAGGACTTGGATTTGATGTACATCCGTTGGTCGAGGGGCGCGAATTCTGGCTGGGCGGAATTAAACTGGCATCAGAAAAAGGAGCACTGGGACATAGCGATGCTGACGTGCTGATCCACGCTATTTGTGATGCATTGCTAGGGGCCGCCAACCTGCGCGACATCGGGTTTCACTATTCCAACACAGACCCTCGTTGGAAAGGCAAAGATTCCAAATTCTTTCTGCAGGACGTAGCACGCATGCTAAAAGAGAAAGGATGGCAAATTGAGAACGTGGATTGCACGATCTGCCTGGAAAAACCTAAAGTCAACCCTCACATTTCGGAGATGAAAAAAGTGTTGGGCCCCCTGATGAATATTTCCGAAGATGACGTTTCCATAAAGGCCACCACCAATGAAAAACTGGGATACGTTGGCCGCGAAGAAGGAGTGAATGCCATGGCTGTGGCGCTTATTTCCAAAATGTGAGTCAACTCAAGATCATCGAAACCGGGGACGGTTCACATTCTTTGCTGAATGAAACACTAAACGAAACTTATCATTCCACTCACGGAGCCGTTCAGGAATCCCTTCACGTGTTTATTAGGAACGGGTTGCAATTTTGGCAGGTAAGAAATCCAAAGAAAAAATTTTCCATCCTTGAGATAGGATTTGGTACCGGCCTCAACGCCCTGCTCACATTGCAAGAGGCAGCTAAAAAAAACCTGGAGATAGAATACACAACAATCGAGGCGTTCCCCGTGGACATGGCATTTGTGGAGCAGTTGAATTATGCTCACCACTTACGTTTCGAATCTGAGAAATATTTTCATGAATTGCACAGAGCTGAATGGAATTTGCCTGTTTCTATTTCCGCCAATTTTCTATTGAAAAAACAAAAAGGAAAGATTCAGGATATGATTCTTCGGGAAAAAGCATTCGATATTATTTTTTTTGATGCCTTTGCACCAAGCAAGCAGCCTGAAATGTGGGAAAAGCCCATTCTCGAGAAAGTCACGAAATCGATGGCCAGCAAGGGAGTGTTCGTCACCTATTGCGCCAAAGGCCAACTGAAGCGCGATTTGAAATCGCTTGGACTTGAAGTAGAGTCTCTTCCAGGTCCGCCGGGAAAGAGAGAGATGGTGAGAGGTTATTCGAGGTAAACAAATAACGCAGTGATAGTGGTTTGACCTAGGGTAGCTGTACCTACTGCAAATCGGTCAAGCCTGTCCAGATCGTAGTAAACCGGACTACTAGTATTAGATGGAGTTACAATAAACTCACCACTGAGTGTAAACTTCTGCGGAGCTGTGGACGAAGAGTACGAACCTACCAATTCGTTGATGACCACATAGGTAATGGACTCTTTACTTACCACCGAGCTAATTTGATCGGCCGCAACCTGCCCGGGGGTCTTTACAGTTTCTTTGCTGCACGAAAACACTAAAGCACTAATGACAAAATAGAACAACATTACTTTTTTCATAGACTGTTATTTGGGTATTAAGTTAAAAACGGAACTTGAAAAAAGTATAGAAAAATCGATAGGTGGGTGTGTGGTCTTTTGCATGGAAAACGCAGGTGGCTTGGCAATGTTTCAATTATTCTTTCAAGCGTGCCACCAGCGGGTACTTTTTTATATTTTTGTGATCAAATTTTTCAGCAGTGCCACAAAAGAATGTTAAAATCGGGACCGTGCAAATGAGTTGCACGTCAAATAAAGAAGAGAACCTCGCAAAAGCGATCTCCAAAGTAAGAGAAGCAGCTCAAAAAGGAGCGCAGATCATTTGTCTCCAGGAGCTTTTCACATCGCTGTATTTCTGTGACGTGGAGGATTATGAGAATTTTAAATTGGCAGAGTCCATTCCCGGACCTTCTTCGGATAAACTGGCTGCTCTGGCGAAAGAACTGGGTGTTGTGATCATCGCTTCACTGTTCGAGAAAAGAGCGCAAGGCATTTACCATAACACCACGGCCGTACTCGATGCTGACGGTACTTACCTTGGGAAGTATCGCAAAATGCACATCCCTGATGATCCGTCCTACTACGAGAAATTCTATTTTACTCCCGGTGATTTGGGTTATAAAGTCTTCCATACAAAATTCGCAACGATAGGCATTTTGATTTGCTGGGATCAATGGTATCCAGAAGCTGCGCGCATTACCGCGTTGATGGGAGCAGAAATTTTGTTTTACCCCACGGCTATCGGCTGGGCAACATCACAGGATGAAGCGACCAACAATGAACAATATGGAGCGTGGCAAACCATTCAGCGAAGTCATGCGGTTGCCAATGGTGTGCATGTGGTGAGTGTCAATCGCGTGGGGCTTGAACAAAATGGCGCTATGAAGTTTTGGGGCGGTTCTTTTATTGCGAATCCTCTTGGAAGGTTACTCTACAACGCTTCGCACGATAAGGAAGAAGTGAATGTTACCGAAATAGATCTCGACCGTACCGACAGCGTGCGGGTGCACTGGCCCTTCATGAGAGACAGGCGCATCGATTCTTATCAACCAATCACAAAGCGCTTTATCGACAACGACTAGCTTCAGGATTTTTCGAATGCCGCAATAATTTGCGAAGGAGTCATTTCTGAAAAATCCCGGATAGTCACTTTTGTACCCAACTCTTCAGGTGAATGCGTTGTGGCGACACCAACTACGGGACATCCCGCAGCCTGAGCGGAAGCTACACCTGAAAGTGAATCTTCGAAAACAATACATTGTGCCGTTGGCATAGTCAATCGTGCCGCACATTTGATATAGACTTCAGGATCAGGTTTGCCCTTGGCGACATCTGCTTCGTGCAATGTGATTGGAAAATATTTTCGCAAACCAGTTCCTTCTAACGTAAAATCAAGGTTGCTTTTTGGTGCAGAGGTCCCGATAGCTCTGGGGATTTTTAATTCATCCATCTGATCGAGAAAACTGCGAAGGCCTTTCAAGGGAGTGATGTCTTTCTTATACAATACTCTGAACATTTCTTCCTTCTCTTCACCGTATTTGTAAAGATCTTCGACTGAAAGTTCACGGCCGAACAAATTAGGAATCCATTCTTTGTTGGTTCGCCCATAAATCTTCTTTACTAGACCCTCTTCATCGAGGTGGTAACCGTATTTTTCGGCAAACTGGCGAAGGGCGATTTTATGATAAGGATTAGTGTCTACGATTACACCATCCATGTCGAATACAAAAGCGAAATTCATCAGGCTTGTTATTTTTTTTGAAAGCTCTTCAATGAACCGATAGTCTTTCGAAGAAGAAACTCATTGTGGCCATCAATGGCAAAATTTTTCAGATCTCCGATTTTTTCATAACCGAGGCGTGAATAGAGGTCTGCAGCCTTGCTATTGAAAGCTGAGACCAGCATGAATACATTCGGGGAAACAGTAAAAATTCTTTTTTCTGCAAATTGAATCAGAGCCGTTCCGATTCCTGACCCACGAGTGTCAGGAGATACACAAATGCTTTGAATGTACCCTTTGAAAGCACCTTGCATTTGAAGGACAATGAATCCGAGGAGCTCGCGGTGGCGTCTGGCAACATAAACTTCTTTATAATCTCCATTCATTGCATCGATACAACCGTTGAGATCCCGTTGCAAAGTGATCCAGGGTTCTGATCGGCTCATCATTTCGGCACATTCGGTCAACACGTGTTTTTCGAGCGTCTCCTCTATTTTAAAACTCATTTCTCTTGTTTTGGCCCGCAAAAGTAACCGTTAGATGACAGATTCCATACCTCCAATGTAGAATTGGTGTTAACCCAGTTTTAAAATTTGTATTTTGTATGACTAAACTAAAAACCTATGTCATCACGCAGGTCGTTCTTTCAAAAAACAATGGGCTTGGCAGGTGCCATGTCGCTAACTCCATTTCTGAGCCAGGCAATGTCAGAAGATGTTTCGGATGCTTTAGTTGAATTGAATAAACTGTCTCCGCTCGATGCCGCCAATGATGAAGACTTGTGGGCGCGCATGGCACAGGCTTATACCGTCACTCCAAATATTTTAAATCTGAACAATGGTGGTTGCAGTCCTCAGCCTAAAGTGGTGCAGGATGCAGTAGACCGCTATTATCATCTGAGTAATGAAGCACCCACTTATTATATGTGGCAAATTCTCGATAAAGGTCGCGAGCCTTTACGCAGAAAACTGGCTGACCTGGCCGGAGCGATGTCCGAGGAAATTGCTATCAATAGAAATACCACGGAGGCACTCGGTACTTTCACTTGGGGAATTGACATGCAACGCGGTGATGAAATTGTGATGACCAAGCAGGATTACCCCAACATGATCCATGCCTGGAAACAGCGCGAGATGCGTGAAGGTGTGAAGATCAACTGGATCAACCTTAGCCTGCCACTCGACAATGATGACATTGTATTGAAGGCCTATATCGATGCAACTACTTCCAAGACGAAAATCTGGCACATCACACACATGATGACCTGGACCGGACAGGTGTTGCCTGCGGCTAAACTTTGTGCGGAGGCGCGCAAGCGAGGAATCATTTCTATTGTCGATGCTGCACATTCTTTTGCCCAAATGGACTACAAAATTTCAGATTTTAACTGCGACTATTTCGGAGCCAGTTTGCACAAATGGCTTTGTGCACCGTTCGGCACGGGGTTGATGTTTATTCGTAAAGACCGGATTGAGAAAACGTGGCCGTTGTTCCCGACCGACAAACCACAGAGTGGCGATATTCATAAGTTCGAGGCTTTGGGGACAAGGTCTTTCGCCCCTGAACAGGCGATCGGGCAAGCCATCGATTTTCATAACGCCATTGGAAGCCGTAGAAAACAGGAACGTTTACATTATCTGAAGACCTATTGGTGTACGGCAGTATTGAAAAACCCGAGAGTTAAACTTCACATTTCATTGAAACCGGAATACTCTTGTGCATTAGGCACATTTAGCATTGATGGAATGGACGTGAGCGATATTGGTTCAAAACTGATGAGCGAATACCAGATCCACACGACCACGATCAAGTGGGAAAATGTGAATGCAGTGCGAGTTACTCCACACGTTTACACCACCACAAAAGACCTCGACCGGTTGATTGACGCAGTGATGAAGATTGCGGCCTCGTAAGTCGGACCGAATCATAACGAACCCAAAGAGCTATACAATCATCTGATTATCTTATTGGCTAATTAGATTTCCCTTGCTTAACTTCCAGCACCAAAACTTATCTTGTCTATGAACAATCGACAGCTTTTTCTACTCATCTCCTTTGTTATCGTTGCAGCTATTGGAGTATGGACATACTTCTGGATAGATGCAGTATTTATTTACATCCTCGTCTTGCCTTTTATTTATATGGGCATCGCGGATATAATCCAGGTGAGGCAATCCATTAAACGGAATTTTCCCCTGTTTGGAAGATTGAGATATGTCTTTGAAGACCTCCGCCCTAAAATCCAGCAATACTTTGTGGAAAGTGATACAGATGGTTCGCCTATCAATCGTAACGAGCGCTCTGTCATTTACCAGCGTGCAAAAAAACAGATTGATACTATCCCTTTTGGAACACAACTGGATGTTTATGCCGAAGGTTATGAATGGATGACACACTCCATTTCACCCAGAGATTTTCATAAAATGGATCATAACCCCCGGCTGCGATTTGGCGGGGAGAAATGTACCCAGCCTTATGACATGAGCGTGCTCAATGTGTCGGCAATGAGCTTTGGATCGCTGAGTCAAAATGCGATCGAGTCACTGAATGCAGGTGCGAAAATTGGAGGTTTCGCACATAATACTGGCGAAGGCGGATTAAGTCCTTATCACCTGAAAAATGGTGGTGACATCATTTGGCAGATTGGTACAGGTTATTTTGGTGCCCGCTCTGAGGATGGAAAATTTTCCGACTCTGCTTTTCAGCAAAATGCTACCAAGCCCAATGTGAAGATGATTGAGGTTAAGCTCTCACAAGGCGCAAAACCAGGCCACGGTGGAATTTTACCTGCCGCGAAAAACACTCCTGAGATTGCTGCCATACGTTTGGTGAAACCCGGCACTACAGTATTCTCCCCTCCATTTCATAGTGCATTCACTACACCAATTGAATTGATCAAGTTCATTGAAAAGTTACGGACGCTTTCAGGAGGCAAACCTGTTGGTTTTAAACTGTGCCTGGGACGCAAGAGTGAATTCCTTTCAATATGTAAAGCGATGGTGCAACTCAACAGCTATCCCGACTTCATCACCGTGGACGGAGGCGAAGGAGGAACAGGTGCAGCACCACCGGAGTTTACCAATTCTGTAGGTATGCCGCTTCTCGATGCTCTTGCTTTTGTCGACAATGCATTGATTGGATTCGGTATCCGTGGAAAGTTAAGATTGATTGCTTCAGGTAAAGTGCTTACGGGTTTCCACATGGTGCGAGCCATGGCGCTCGGTGCAGACACCTGTAACTGTGCACGAGCCATGATGATGGCACTCGGTTGTATCCAGGCACTTGAGTGCAATAAAAATACATGCCCCACGGGTGTGGCTACTCAAAACCCGTCATTGATGAAAGGGCTTGTGATCGAAGATAAAAAAGTCCGTGTAGCCAATTTTCATAAAAACACGGTCGAAAGCTTCGTAGAGCTGCTCGCTGCTTCTGGCATTGATCACCCTGAAAAAATCAATCGTTCACACGTATACAGGCGCGTCTTCATGAACATGGTTAAGAATTTTGAGGAAATCTATCCAACTATTCCGGAAGGATGCCTGCTGGAAGGAGGAGACTCTCCTTACGATTATGATGAGTACTTGAAGCGAGCTTCTGCTGAAGTCTTCGAAGTCGTGTAGTAACTCATTTCGCAGTTCATACATTGACCTGGTAATCTCTTCACGAGAATAGGTATTTTTGCAGCAATCAATTTTTTAATCTTGAAGGCTGTCAGGAAAATATTTTTCTATCTCACGCTGTCGCTAGTGGTTTTGATCATCGCGTTCGGAGGTTCAGTGATCTTATTCAAAGACCGGATTATCCGCCAATTTATCCGGGAAGCCAATAAAAGCCTGGGTACTCCGGTGCAGATCGGCCGGATTGATGTTTCGGCCTGGCAGGGATTTCCCAATCTTGCGATCACGTTTACGGATGTTTATGTCGAAGACAGCCATCCGGGCATTTACCCTTTACTTACAGCAAAGACGATCTCCTTTTATCTCAATCCCCTGGAAACCTGGAGGGGAAAGTATGCGATTCGTGGATTGAAGATCGATCAGAGTGAAACCCACCTAAAAATTGACGAAAAAGGACGAACGAATTTTGCAGTTGTAAAAGAGCAGGGTAAAACAGAAGAGAAAAGTATTTCATTCGATTTACACAAGGTAAAACTTACACGGACTACAGTAGTTTACCAGGATTTGCAGGCGTTACAGCATCACATCTTTGAAAGTGAAGACCTTGTAGCCTCCGTAAGCCTCAACAGTAATGTTTACAAAATCGAAACCAAGGGCGATGTCACTATTGGAAAAATAGGGATCAGAAATTTATCACTGCTAGAAAAAAAGAGATTTGACATCGATGCTGTCGTGAACTATGACGACACGAACAAAAATGTTTCGGTAGAAAAAGCCACTCTTGACTTAGGAAATTCCGTGTTTGATGTAGAAGGAGATTACAATTTTAAAAAGACGGATGTAGTCAACGTAAAAGCCAAAGGAAAAAACACCGATATCCAAACTGTCCTGTCCCTTTTTCCGGAGAGCGCGACTAAAAAATTAAAAGCTTACCAAAGCAAAGGCGATGTCTATTTTTCACTTTCGCTGAAAGGTGAAATTCTGAAGCCTTTTATCTCGATTGAATTTGGCTGTAAAAACGCATCGTTCTTCCATCCTGATTACAAATCCAAAATTGAGGGCGCGAATCTTCGTGGTTCGTTTGCCAGCCCTTCACCAACTGATTTTTCCAGGGCAGAACTTTTCCTGAAGGACTTTTCAGGGAAACTGAATGGCAACCGGTTTGAATCGGAACTTTCAATACAGGATTTCGAAGACCCGTACGTATCACTCAAATTCAAGGGCGATATCGATGCGGCATCTATTCAGAATTTTTACCCGATCGATAATGTCATGGATCTCTCCGGCGAGGTGAAAGCAGATATCACATTGGATGGCAAGATTTCCTTGTTGAAAAATAAGACTACCGCTCAGCAGGTTCAGGCCACCGGGACGCTGGATTTGAAAGACGTTGCTTTTGCCTCCGGCAAGCAGAGGATTCATTTCAAAAACCTCAATGGCTCGTTGCAATTTAATCGAAACGACATCGCCATGAGCAATGTGAGCGGGAAGCTGGAACGTAGTGATTTTCTTCTGAATGGATTCCTTAAAAATGTGATAACGTTTCTTCTCTTTGAAAATCAACCGATCGGAATTGAAGCGGACCTGCGATCTGATTTTCTGGACGTGGACCAATTGCTGACTTTCGGTTTGGGTGAATCAGGCTCGAAAGATTTTGGTTTTGAGATACCCACAGATCTTCATATGAATTTTAATTGCAATGTGAGGAGAATGAAGTACAAGCGCTTTTCACCGAGAGAGATTAAAGGTGACTTGCTTGTAAAGAATAAATTGGCGGTTTCCCGCAATGTGTTTTTTAAAGCCATGGGCGGTTCACTTATCGCCAGTGGTATTGTAGATGCCAAAAACCATAAAGCCATTGATGTGTCGTCTTCATTCAAAGTGGATGGCATAAATGTGGACAGTGTTTTTTATGTGTTTGAGAATTTCTACCAGGATTTTATACAAGCCAAACATTTGAAAGGGCAAGCCATAGCCGATGTAAGCCTGGAGATGGCCCTGAATGAGAATTTGAAACTTTATCCTGAAACATTGACGGCCGATATTGGGGTGCTTATTAAAAACGGTGAGCTCAATAATTTCGAACCTGTCCAAAAACTGAACCGCTATATCGATGACGAAACGCTCAATCACCTGCGGTTTGCTGACTTAAGAAATGATATTCACATCGAAAACCGTACGATCTATATTCCGCAGATGGAAGTGCGGAGCAATGCTACGACAATCGCCATCAGCGGGACGCATTCATTCGACCAGCAAATTGACTATCGTGTGATAGCTCCGTTACGCAGCCGGAAGAAGATTGACCCGGATGAGGCTTTTGGAGCAATTGAGGAGACAGGCGGGCAGACGAAAGTTTTTTTGAAAATTGTAGGCACAACCGACAACTACGAAGTGAAGCTCGACAAGGAGGCGACTAAAAAGAAAATCGTCAGCGATCTTAAGAAAGAAGTGAAAGAGCTGAAAGACGCTTTTTTAAATCGTGGAATTAAAAAGAAGAAAGAAGTCGAGCTTCAAAAAGATGAATATTTTGATTGGGATAACTAAGAAAAATTTCGGACTCCGTTAAGTGTTGCTGTATTTTTGAATATCTCTACATTAGTTTAGAATCCCTTTTGCCAAAGCGCCTGTCGCATAGGCGCAAACTTCGTTTTCCTCATTCATAACGCGTACGATGCCAAAAATTCTTTTCCCGACAACTTCAGTCTGCTCCGCTTTTACAACTACTTTTTTGGCAAGTAATGGTTTCACATAGTTGATGCTTAGGTTGCTCGTGCCCGTCATGCCTTCTGAAAAATGAGCCAGCCCCAAAAGTCCAATAGCAAGATCGGTAAGCATGGCAATGACAGCTCCGTTAACGGCTTCTGTTCCGATACCGCCCCTGTGAAAATCCTGAACCTCATCTATAAAAACCAGCGGTTTTGATATATCAGTGAGGTCGATGCGGATGCCGCTATGTTTTAACTGGATGGAAGAATTGAAAAACGATTCCATTTCTTTCCAATTTTTGTCAATGGCAGTTTGGCGAATGCGATGAAGATTAATGAGACTCATCAGATTGATTTAGCTTGTTCCCAATACTTATCCATTTCGGCCAAGGTCATTTCACCCATCTTTTTTCCGTCTTTCGCGGATTCAGTTTCCAGGTATTGAAACCGCTTGATGAATTTTTTGTTAGTGCGCTCCAGCGCCTCTTCAGCATCGATTTCCAGGAAACGGGAATAGTTGACCAACGAAAAAAGCAGATCCCCAAATTCAGCCATGGCCTTTGATTTATCAACCGGCTTGCCAGACTCGACATTGAATTCATCCTTGAACTCCTGCATTTCCTCTTCCACTTTCTGCCAAACCTGCTCCTTCTTTTCCCAATCGAAGCCTACGCCCCGAGCTTTGTCCTGGATGCGGATGGCCTTCACTAAAGCAGGTAATGATTTGGGCACACCCTCGAGTACAGATTTATTTCCTGTCCTTAATTTTATTTTCTCCCAATTTTCTTTGACCGTCTTTTCATCAGTTGCAACGGTATCTCCATAAACATGCGGATGCCGCTCGATGAGTTTGTCGCAAATGGAATTGAGCACGTCTGCTACATCGAATTTTTTCATTTCTGAAGCGATCCGGGCGTAGAATATATTGTGTAGCATCAAGTCACCAAGTTCTTTCTTCACCTCGTTGAGATTATTCTCCAGGATTGCATCCGAAAGCTCATATGTTTCTTCGATCGTAAGATGGCGGAGGCTCTCGAGCGTTTGCTTTTTGTCCCATGGACAATTTTCGCGCAACTCGTCCATAATGGTCAACAAGCGATCAAATGCTTTTAGTTTGGCTTCGCGATTCAGGTCAGGAGCGGATAGAGGTTTTTTCATCTTGCAATTTAGGATTTGCAAACAAAAAGACGCCTGGTAATTTCAATTGCGGGAAACAATACGCAAATCTGACAGCTCCTTTCCGATTTCATTAATGCCACGGAGGATCTTTTGTGTTTGGAGGGTGGATGGTTTCTTTCGACCTTGTACGTATTGCGACAATAAGGAAGCATTCATTCCAATCCGATCGGCAAGAAACCTCGCATTGATTACCCGATAATGTTGGAAAAATTGCTTGATATCGATCTCCAGATTAATGTCTTTCTCAGAAACGTCAATCCCATCGTCTTCAAAATACAGGTTAAGAGCCTCGGTCAGGTTTTTTGTTAATTCAGCAATAGTTTTGCCGGTGGTGAATACCGGATATTCCAAAGCAAAAACCGAAAAACCTGTCTTTGTTTTTTCAACTTTGGAACGAATCTTTTTCTTAACCGACAACCGAGTCATTTTTTATTGCTTTCTTATTCCAGCTTGTTTTAACAACTTACTACCCAACCCTTTTCCAATTTCCTGGTTCCCATGATTGGGGAAAATGATCACTCCTGACTTTGTAGGATGTTTCATTTTGATATGTGAACCTTTTTGTGATACTGAATACCAGCCGTCTTTGATCAGAAGACGAAGCATTTCGGAGCATTTCATTTGGACCAATCATCGCAAGAATTTTCATTTTGGATATTGGAGCTTCGACAAACGAAGGTAAATAATTATTTACCGGTCACAAAAAATTATTAATGCCTAAATTCGCCTTCTAATTCTGAATAATGACTCTTATTAAATCAATTTCCGGAATCCGAGGTACGATCGGAGGGAAACCCGGTGACTCTCTTACGCCTGTAGATGTCGTCAAATTTGCTGCTGCTTTTGGCACTTGGGTGAAATTACGCAATGGAAAAAAAGTGGTGATTGGCCGTGACGCCCGAATTTCCGGTGAGATGGTCAGTAACCTCGTGAGTAATACCCTTCGTGGTTTGGGCTTGCATGTTGTTGATTTGGGACTGTCTACTACACCGACAGTGGAGATAGCGGTACCGATTGAAAAAGCAGGAGGGGGAATTATCCTGACAGCAAGTCACAACCCCATTCAATGGAATGCCTTGAAATTGTTGAACGACAAAGGGGAATTCATTTCCGGAGCAGATGGAGCAGAAGTATTGGAACTTGCATCACAAGGGAATTTTGATTTTGCCGAAGTCCACAAATTGGGGAGCTATGTGAAAGCAGATCATTATATCAAAAAACACATTGAGTTGATTCGGAAAAATAAATTGGTGGATGTGAAGGCGATACAAAAGGCCAATTTTAAAATTGTGGTCGATGCTGTGAACTCAACTGGCGGGACAGCCGTGCCTCAATTGTTGAAAGAACTCGGTGTCAGAAAAATTAAAAAACTGTACTGCGAACCTACAGGCAAATTTCCGCATAATCCCGAGCCGCTTCCTGAAAATATTAAAGAGATTTGCCGCGAAGTGAAGAAAGGGAAACACGACCTGGGAATAATTGTTGATCCGGATGTCGACCGACTGGCCCTTGTGCAGGAAGATGGAAAGCCATTTGGTGAAGAATATACATTGGTGGCTGTAGCAGATTACGTGTTAAGCAAAAGAAAAGGAAACTCAGTATCCAATTTATCGTCTACACGGGCACTGCGGGATGTTACCGAAAAGCTGGGAGGCAAACACACTGCCGCAGCAGTTGGAGAGGTGAACGTGGTCAACGCGATGAAGGAAACCAAAGCACCAATTGGCGGTGAAGGAAATGGCGGTGTGATTTTTCCTGAACTTCATTACGGACGCGATGCGCTGATGGGTATTGCTCTTTTTCTGACCCATTTGGCCAAGAGCAAAATGAAAGCTTCAGAGCTAAGAAAAACATATCCGGAATATTTTATTTCTAAAAACAAGATTGAACTTACTCCGCAAATCAATGTTGATGACATACTAAGTCAGATGACGGAAAAATATCGCAATGAAAATATCAATCTGACAGATGGCGTAAAAATCGATTTTGAAAAGGAAAAAGAATGGGTACACCTGCGTAAAAGCAACACTGAGCCGATCATCCGTATTTATGCCGAATCGCAAAATGAGAAGAAGGCAGATGATTTGGCCCAAAAAATCATAGCGGATATCAGGTCCTTGATTGTTTAGCTGGCATTTTATTTTATTGGTTAAATTTGCACAGAATTTAGTACCGTAACCTGTCGTAGAATGAGAGTTTACCTGGATAATGCCGCCACTACACCGCTCGATCCCGAGGTGTTTGAAGCGATGAAGCCTTTTATGCTTGAAGATTTTGGAAACCCGTCTTCAACACACGCTCATGGAAGGAAAGTGCGTGCAGCAATTGAGTCTTCAAGAAAGAAAGTGGCTGAACTACTGAACTGTACACCGGGCGAAATCATTTTTACTTCCGGAGGAACAGAAGCGGATAACGCCATCATTGCCGGTGCGATTAAAACCTATAAAATAAAAGATGTCATTTCTTCTCCGATTGAGCATCATGCGGTGGTTCATACCCTGGAGACACTCGAGAAGCACGGAGAAATAAAACTTCATTTTGTTCAGCTCGATGAGAAGGGTCATGTGGATATGGATCACCTTGAAAGCCTGCTCAAAGAATATCCGAATGCCCTTGTTTCGTTGATGCATGCCAACAATGAGATTGGAAACTTGCTGGATATTCAAAAAGCGAGTGACCTTTGTCAGCAGTACAATGCGTACTTTCATTCGGACACCGTACAGACCATGGGGCACTACAGACATGACCTCAAGAAATTGAAAGTGCATGGCATGACGGCTGCCGCTCATAAATTTCATGGCCCTAAAGGTGTTGGGTTCATGTACATCAACAAAGACAAGAAAATTCAACCTCTCGTACATGGTGGCGCCCAGGAACGTAACATGCGTGGAGGGACGGAAAATACCTACGGAATTATTGGATTGGCCAAAGCCCTTGAGATTTGCTATCGCGAAATGGAAGAACACGAGTCGGCCATCAATAAGTTGAAGGGATACATGATTGAGAAACTGAAAATGGTTGTTCCCGGAGTTACGTTTCACGGTGATTCCGATAACCTAAATCGTAGCCTTTATACTGTACTCAATGTTTCCTTTCCGGAATCAGAGGAAAATGAGATGATGCTCTTCAACCTGGATTTGCAGGGCATTTCAGCCTCAGGCGGAAGTGCATGTTCCAGCGGTGCTACTACCGGATCTCATGTGCTTAATGCAATTTACCCAGGATCAAAAAGGGGAGCCGTTCGCTTTTCGTTTAGCAAATTCAACAAAGTAGAAGAAGTGGACTTCGTAATTGAAAAGGTAGCAGAACTCTGCAAGGTTAGTGTCTGAGATTTTTACAATTCGAAGAATGAGTAGCCTCGCATTAACTGTGAGGCTTTTTTATATTTGACAAACTTCAAATGAATATCTCATTTATCGGCTCCGGAAATTTAGCGTGGCATCTGGCCCCGGCCCTGGATAATGCTGGTTTTGTAGTTAAAGAAGTTTATAGTCCCAACCCACGTCACGCAGGCGAATTGACCGGACGCCTTTACCAGGCTGAAGTGAAAGCCACACTTGATTTTTCGACCAGCCCATCAACTGTCTTTATTGTGGCCGTCAATGACGATAGTATAAGTGAAGTTGCGAGAGAAATCATTTTACCTGATGACGCGATTCTCGCTCACACTTCCGGCAGTGTTCCGTTGACTGATCTGCAATTTGCTGCTACTGCCAACATTGGAGTGTTCTATCCTCTCCAAACGTTTAGCAAATCAAAAAAAATTGACTTCAAGCAAACTCCGATTTTTATCGAGAGTAATACGGACGAAACAGAGGAGGTATTGATCCCCCTCGCCAAAGCAATTAGCAACCAGGTCAGAAGGATCGGTTCGGAACAACGGAAAGCATTGCACCTTGCTGCTGTGTTTGCATCGAATTTTACCAACCATATGCTTACGCTTTCGGAGGAGATCATGAAACAAAACGATCTAGACTATAATTGGCTTAAGCCTTTGATCACCGAGACTATTAACAAGAGCCTGCAGGTAGGACCTGAGGCTGCGCAAACAGGTCCTGCCAGACGTGGAGATATGGAAGTGCTCGAAAAACACATGGCTTTCCTTCAATCTGATCCCAGTCTCGCGGAGGTCTACAAAATTATCAGTCAGCACATCATTGATCGCTATCACGAAGAGTGACTTTTTCCTATTTTAGGAACCCTTTAATTAAACAAACATGAAAAAGATATTCATCCTGTTTCTCCTGATAACCACCTTTCACTTGTCTGCCCAGGATAAAAAGCCAGACCCGGTGATTGTTCTTGATGGAAAAATAGTCCGCGGATTAAATTCCATAAATCCGAATAATATTGAGTCTGTTCAGATCCTGTATGGAAAGGATGCTGTTGATAAATATGGCGATACTGCAAGAAACGGAGTTATAGTAGTCACTTCGAAACCGAAACCCGGAATTCCCCCAAGGGAGTCTCTCGATCCTACCGTAACTGAAGTTTGGGACTTAGCGCCAATGGTGGTGACTCCTGGAAAAAATGTGGGAGATGCTCCCTCAGATGCGATTCTCCTCTTTGTAGGAACCGATTTGACCGAGTGGACTAACAGTTCTGGGGCAGTAGCAGCCTGGGATGTGAAGGATGGTGCGATGACCGTAGCGAAGGGAGCTGGAGGCATTAAAACTAAACGTACTTTCGGAGATATCCAGCTTCACATTGAATGGAGAGCACCAGCCGAAGTAAAAGGCGATGGGCAAGGTCGTGGCAACAGCGGGATTTTTTTTCACGAGCAATACGAACTCCAGGTGCTTGATAGCTATGAAAATCAAACTTACTCCAATGGACAGGCGGGATCTATCTACAAGCAATCAATCCCCCTGGTGAATGTTTGCAAGAAGCCGGGCGAGTGGCAGGCATATGATGTGGTGTTTATCGCTCCTCGCTTCAGCGAGACTACCGGAAGAATTATCGCCCCTGCTAATATCACTGTATTTCAAAATGGAGTGCTGATTCAAAATCATGTCGAGATTACTGGGCCATCACAATACAAAGGACTACCGGTGTATAAACTCCACGGCAAGGGCTCCATCAGTTTACAAGACCACGGCAATCCTGTGAGCTATCGAAACATTTGGGTCAGAGAATTATAAAAGAAAAATCAAAGCAATAAAAAAAGTCAGGCTCAACACCTGACTTTTTATTTGCGCTTTTTTAAGACTAGTTCGCCTTTACGGGAGTAGGTGGAGCTTCCACTTCTCCTTTAATGTGCAACAAGATCACACCGCCATCAGTGTTTGCAGACACGGTGATCACTTTGTCGAAAGGTCCGAGTGCAGCAGCATTAAATGTTGCTTTTACATGGCCTTCACCACCTGACAAAACAGGATCACGAGTCCAGCTAGGTGTAGTACAGCCACAAGAAGGCTGTGCATTGGTAATCACCGCTGGCACCTTGCCCTTATTAACGAACTTAAATTCGTACGATACAGGAACACCCTGCTTGATCTTTCCGAAATCGTGCGTAGATGCTTCCCACTGGACAACAGCCACATCTGCTTTTGCCTGAGTTGCTGTTTGGCTCCAGCCACAATTGGCCACCAGTGCCAATGCCGCGATAAACATTAATTTTTTCATCTTTCTTTCTTCAATTTAGTGTTAAACTTAAAACCTTCGTTCGAACTGTACAAACTTCGTGCATGAAAACCCGTTAAGCTGTTAATAAAAGGGTAAAAAGTGTTAATGCTTTGTTAAACAGCACATTGCAGCCCAAGCTTTCCACGTAAATACCCCTTAACTTTGTAAGGTGAGCAGGAATACACTACGTATCATTATTGTACTTGCCGCGGTGAGCATCTTAGGGCTTACGGTGACGCAGGTGTATTGGGTGCGCAAGGCATTTGACCTTCGCGAGAAACAATTCAATAGAGATGTTCAAACGTCATTGAATTCGGTTGCCAGTCGCATTTTCGAAATCAACAAAACGCCTGTGCCGGATAACTCACCGGTAGAACAGTTGTCGACCAATTATTTTGTGGTGCTGGTTAACGGGCCGGTGAACTCAAGTGTGATTGGAGTTTTGATCGCCTCCGAATTCGAGAAAAGAAATATTTCCGCCACTTACGAATATGGAGTTTATGATTGCGAGGAACAGTGCATGAAGGGCGCAGACTTCGATTCGCATAAAGCAGGTAAAGCGATGGCGAGCCTTGCTGAGATGCCCGCCTGGAATAATGACGGATATTATTTTGCTGTGCAGTTTTCCAATATTCAGGCAAACCTGACTAGTCAGATGGGTATCTGGGTTTATTCTTCGGCAGTAATGCTCGTGGTTATATTCTTTTTTGTCTATACACTCCTGGTCATCCTTAAACAGAAAAGGCTATCTGAGATTCAGAAAGACTTCATCAACAACATGACACACGAGTTTAAGACTCCCTTGTCTACCATTGCTATCTCTTCAGAAGTATTAAAGGATCCGCAGATCACTCAGACGCCCGAGCGTTTGTTGAACTACGCTTCCATTATTCAAAATGAAACGCACCGGTTGAAGCAAGGTGTTGAGCGTGTGTTGCAGATGGCCCGAATGGAGAAAAGCGATGTTGGTCTGAAAAATGAAAAACTGGATGTACACGAACTCATTCATGATGCAGTACACAACAGTTCTTTGTTGCTCCAGGAGAAAAAAGGAGAAGTAGAGATGCAATTGAATGCTTCCGCAAGCTGGGTTCTTGCCGACAAGCTTCACTTTACGAATGTGCTCTTTAACCTGATCGACAACGCTCTCAAATACAATCAACAGGAGCCCCGCCTCATTATTAAAACGGAAAACCAGGGCGAAAACGTGATTATTGAAGTCAGCGATAACGGTATCGGAATTAGTCCCGAAAACCAAAAGAAAGTCTTTCACCAATTCTATCGTGTGCCTACCGGCAACCTGCACGATGTAAAAGGTTTCGGCCTTGGCTTGAATTATGTCAAACTTATGGTCGAAGCGCACAAAGGAAAAATCTCTGTTCAGAGTAAATTAGGAGAAGGAAGTACATTCAGAATAATTTTACCGACAGCATGAGTGCAAAAATTCTTTTGGTGGAAGATGATCCCACACTAGGTTATGTCATCAAAGACGGACTTGTTCACAAAGGTTATGATGTAACGTTGTGCAAGGACGGAGAGCAGGGTCAGGAGGTTTTCAAAGAGAAATCTTTCGATGTCTGCATCTTTGATGTGATGATGCCCAAAAAGGATGGTTTTAGCCTGGCTAAATCCGTTCGTGAAAAGAATTCACAAGTGCCTATTTTGTTTGTCACCGCCAAAGCGATGCTTGAAGATAAAATGGACGGGTTTCGCTCGGGAGGGGATGACTATATCGTCAAACCTTTCAGTATGGAGGAGTTGATCATGCGTATTGAGGTTTTCTTACGCAGGTCAAAGAGCATTGGGCAAACTGAAAATGGATCGTACGATCTGGGGGCTTTTAAATTCGATGCAAAGAATTTTAAACTCAATCATTCCGCTGGCGAAAAAATCCTGACACCAAAGGAGGCTGAAGTACTGAAATTACTATGCTCCAACAAAGATCGTGTGCTTAAACGCGAAGAGATCCTGAATACGGTTTGGGGTGATGATGACTATTTCATGGGACGCAGCCTTGATGTTTTTATTTCAAAACTTCGTAAGTACCTGAGAGAAGACCCACGCGTGGAGATCGTAAACTACCACGGAGTTGGATTTAAGCTTGAAGTTAAAATTGCTTAGTCAAATAAGATCCGGGCAGTAATACTTCTGCCCAGCGTGATTTCATCTGTATATTCCAGGTTACCACCAACGGGCACACCACGTGCTATGGAAGTCACCTTTAAATGAAGGTCTTTCAATTTTCGGTTGATATAAAATGCCGTAGTATCGCCTTCCATGGTAGGGCTAAGAGCAAGAATTACTTCTTTGATTTCATTTTGCTTTTGAGAGAGGCGCGTGAGAAGTTGCTCGATCTTCAATTCCGAAGGGCCTATGCCGTTAATGGGAGAGATTACTCCACCCAGTACATGATACACTCCGAGGTACTGCGAAGTATTTTCGATGGCCATGACATCATTGCTTTCTTCAACTACGCACATGATCGATTTGTCCCTGCGGTGACTCCGGCAAATGGCGCACTCTTCTTCGTCTGAAATGTTGAAGCATGTTTTGCAGAACTTGATGTTTGCGCGGAGTTTGTTCAAGGATTCCGTGAGGGCCAGCGTGCGGTGTTCACTTTCTTTCACAAGATGGAGCACTAACCGAAGAGCTGTTTTTTTTCCAATACCTGGAAGTTTGGAAACTTCGTTTACGGCATCTTCAATCAGTTTTGAGGGATATTCCATCAGATTATTCGAGCATCGATGCCTGCTTCGCAGATGGCCTCGCGCATGGGGTTGAGCTCTTCAAACGATCCATTTTTCACGGCACATTTTCCTTTGTAGTGAATAAGCCAGGTGCACTGCTCGGCTTGTTCCACCGAATGCTTACAGACGCGAATGAGCGTTTCAATCACGTGATTGAATGTATTGAAATCATCATTGAAAACTACAAGATCTTTTGTCTCCGTGACTGCAATTGCTTCCAGCAGATCAACGAGTTCCTGTTCGTGTCCCGAGGGATTCATTTGTTTGTACGCCAATTGTATTCCAAAATTAAGAAAAAATGATAAGTTTTGGTTTTCTTACGCCCACATGACACCCATTTTTGTTAGCAGTATCATCCTCATCTATTTCGCGGCCCTGATTACTATTTCGTATTTCACTTCTCGTGGGGCAGATACGAACACGTTTTTTACCGCGCACCGCCAATCACCGTGGTACCTCGTTGCCTTCGGCATGATCGGTTCGTCTCTCTCAGGGGTGACCTTCGTCTCTGTTCCTGGCAGTGTAGGAAAGTTCAATGAATCAATTGGCCAGGTTAATGGGTTCGCCTATTTCCAAGTGGTTTTGGGGTATCTCGTTGGCTATTGGGTGATCATTTTAATTTTGATGCCTCTGTATTATCGGCTTAAGGTCATTTCAATATACAGTTACCTCGAAGAGCGTTTTGACGTCTGGTCTTACAAAACGGGGGCGCTGTTCTTTTTAGTGAGCCGTTCGATTGGTTCTTCGCTTCGTCTTTTTCTGGCAGCCACCGTGTTGCAACTTTTTTTGTTTGACGCCTGGGGCGTTCCGTTTTATGCAACAGTTGCAATAACCATTGGCCTGATCTGGATTTACACTTTTAAGGGTGGTGTAAAAACAATTATCTGGACCGATACTTTTCAAACGTTCTTCCTGGTGGGAGCCGTAGCTATTACAGTGTGGCAGATTTCCAGTGCGCTTGGATTTTCCTTTTCCGGTATGGTGAATGCCATTCGGGAGGCAGGCTATTCTCAAATTTTTGTCACGGACTCTGTCAATTCATCTTTGTTTTTCCCTAAGCAGTTTTTTGGAGGAATGTTCATCACTATTGCAATGACCGGACTGGATCAGGAGATCATGCAGAAAAATCTCACTTGCAAAAATTTGGGGGAAGCTCAGAAGAATATGTTCTGGTTTAGCATTACGCTGGTGGTCGTTAACCTGCTTTTTCTGACGCTTGGAGCGTTACTGTACATTTATTGCAAACAGAAAGGAATCGCTATTCCGGAATTTACAGATGAACTCTTCCCGCGACTGGCATTTAATGAACTTGGACCGTTGGTCGGAATTTTATTTTTACTCGGGATCATTGCCTCTTCTTATGCCAGCGCTGATTCAGCTCTTGCCGGACTGACAACTTCATTCTGCATAGACTTCCTGAATTTTAAAAACAAGGAGGAAAAGACGAAGCTGAAACAAAAATTCATCGTGCATTTGAGTTTTTCGGTTTTGTTCCTGTTGATAATCCTTGTCTTTAAAGAGGTCAATGAAAAGACAGTGATTGATGCTGTGCTTAACGTGGCAGGCTATACATATGGTCCGCTTCTTGGCCTGTTTACTTTTGGGATTTTTACTTCTCGGAAATTGGAAGGAAAAGGCGTGCCACTGGTTTGTTTGATATCGCCCGTAATTTCTTACGTCCTCAGCCGGAATTCTGTGGATTGGTTCTCCGGGTATAAAATTGGGATTGAGATATTAATCATTAATGGGCTGATCACTTTCCTTGGTCTTTGGTTGATCTCAAAAAAGCAGAAATAAGAAGGCCGCTTGCGCGGCCCCCTTCGATCAAAACCAACCAACAACACGAAACCAAGTCTTACATATTTTCATAGCTGAGCTCAATGCTCTTATTGCCTTTCGAAATAATCACTGTGTAAACTCCGGCAGGAGCGTCTTCAAAATGAACTTTGTTGTGCGTATGAGGTACGCCTTCACCTTCCAGGAAATTGTTGTTAGCATCAAAAACTTCGATCAAGCCGCCAACGAATGCTTTTCTGACTTTGAAGAAGAGCGTCTTCTGTTTCGTTGAAATTACTCTGACCTGTTTTTTAGGTTGCTTCTCGCGTGCCATCGAAGTGGTGGCAGTTATCACAATCAGCATCAGAAGTACAAGAATCTTTTTCATAAGCTTTTCCTTTGTTGTATAGCTTATGACGAACACTGTGCCAGCGTCATAACCTTCGAATTTTCGAAAATTTCGAAGCTGACCAAATTTTATTTTTCCAGAATTGGGAAAGATATTCTCGGTTAAATTAATTCTTGGGACGGATCCCACAACCGGTCTTGGAAATCGACTACTTTATCCTTGATGACTTTCACGCCATCTTTCTCTAAAGCGCGTTGCATGGCCGTGGGAGTCTTGAAATGATGTTTTCCTGTCAGGAGGCCCTGACTATTGACCACACGATGTGCTGCAATTTTTTGAGTGTGAGCCGCATTCATGGCCCAACCGACCATTCGGGCGCTCATTTTCGTGCCCAGATACCTCGCGATTGCGCCATAGCTAGTGACACGCCCTTTGGGAATGAGCTTCACAACTTCATACACATCCTCAAAGAAATTGTGCTCTTTGCTCTTTCGTTGACTGGTCTTTTTTCTCGTTGGCATCGTTTGAGACTCCTCCATTTTGGGTTTCAAAAGCTGCACAAAATACTACCTTTGCGGTCAAATTGTTCAAAAAGGCAGTGTTCCGAACGTTTCTTATAATTCTGATGGCCGCACCCGGCCTGGTTTCTGCTCAACAATTGATTTTTCCCGACTCCGCTAACTGGAATCAATTGAAGGAAGGACAGTTGCTTGCCTTTCGGGTTAAAGTAAAGGACGTCATTGCACCAAAATTTACCCTGGAGGGAATTAATGGCTATGGCATCCAATTCGATTCACTTGGAAACTTTTCATGGAAACCGTCTTTTGACATGGTGGATAGACTGGAGAAACAAAAAGAGATCAATTTGATTTTCCAGGCAGAATGGAAGGATGGCCGCAAAACCAGGACGCCCATCAACTTTACGGTGTTTCATCAAAACCGGCCTCCTGAAATTGGAGAACTCCCGGTTTTTTATGTGAAGCAAGCCTCCATGAATCGCTACCAGATTTCTTTGGATTACGTGCGCGATCCCGATGGAGATCCTTTGGTATTTAAGATTTCACCTGCACAATTGCCGGAGGGAATGGCATTGTCATCGTTGGGGTTGCTGACATGGACACCTTCGCGAAATCAATTCAATAGTTTAAAGTCGAACCAGCACGTGATCGAATTCACGGCACAGGATCAACCCGAGAAAGGCGAAGCAACCGGCAAAATCCGGTTGATGCAAACACAACTTGACCTGCCACCTGAATTACTTTTGGTGCCGGCGGACACAATTTTTTCTCTCAAAGAAAACGAACGTCTCAACTTCAAAGTTTACGTTACCGATCCTAATGGTGACGAGGACGTTCTGAATGTCAGTTTCCTGAGTTCAGATGAACGTGTTTCCAAAACTTCCTTAAAAGAGAACACCGCTGTTCAGTACGAATTCACCTGGACCCCGGGTTATCAGTTCACCGATGATGCTGAAAAATCCAGGAGTATTGATATCATTTTTTTTGCGATAGATAAATCGAACAACCGTGCTCAGCGCAAGGTGAAAGTAAAAGTCACCGATACTGAAAACCTGGAGGAACGCGATAAATTTCTTTATCAGAAATACAAAGGAATCCTGGAACGTGCCAAAGGACTTCTCGACCAGTTGAATGAAAAACACAAGGCACTGGAGAAAGCTTATCGTCAGGCGAAGAAGGGAAAGAAAAACAGGTCCATTCTGAGTGCCGGACTTGGAGCAACGTCAGCAGTATCTTCGGCAATGGTCTCAGATCCTACCAATTTAAAGTCGATCACTGTGATTGGCGGATCGGCTACTGCAACACTGGGAAGTTTGGAGGCAGCCGAGGTAATGGGGAAATCCAAGAACGATATTTTGGATTTGATCAAGACCGAAACAGAAATCAGAAACCGATTACAATTGGAGGGAGATATTTTTGCCCGCAAGTATGCTTTGAAATCTAACCGTAGAACGATTGACTTCGACAACGACCGTGACAAACTGCTTCCAATTCTGAATCACGAGAAACTTCCACAGCTTGAACTCGATGCATCGAAGCCCCTCAATGTGAGGTTTGATGCTAAAGAAATGAAAAAGACTTTTGCTGACTTCAGCGAGGAGTAAGAATAGTTAAATAGACTTCCACCACTGCTTATTTGGATAAGATAAGTTGAGAACGACCGGCTCCCCGATCAATGGAGTAGTCACAGGTTGATTTTGTTCTACTGCGGCTTTCGTTGCACGCGTGATGGGTTCGTCCCAGGGGTGCATTGCCAGTTCGAATTTTCCCCAATGTACTGGCATCAGGATTTTAGCACCGAGGTCTTTTGCCGCCATCACCGTTTCCTCTGGGGCCATGTGAATGTGGGGCCAGTTCACCCCGTATTGTCCGCACTCAAGAAGAGCGATGTCGAACGGGCCAAATTGCTTACCTATTTCTTTAAAATGATTTTCGTATCCTGAGTCTCCACCAAGAAATAATTTGGAGCCATTCAATTTCAAAATGAAAGCACTCCAAATGGTTTTGCCACGGGTGAATCCACGCCCTGAAAAATGTCGAGCCGGGGTTGCCGTAAATTCAATTCCTTCGGAGATTGAAATTTTCTCCCACCAGTCAAGTTCAGTTATTTTTTCAGGCGGGACACCCCACGCTTCGAGGTGAGATCCTACGCCTAACGAGGTCACAAAATATTTCGCGCGTGAAGAGAAATATTTTACTGATTCATAGTGAAGGTGATCATAGTGGTCGTGCGTTAATAAAACCAGGTCGATTGGTGGCATGTCATGAACGGAATAAACATCTGATCCCGGAAACGGTTTTGCGAAAAAAGAAACTGGCGAAGCCTGTCCTTTCAGAACAGGGTCAACGAGAATATTGAAACCTTTGGACTTGATCAGGTAAGAAGAATGACCAAACCAAACAATTGTTGGATTTTCAACGACAAGATTTTTTAAATCTGTTTTTACGGATGGCAGCGGCCTGGCCGGCTTAAGCGTGGACGGTTTGAAGAAAAAGGAAAAGAATAATTTTGTGTAGGATGTATCCTTGAGCATCATCTCTGTCGGAGTAAGATTCCGGAAAGCATTGTCCTTATAGTTGGGTGATTTCAGGATTCGCTCCAATCTCTTTCCTGAAGGATTATCTCCAAATTTTTTCTGAACAAAGATCAGCCAGTAAGCAGCAATCAGTACGAGAACGGATAAGAGCCAAATCATCTTTGAGGTTTAAAGTTGAAGTCGGATGGAAGTGAGATTTATTGTAAAACTAAAGTGAATGGAACCAAAAGCCTCGTTTGCATAGTTTTAATTAACATCCGATCTTTAACTTTTACACTTTCAATCGATTACGAATATGCAATACAACGTTACAGTTATTGGCTCCGGCCCCGGTGGATATGTAGCAGCGATCCGCTGTGCTCAATTAGGTTTTAAAACTGCCATCATTGAAAAGTATGATACACTGGGAGGAACTTGCCTCAACGTAGGTTGCATACCGTCAAAAGCGATGCTCGATTCGACTGAACATTTTCACAATGCCGCGCATACGTTCAAAGAACATGGAATTGATATTCCGGCTCCTAAAGTCAATCTGACCCAGATGGTTGCACGCAAAGCAGATGTTGTCAAACAAAATGTGGACGGCATCGCTTTCCTGATGAAGAAAAATAAAATTGATGTTCATACCGGTGTCGGTTCATTTGTTGACAAAAACACCATTAAAATTACTGACAAGGGAGGTAAGGAGACTACGATCACAACAGACAATGTAATCATTGCGACAGGTTCGAAACCGACATCACTGCCATTTGCTCCGATCGATAAGAAAAGAATCATCTCTAGCACCGAAGCATTGGAATTAAAGGAGGTGCCGAAGCACCTGATTATCGTTGGAGGAGGAGTTATTGGAATGGAGCTGGGTTCCGTTTATGCACGCATAGGTTCTAAAGTTTCCGTTGTGGAGTATCTGGATAGCCTGATTCCAACTATGGATGGAACCATGGGAAAAGAACTTCTGAAAACTGCCAAGAAATTGGGAATGGAATTTTATCTCGGACACAAGGTGACATCTCTCGAAAATAAGGGCAAAGAAGTCGTGTTGAAAGCGGAGGCTAAAAATGGCGGAGCTGCTCTCGAACTCAAAGGTGATTACTGTTTGGTGAGCGTGGGTCGCAGACCGTATACGGATGGATTGGGCCTGGATAAAGTAGGAATTGAAACAGTGAAAGGTCAAATCCCAGTTGACGACCACCTTAAAACCAAAGTCGATAATATTTATGCAATAGGTGATGTAATCCGTGGCGCAATGCTCGCACACAAAGCGGAGGAGGAAGGAGTTTATGTTGCTGAGCGTTTGGCCGGTCAAAAGCCGCATGTCAATTATTTACTAATTCCGGGAGTAGTCTATACATGGCCTGAAGTAGCAAGTGTTGGTTATACTGAAGAGCAATTGAAAGAACAGGGCCGTGCCTACAAGACCGGCAATTTCCCATACAAGGCGCTGGGGCGTGCACGTGCTTCGATGGATACAGATGGTCTCGTGAAAATACTCGCTGATAAAAATACTGATGAAATTTTAGGTGTCCACATCATAGGTGCCAGGGCTGCCGATATGATTGCTGCCGGAGTGGTGGCCATGGAGTATCGTGCTTCGGCCGAAGATGTTTCACGAATGAGCCATGCTCACCCGACTTATATGGAAGCGGTTAAAGAGGCTTGTCTCGCGGCTACGGCTGGAAGGCCAATTCATATTTAGCCACAGATAAAACTCGTGTGATCGCAGTCAAGCGATTAATTTTTAGTTGACCTATCTGCGCCAACCTGCGCCATCTGTGGCAAATTAATCAGTGACCGAACCAAGATCATCCCTACAACGGGAATCAAAAACACATTCAACATTTGCGGTAAGAGATACCATACACCTAAGAGCAGCGCACACAAAACGGTGGTGAATAAAAAATAGTGACTCATCCATTTCGGCTTCTGCTTGCGTAAAAGAAAGATTGCGAACACAGCATGCGTTGGCAAAGCCCATAACAAATTAAAATTCTTTGCAGCTGCCTGATGATCGGTCATTGTCCAGAGAAAGAGTAAAAGAATTCCGAGGATACCGATGATCAGGAACAAGGTTACGTCAAGCCATTTCGTAAGTTTTTTGCGTTGCCAGTCACGCCAGGTGACGAAGGCCACTCCGGCAAATACAATCCCGAAGACAATCCATGGATGAAACCAGTGAAAGGGCGCTTTCGATTCTTCCGATTGAAAAACAATGATCTTGTCTCTGACCAACGGTTTGCCAGTTGAAGTGTTTGTCATGTGATCAAACGAACTTTCTACGTAGTCAGGCAGAAACATGTATTCACGAGGCCCTGCTTTTTTGTCCATAGGTAGCCCCAGGCAAATATCGATTCCCAAATCACCCCAGGGTTGCTGCCCAAGATAAATGTCGGTCAGCTGGCGGATGGTGTAATTTGTTTTGATAAAAGTTGAGTCAAAACTCATTTCTCCCTTAAGCACGTGTTCGAAGACATCGCGGACTTTCGTGGCGCAGTTGTTATAAAAATAGTCGTAGCGATAGGTTTGATTTTCAGGCCGCATATTCCAAAAAAGAAAATTGGCAATCTTTTGTTTCTGGATTTGAGTCAACTCCAGGACCTGTTCATGTACAAACCGGTTGCGCTTGATGTAGTGATCTCTGAAAAGATCGTAGGGATAAATGTCCACCATGTAGTACAAGTATCCTCTGGCGAAATTGAGATAGAAGTGAGGTTGATCAAAATTGAAAACGCCATAGTTGAAAATAATATCAGTGCCATTCAAGGAATCGTAGAGGCGAATAGCAGAGTGCCCGAAGGCGGTGTAGAGTTCTTCCTGACCTGCACCAAATGTGATGATGGAGATCGAAGCTTTTTCGCTAAGCACGGTGGGTTGGCCGAAACTTGCGAAGCTTGAAAGCGAAATCAGGAATAGAACCAGAACTTTTCTCATAAGACACAAACGATTTACAGAATAAGAGAGCAACTAATTCAGCCCCAAGATAAACACAAATCATTCGTAAGCCGTAATTTTGGTTTGATGATTCGGGAAATTGCAGACGGATTGAATTTTGTGGGTAAGCAGTCGCCAGTGCGATTGGTTAACATGGCATCCGTTTTTTCCAGTTTCCAGATTTCCAAAGCAACGCGGAAGGTGAAACACCGGGGGATGCCCGTGAGTATTTCAATTGAGCCCACGACCTCGTGCAATTTGAGATGTCCGGAATGTCCAAGTGGCCTTCGTGCATTCACCCGGCCTACGGGAATGATGAAGCAGGAACTGTTTGAATCGATTGTCAATCAAATACCCGAGCTCTCCTATCTCATATTTTATTTCCAGGGCGAGCCCTATTTACACACGGGGCTTTTGGAAATGATAAGGTATGCTTCACAGAAAAAAATCTACACAGCTACATCTACCAATGCACATTTTCTCACAGATGACATTGCTCGAAGAACAGTGGAGTCCGGGTTGGACCGATTGATCATTTCCATCGATGGGACAACACAAGAGACCTATCAATCGTACCGTGTCGGTGGAAAAGTTGATAAAGTAATCGAAGGAACAAAAAATATTTTGCGTTGGAAGAAAGAACTCAAATCAAAAACGCCCCACGTCATCTTTCAGTTTTTGGTTGTGAAACCGAACGAGCACCAAATCGAGGATGTAAAAGAACTTGCACGCAAACTTGGGGTGGATGAAGTGAAGTTCAAGACTGCACAGATTTATGATCATGAAGCCGGATCTGATTTAATTCCTACAATAGAAAAATATTCGCGCTACAAAAAACAACCGAACGGGTCGTATTCTATAAAAAACGGGTGGCTAAATGAATGTTGGAAAATGTGGCACAGTTGTGTCGTCACCTGGGACGGAAAAGTAGTGCCATGCTGTTTTGACAAGGATGCTCATTTTGTTTTGGGCGACCTGAGTAAAAATTCTTTTCGGGAAATCTGGACGGGAGCTAAGTACAATGATTTTCGGGCAACACTTTTTAACTCACGTTCAGAAATCGAGATTTGCCGCAATTGCACCGAAGGGTCTAAAGTTTTTGCCTAAATTAGGGAGTTTACCTGGCTAACGTCATTCGTATAAACCCTTATATTTACCCTCTTAAAATTGGTTTGATGCGTAGATTTCTTGCTGCGTTTGGTTTGGTTGGTTTCATTTATTCTGCGGAAGCACAGATTGTGGTCAGCCCATCCACTGCATTTGCCGTTGGAAGCTCTACTAATGTGGTTATTGCCACTACAGACAAGATTGATATCAACTCTCCAATTGATTTCAGCCCTGGTCATGTTGATTTTCATTTGTTTGGAGCAGGGACCTTGAAATCTACAAGCCCGATTACTATCAATAATTTAACAATCAATGCTGTAGGTAATTATGCTGTACTGGGCCAATGGACTGTTACTGATGATATTAACCTCGTTAAGGGTAAGTTGATTGTTCCTACCCGTTTGGCGTCCACGGATCAATTGCTTTATACGGGTGCTAATCTTGGAAGAAACGGGATGCCAGGCAGTGATTTATCTTACATACAGGGGCCGTTTGCACAGAAAGATTCCAAATCATATAAAACATTGACTTATCCTATCGGCAATGCCGATGGTTTTTTTCCTGTACAATTGCTTGGTGTAAATGAAAGTAACACCGTTTTGGAAATGGAATGTGTAAAAGATCCATCTCCTCAGATTCCGACTACAGGATTAAGTGCCGACATCGATGCGGTGTTTAACAGCCGCTACTGGACGCTTGCGGTGTCGAACGGCCCATATACAGGAGCATATATTTCTCTTAGCCTGACGGGAGTCTCCAGTTTCCTGAGTGACGAAGCTCCGGTCATACTTGAAAAAGATGCAGGTGGTACAGTAAAAGATTTGAGCAATGCAGCGCAAACTTCAGATTTTGCCACGAGCAAAGACAAGACAGGTGCTACAGGTGGAACTTATGCTGTGGCCTCATCAAAAAAAGTGGAGATCATTATCCATAGGATCATCACTCCAAACGGAGATGACGTAAACGAGACATTGTTCATCCAGGGAATCGACTTTTACAAGGAGAACAAAGTGACATTTATGGATCGTTATGGAGCGACATATTTTGAAAAATCTCAGTTTGCTAACTACACTTCAAAGTCTCCTCAGCAACTTGATTTTGATTATTCCAAACTAAATAATGGCAATTACATTTGCACGGTTGAATACACGGATACTAACGGTAATGTAAGAAAGTCGAAGTCACAAATGATTACCGTGATAAAATGATATTTGAATGAAGAGACTTTTACCTGGACTGATTTTACTCTTTATTCTTGGCAACCTGAAAGCCCAGGATATTCCTCTGTTCAGTCAAAAGCTCACGAATTCATTTATCTACAACCCTGCCATGGCGGGTCATACTTTTGGATCAGCCACGTTCTCTTACCGAAACAATTACAGTGGAGTAGAGGATGGGCCTAAAAATTATTTACTCAGTTTGCACACTCCTTTCGCGAATGCCAGGTTCGGAGTTGGATTTAATGTCTTTCAGGAGAACGTCAACATCCTGAAAAATACATACTACTCGGGTGCTTTTGCATACCATTTACATTTCAATAAGTACACCTCCATTTCAATGGGTGTTTCAGGAGAGTACAATCAATTTTCTCAACCGACTTATAATCCAGTGACGGAAGTTTATATCGGAAGTGATCCCCTGATAATCAATTACAACAGGAATAAACCAGATTTTTCAACAGGCTTTATGTATCAAAACCGGTTTGTGAAGGTTGGTTTTGCCGTCAATCGCCTCTCGTCTACATGGCTGGAAAGCAAGGAAAATAAGACGCTTAACAATTTTTTCTCCGGATCAGTGAATGGCATGATACCGCTGCGTGGCGGAGATGACATTCTTGAACCGTACGTGGCATTTCAGAAATTTTCCGGATCGAATAATACGATTAATGCAGGGTTGTACTACACCTATAATAATTTGATTTTGGTTGGTGCAGCTGCTCGAAGTGTGACGGCTACAAATATGTCAGGAACAGCAACTGCGCCTGCAACCAATCTTGTCAACTTTACTTTGGGCTACCACCTTTCGAAATACCTGATGATCGGGTACTCACGCGAAAACATCCTGGGTTCAGTTGCCGGTTTTGTAGGAGCTTCCAATGAATTCACGCTTCGCTTCGACTTTAATGACGAGACCTACAAAGAGAAATTCAAAGCGGATTATAAGAATGCTCTGTCTTATCGCAGAAAATCTCTGAACTCAGCAGGCCCCAAGAAAAATGCGGGTGGACGTTCACCCAAGCAGTTGAAAAAAGCGCAGAAACGTGTCGCAGCTTTCTCGCCCAATAGCCGTTATCAGAATACCAAGAAACTTTCCGGTGGCAAGAAGACCTCGATGAAGAAACCATCCAAACCGAAGTCTTCGTTCAAGAAGAAGTATAAAAAGAAAAAGAGGAGATAATTTCCCCTCTTCTATTAGCCTTAAGTCAGACTTGGATTATTTTCCTTTCACCGAAATCGGGAAGTCATTTCCATGAATATAGCCGGTAGGATATTGCGCCTGGCCTCCGTATTGTTTGGTTAATTCGGGCACCCGGTCTTCCATGTAGAACTTGATTTCATTTACGGTGATCTTGCCGTCACCGTTGTCAGCTTTGCCATCCAATGCTTCGAGCAACGCGTAAGTAAATACGCCATGCTTGAGTATGTCAAACTCGGTTGCAAATTGTTTTGTACCCGATGAAGCAATCCATACAACGCCTGAACTGCGTGCCAGCTGTACGATCGCTTTCTCATCACCGGCAACAGCCCGGACATTCATTCCCTTCAAGGCACCACCAGAGTGACAGGCATCCATCAGCACAATTTGCTTGGTCGAACGAATCTGAGTCAAATATTCGCGAAGCTCATTCCCGCTTATGCCTTTTTTCTGGAGTTGATCAGGATCACCGTAAAGTTTAGTGATATCCGTTGGCACAAAATAGAACGGACTGTCTCCGTCTTTGTCTTTATGATCTTCGTCAAGACTGCCGTGGCCCGCATAGAAAAATACGAACACATCCTCCGGCTTGGCTTTGGAAATAATTGTCTTGAATCCCTGTACGATGTTCTCCTTAGTTGCGTCTTCATCATAGATTTCAACCTTATTGACAGTCTTAAAAATGCGCCCGCTAGTCTCCACGATTTTATTGACGAAAGCCTTGGCATCAGGTTGAGCGTAATTCAGACTATAAGACGAATTCATATACTTGTTGATGCCCACCACAAGCAAATTCAACGAAGCTGTAGCCATGATCTGACCAACGTAATCCACCTTCAGGATTTCTGATCGCGACTCAATTCGCTGATAGTTGATCACTACGATCTTGAATTCGTTGGTTTCATTCAGCAAATCAATCTGGTAAGTCTTGGTTATTTTTTGATCTTCTCCTGCTGTCTTTACGGTATTATCACTGATGATGAGTTTATCGTTTTGATAAATATTCACCTCTTTCACACCACCGCCACCGTCAAACACTTCCACTTCAATCGGCAATGATTTCTTCTCAGTCACCAGCTTCCCTTCGGAGTAGCGAGCCATTGACTTGTCCAGAAGATTTTCGGTGGTAAAAAATCCCGCAGAGGGCCGGTGCAGTTTTGAAAGGTCGAATATCCGTTCACCTTCTTCTTTCAAAATATCTTCCACCCGTTTGGCTTGCGCGAAACTCTTTTCCATCTGCTTGGGGCGATAGAGAATTTCGAAATATTGTTCTGCAGCATAAAAATCCGCCAGCTTATCGATTCCTCGATTTAAATGCCAACCAAAATACTGGCTTCCCTGAGAAGTACAGGCAAAATATCCTCTTCTTGCCCAACAAACCCACTCATTGTCTTCCGCCACAAACAAAGTAGCAAAAGGCAAAACTGTTTCCCCGAGGTTCTTAAACACTTCTTCGATGCCTTTATAAGTCTTATCACCATTTTGTTTCAGATGATCGATGACAGACCTCCAGGCCTGGCGGGAGGGTTCGCGTGTGAGCGAATCAACATCCAGGGATGAAAAGTAGTTGGCCCATTTTTCATCAGGAAATTTCTGGCGCAGCGTAGGCGCAGCGCCCGTCTCAGACAACTTCCACAGGATAATCGTTTGATCTTCGCTTCCGGAAGCAAGATACCGACCATCAGCGCTTACAGTTACAGAGCGTACGCCACTGGTATGCCCCAGAAATTCTTTTTGGAAGAAGCCATTGCGGTCATACATTTTTAGAGACAGGTCGCTGGCAACAATAACGAAACCATCTGCTGTTGCCTGATAATCCAAAATCCGACCGTCTACGGCAGGGTCATTCTTAATCGACTTTCCTTTGGGGAGATTTAATTCTGTTTCAGAAGACTGGCGAATCCCATCGTTCAAATCTTTTACAGGTGGAACATATTTCTGAGGATTGGAATTCAATTTCAGTAACAGGAAATCATAGCTCCTTTTAAATTCGTTTGATTTGTGATTGATATCTTGTGAGATGAAAAGTTCCAGCCCTGTACCGAAGGCGAGATCCTGAATTGCATTTCCTCTACCCTTGATCTTGCGGACAGTCTTGCCATTGATAGGATTCCACAAATAGATTTCATTGTTATTCCCACCGGCAGAAGCCACGATATAGTTTCCGTTTTCAACGGGACAAAAAGCAGCCGCAAACACGGTGTTGTCATGTCCGGTAAAATCGGTGAATTTGGTTCCGCTGGGCAAGCTGTAACTAACACCTTTGCCAGCGTCATCAAGAACGACCAGGATTTTAGTATCATGAGAAAAAGCAATGGCGTTGATGTTGTTGGTCATAAGGAATTCCTTCGCGACTGTGCCGTCTACATTCCACAAAAGAAATTCTTTATTAAAACTGCTGCTGGCGAGATATGCGCCATCGGCAGAGTACCCTAACTTATTGATCTCACCTTTGTGTTTCTTGAATAACCGCGGAACAGTTTTGGGAGCATTTTTATCGATCCCCGACAAGTTGAAGACATAAACATCAGATTTGCCTTCTACAGCTACAGCAACATCATTCGTGACAGGGTTTACCGCCATACATTTTACCGGTCCTCCGGCTGGAATTGTGGCCGCTGTCACAAATGAATGAGAAGGGCTTACAGTCCACGCCTTGATCGTACCGTCATCACTGCAGCTTACCAGGTATTTTCCATCGCCGGTAAAGGCCAGGGTGTTGATAATATCGGTATGACCTACAGCCGAGGCGACCTGAACATTTTTTGCCAGATCTACAATTGAAATATAAACATGGCTATCCGAAGTAGTTGTAAATCCAGCCGTAGCTAGCAACTTCCCATCGGGGGATATTGCAGAAGCGTAGAGCATACCCTCAAAACCGTCACCAATTTGCGATTCATATTTTTTTAACATCTCGCCGGTATTAAAATTCCAGACGCGAGCTGTTTTGTCTTCTGAAACGGAAATTATTTTGTCTCCTTCCGGAGTGAAAGTCAGGTTCTGGACTTTTGCAGAATGCCCCATCGAATTGATCACGATCCGTGGAATCCCGGTCTGGGCATTCAGGTCAAAAATGAATAAACTAAAGCAGGTGACAAAAAGTATACGGCTAATCATACTGTAAAAATCTTTACAGTAAAAGTACCAATTTCCCTAGGAAAATCGGTGATGGAAGGAAAGATGGTTATGCCTTAAGTCTGGCGTGCAAACGCATCGCAAGAGAAAAGAAAATCGTGTAGAAAAGCACAACAGACAACCAGCACAAATGAAACATGTCCACAGATTTTGATTTTAACTATGACAAAGGAACTGCGTTTTACATGGGGAATTCCCGCAGAGGAGGTTGAATTAATGCTGATGTAAGATTTGTCAGAAAATCCATCCTCAACGCGCAATATGCGGTAGATTCAAAGCCTCTTCTTCGAAAATGGACTTGTGGACTTATATTTGCGGACTTAAAATTTAAACATCTGAATAATGAAAGCACGGCTTTGTGTTTGCCTCTTGATGGTGGTGGCGTACGGATCAGTACTTGGTCAAACAAAACCTGCAGACGTCCCGCGTAACTGGTTTCTCCTCGATCCGCAGCAGGACTCTGTGCAGGGTCTCAGTGTAGAAAAAACATATTCGACCCTTTTGAAAAATCAACCGTCACGCGAAGTAATAGTGGCAGTGATTGACTCAGGGATCGATATCAATCATGAAGATCTGAAAGACGTTATCTGGACCAACGCGAAAGAAATTCCTAATAATGGCATTGATGACGATAAAAACGGATACGTGGATGATGTGCACGGATGGAATTTCATCGGGGGAAAGAATGGCAATGTTGATGCCGATACCTATGAGCTAACGAGAGAGTTCATTCGACTGAATAAGAAATTTGAAACCGTAAAAGAGGATAAGATTGGCAAAAAACAAAAAGCCGAATATGAACAATACGTCAAAATAAAAGAGAAATACAACCGGTTGAAAGAGCAGAATGAGCAGCAATACAAATTGTATTCAGGCCTTTATAAGAACATGAAGCAAAGTATTGATACGCTGAAGTCGTTGATGAAGACGGACAACCTCACCTCAGAAAGCGTACAGAAATTTGAAAGCAACGATCCAAATCTGCTTTTTGCGAAAGGCTTTTTATTGCAGCTCTTCCGCAATGCAGGCGAAGATGCCAACCTGGATGAGTATTTGAAAGAGCTGAAAGAAGGTGTTGATTATTTTGGGGTGATTGTGAAATATGGCTACAACGCTGAGTTTGATTCTCGCAAAATTGTAGGGGATGATTACTCCAATATGTACGAAAAGAACTACGGCAACAATGATGTGATAGGTCCGGATCCACTGCACGGAACCCATGTGGCCGGAATTATTGCAGCCAATCGTAAAAACGATATCGGCATCAAGGGCATAGCGGATAACGTGAAAATCATGGTAGTTCGGGCAGTTCCCAATGGAGACGAGCGCGACAAGGATATTGCCAACGCAATCATCTATGCAGTTGATAATGGCGCCCGGATAATTAACATGAGCTTCGGCAAAAAATTCTCACCTGAAAAAGAGGCGGTTGATAAAGCAGTGAAGTATGCTGAACAAAAAGGAGTATTGCTGGTGCATGCTGCGGGCAACGAAAAAGACAACAATGACATTGACAAAAGTTTTCCTACCCGTTTTTATTTGAATGGAAAAGAAGCCACCAACTGGGTGGAGGTGGGAGCCTCGTCCTGGGGTGCAGGGCCTGATTTTGTAGCTGATTTTTCCAATTATGGCAAAAAGACGGTCTCATTCTTTGCACCTGGAGTTCAGATTTATTCAACTACTCCCAAAGACACGTACAAAAACGAAGATGGAACCAGTATGGCCAGCCCGACAGTAGCCGGTGTGGCTGCACTCCTCACATCCTACTTCCCTGAATTGACAGCCCTAGAGGTCAAAGACATCTTGATGAAGTCTTCAAGAAAATTTGATGGCCTCAAAGTACAAGAGCCGGGAAGCAAAAAGGAGGTCGACTTTAGTGAATTGAGTATTTCCGGGGGCTTGGTCAACGCATACGAGGCAGTCAAAATGGCGACAGACCTCAGGAAGCAAAAAGTCGTGAAGTGAGTACAATCACCCTCTCACAGAATGATTATATTTGCCGCTGGTCATGGCGCTCAACCCTAATTTATACGAACAAGTAAGGCTTATTTTCACAGCCTACCTCGAAAACAAAGAGCTTCGTAAGACCTCCGAGCGTTATGCCATCCTCGAGGAAATATATTCCCTCAGTGGTCATTTTGATGTAGAATCACTTTACATCAATATGAAAAACAAAAATTATCGGGTCAGTCGCGCCACAGTCTACAACACGCTGGATTTGCTGGTTGAATGTGATCTCGTGAGCAAGCATCAGTTCGGAAAAAATCTGGCGCAATACGAGAAGTCTTATGGCTATCGTCAGCATGACCATTTGATTTGTACCGACTGCAATAAAGTAATGGAATTTTGCGATCCCCGAATTCAAAATATTCAGAGCACGGTAGGTGAACTGCTGCATTTTAATGTGATGCACCATTCCTTAATTTTGTACGCTGCCTGCAAAAAAGAAAACTGCGAAAATAAACGATCATGAATTTTGCCCAAGAAATAAAAAATAAAACATTAATTCTGCGAATCAGCGGTGACCTCATCGGTGAGGACTATGGTACACAACTCGTGGCCGCTGTTAATGAAGCAATGAGCCACGAAGTGATGACCTGCATTATTGATATCTCCGGACTCCGTTATATCAATAGTAGCGGCATTGGCGTACTGATCACCATTCTCACCAAGTTCCGGAATAAAGACGGAGAAGTTTACCTGATGAACCCTTCTGAGAGCGTGAAAAAACTGCTGATCATCACTAAGCTCAATTCGATTTTTCAGATCATCAAGTCGGAAGCCGATGTAATCAAGAAGTAATTCAAAAAATCATTCGTAAATCCACAAAAAATAAAAAGTGAAAGTAGATGTTCTGCTCGGTCTCCAATGGGGCGATGAAGGGAAAGGGAAAATTGTAGATGTTTTAGCTCCCAAATACGATGTAGTCGCCCGCTTTCAGGGTGGCCCTAACGCAGGTCATACACTTGAATTTGATGGAATCAAGCATGTACTGCATCAAATTCCATCAGGGATTTTCAGGCCCAAAACAAAGAATATTATCGGTAACGGAGTCGTTCTCGACCCGATCGTTTTTAGGACTGAAATTGAAAAACTGGCCAAATACAATCTCGATGTAAAATCGAATTTGTTCATCTCAAAGAAAGCCACACTCATAGTCCCGACCCATCGTCTCTTGGATCAGGCATATGAACAAGCCAAAGGCGATAATAAAATTGGTTCTACTCTAAAGGGAATCGGCCCAGCCTACCAGGACAAAGTTGGGCGTCAGGGACTTCGTTTGGGAGATATTTTGTCTACTGATTTCCCAGACAGGCTTAAAAAACTCACCACTGCCCACTTCGAAATTCTCAACCGTCACAATGTGTCTTTCAATTGGCAGGAACTGGAGAAGAATTTTCTTGATGCTGTTTCTTTTTTGAAAGGCTTTCAACTGGTCGACAGCGAATATTTTATAAACAATGAATTAAAGAAAGGCTCTTCCATTTTAGCGGAAGGAGCTCAAGGCTCATTGCTCGATATTGATTTTGGTAGCTACCCGTTTGTGACCAGTTCCA
>BNHL01000002.1 GCA_015472025.1 Cytophagales bacterium WSM2-2
CAACAATACTACACCTACAGCGGTAGCGCTATCCGGTGATGCAACCATCGCAAACTCAGGAGCACTAACGCTCGGTACAGGTGTAGTCAACTCAACGAAAATAACAGACGGTACAATCACAGATACGGATGTCTCCGGGACTGCCGCGATTCTAGGAACAAAAATTAGTCCGGATTTCGGTGCACAGAACATCGCTACAACAGGGAATCTAAATGCGGCCACGTTTTCCAATATTCTCCCAATCAGCGCGGCTAACGACATAGGCTCAAATACCAATCCCTGGGCAAATGTTTATTCAGTAGCCTTTCCAACTCCATCCGACTTTCGTCTAAAGAAGAATATCATTGACCTATCTTATGGTCTGAATGAGATTTTAAAACTAAGGCCGGTTTCTTATCAATGGAAAAAGAAACCCGAAACCGGGAATGTCCTAGGATTAATAGCACAAGAAATCAGAACTATCATTCCTGAAGTTGTCACTGAAGGACAGGACGAAAACAAAACTTTAGCAGTAAAGTATACTGAATTAATACCAGTCCTGATCAAGGCTATGCAGGAGCAACAGAAAATAATTGAACAACAGCGATCCGATTATTCTGCACTAAAAGCTCAACTTGACGTGCAAAACAAAACCTTTGCAGAAGAACTGAATCGGATAAAAAGCGCTCTGGGTATCGAGGTAAAAGCTAAAAAAGATTAACCTTATGAGACAGTTTCATTTGACTCAAAAAAGGCTCTCTCTGATAGCTATTGCTATTGGTTGTGCTTTTTCTCTTAGGGCCCAAACTCTTGTAAACCAAGGACAAGGTATTTACGTGAATGGAGTGGATTTTTCCATCGTTGGTAGTATTACAAATAGCGGTACTATTACCAACAACGGTATTATTACGATTTCCGGAAATTGGACTAACACCAACACGTACAACTTTGGAACAGGCACGTTCGTCTTGAATGGCAATGTGCCACAATTTATCGCACATAATGGCAATTCATTTTATAATCTTTCCCTGCTCGGAAATGGAAACAAAACGCTGCAGGGTGATGCGGATATTATTAATGATCTGAAATTCGGAAGTAGCCTCTTGACCACACAAGGTGGTGCAATAACGATCAGGCAGACGGCAACTATAACCAGTCCATCCCCTACTTCTTATGTTGACGGCTTGCTCTTTCAAGAAGGAACAGGAAAGAAATTTTTTCCCATTGGAAAAAACAACAATTACCTTCCGGTAACACTGGAAAATGTGAGTGGAGGCGCAACACCACCGTTGGTTGGAGTTGAAGCATTCGAACCAAACCCGGGAGCCACGGCTGGAGTTGATTTGGCTTCTGTTAGTATCATTCGATATTGGAGTTTAACTGAACGTGGTACACCGAGTTTTGCTGGTTCACCGGTGACAATGCCATTGCTTCCCGACGAAGACCTCAGTTCACCAAATGACATTGTGGTCGCAGCAGCACTAGCCCAAACCGGACCATACGTAAGTTTAGGGCAAGTATCTGTCACAGCTCCGGGGTCTGTAACAAGTTCATCCTCTCTTCTACCCGGAAGCTTCTTCGCTGCAGGAATCTTAAAAACAGATGCACCTTTAATATTCTTGCCAAATGTATTGTCTCCTACAGCTACCGATGATCGAGACAAGTCTATCAGGATATATGGCACCACAACCTTGATTTCACCCAGTGAATTTGATTTTAAAATATTTGGCAAGTGGGGAAACGTAGTATTTCAAAGCAGTTCCCTGACGGACATGGAGACCATAGGGTGGATCGGAGTTGACTCTGGGTCTGGCAATCTCGCAACCAATGGGGTTTATACATTCTCCCTCCGCGGAAAGTATACTAATGGCAAGCGTTTTGAGAAGAACGGCAACATAACGATGGTCAGATGAAAAAGCACTTATATCTACTCTGCATGATCGTCTGGATTGCGCCAGAACTTCATTCGCAAGATCCGCTGTTCTCACAGTTCTACTCAGCTCCTTTATTCTTAAATCCTGCACTGGCTGGAGCCGAAACCAATACCATTGTAAATGTAAACTACCGCACGCAATGGAACAGTTTACAAAATCCTTATAAGACAGCACAGGTTTCGTACATATACCCTTTGATCTTGAAAAACTCAAGACCGAGGCACATCGGAGGAATCGGTGGATCTGTATTTACTCAACAGGCTGGCCAGGATTATACTTTTAAAACTTTTGGATTTGTTGGCGGGGGTGCCTACAATCTTACCCTTGATAAATGGGGGAACAACTTTCTCTCTTTTGGACTTCAGGGGGGAGTTATTCAAAAGCAAATCACTATGGGCAACTTTAACTGGGGCTCGCAATACAATCCTTTCATAACGGGATTCGACAATTCAATTACCCCTACTGTTACAAACATAAATCAAATTATAACCTTCCCGGTCATTAACGCTGGACTTACACTTTTCCACAACAGCAAGAAACTGCAAAATAACCTTACCTCCTTTGTTGGTTTCGCTGTTTCCAATTTAAACAGTCCGAATGAGTCGCTCATTCGAAACTCCGACAGCCGATTGCCTTTTCTCTTCAAAGTACATGGGGGTATTAATGTTGCATTGAATGAACGCACCGTTCTCGCCCCTCAACTTTTATGGATGCAGCAAAATGGCATTAATCAAATTAATGTCGGAGCTTATGTATCGTATTCAACTTCCGATTCTAACAATCCCTTCGTGGCTACCGCGGGAGCCTGGTACAGAGTAAATGATTCATTCATTGCCTTGCTTGGTTTCACCAAATCAAAGCTTACTTACGGATTCAGTTACGATCTGAACACCTCTTCGCTACACTACTCTGCCTTTGGCCAAAGTACTTACGAATTGTCGGTTTCATACAGAATGCCAAGACTCAAGGAATTTAGGCGATTCTCAACACCCTTGATCTAATCGAACAAAATGACTCATTAAACACGACAGACTTTGAAAAATTTCGTTTTGATTATCGCTGCTCTTCTTTTTGCGTGCATTTCTTTTGCTCAAAAACCAGGTCGTTCATATGAGTTGGGAGACGAGGAATTCAAAGCCCATCGTTATCTGTCAGCCATCGAATTTTATAATAAGATTCTTGAAAATTCTCCCGATGACGTCCATGCCAATTACATGCTTGCCGAAAGCTATCGCCTCTCATTCAAGTATGATTTAGCGGAGCAGAAGTACAAAAAAGTGAAAGAAATTAATTCTGTGGATTACCCCCTGGCACTTTTTTATTTAGCCGTTACTGAGAAAATGAATAATAAGTACCAGGAGGCAATCGGCACTTTCGATGAGTTCATCAAGTATGCAAGGCAAAATGAATTTACTGATAAAGGGACCTTCTTACTTCAGGCTAAAATTGAAAAAGAAGGATGTGGCCTGGCTATTGAAAGATCCTCTTTACCATTCAAATCGTACAAATTAAACCAGCTTCCGGCTCCTGTCAATTCTGAGTTCAATGACTACGCTGCCTTTCCTTTTAACAATGATAGTTCCATCGCAATAACATCATCCCGGAAAAAATCGGTCGAGCTAGCAAAAGAATCTGTCTCAGGAGAAGAATTTACTGATTGCCTTCGTTTCCAAAAAAACCAGGAAGGATGGGTGCCCTACAAAAGCGATGACGATTTCGAAAAAATAAACGGAGAATCTAACGAAGGTGCAGGCGTCTATGCGAACAACTTCACAAAGTATTATTTTACGAAGTGCAGCGGATCTGATTGCAACATCTTTGTAACTACTTTTTCCAATGGCAAATGGCAACCCGAAATAAAACTGAACGATAACATCAACCAAAAAAACACCGAATCAAAGCACCCTGCCCTAAGCGTAAGCGGTGACACTCTTTTCTTTATATCCAATCGTCCGGGTGGGTATGGAATGAATGATGTCTACTATAGTCTTTCGAAGGGTGACGACCAATGGGGACAAGCAAAGAATTTGGGGAAAATAGTAAACACACCTTTTAATGAAGTTTCCCCTTTTTACTTCTCGACTGAAAAAATCCTGATCATCGCATCTCAGGGCCATCCAGGATATGGAGGTTTTGATTTCTTTATAGTTCGGGATCCCTTTTCTGGTCAGGGAGTGGAAAACATGGGTAAGCCGTTCAATTCAGAAATGGACGATATCTGCTTTATGACAGGTCGTTCGAGGGGCTATTTATCTAGCAATCGACCGGGCGGAAAGGGCAATTTTGATATCTACTCTTTTGACATCTATTCTGATAATTCCATTATCGCCAGCCTGGAAAAGAACGAGGATAAAAATGACACGACGGTATTGGCTGCCAACCCTCAGGCGGTGTCCACTAACAATAAAACTGTCGACAACAAAATAGTTGACAATAAGGCTGCGAATAATAATACAGCGGATGACAAAACTGTTGCTTACACAGCGAGCAATGATAAAAAAAGTAAAGAAGTAGGCCAGATAAATACGTTCAACACCAACGGTGCTAAAAGTCTTTCGATCAGCGGCAATTTATATGACTTTGGATCAGGGAGACCCCTAGAAGGTGTTGAAGTTGCTTTGGTCAATGAGAGAGGAGTCGAATTGACAGTTACGACCAGCAACAAGGATGGATTCTTCAGGTATACTGAGATACCAACAGATCAACGTTATAGAGTCATTGTAAAAAGTCGGGCCACCAGTGTTTACAATCTGGAAAAAATCAGTGTAAAAGGTTTGAAGGTTGAAAGTTTTACAGGCCTGGCGTCCATTTCAAAATTTGAGAATATCTATTTTGATTTCGATCAATTTAAACTCAGGCCTGAGGCTACGAAGACATTGGACGAATTAAGCGAATTATGCAAATCAAACCCCTCAGTTCAGATTGAAATAGATTCTTATGCCGATTTCGTTGGCAACGATGAATACAATGAGAAGTTGAGTAAAAAAAGAGGCGCGACTGCATTCCAATATCTTTTGAAAAAAGGAGTTGACAGATCTTCGCTGGTCGTAATTGCTAAAGGGGAAAAGAACCCGGTCGCCTCAAATCAAACCCTCACAGGCAGGCAACTCAACAGAAGAATCGAATTCAAGATAAAGGGATTGGACGCGCAGCCGGTAGCATCAACTTATATTATCGAGCCAAAAATGACGTTATACAGTATCGCAAAAAAATATAGCGTAAGTATTGATGATTTACGAAAAGCGAATGGTCTTATCAATAATAATATAATGGCATACCGGCCATTGAGAATTCCTATAAATAATCTCAATGCGAAGACGCTGGCGGATGAAATTGTTACCCTTAACAGCAATGCACCAGCAAGATCAAACGCTCCTCAGACGTACAGGGTAAAACATGGTGATACGGTGTTCTCAATCGCAGTAAAATTTAACATGACCGTTCAAAGGTTGTTCGAATTAAATAATATCGAGAACGGTCTCATTAAATCAGGGCAGCGATTGAAAATTGAATCCAGACCGTAATCCATCTTTACAATACCACAACATAGTTATCTCAACTATTTAGGGCGTTTTTTTTATATTGAGCTGCTGCAGGTGCAAACTTTTTTAATTTGACCCGTTAGAAGCCTTTATGCGTTCCCTCCCAATCGCAGTTTTAGTTGCTGTAATCTGTTTTAACACTCAAGCCCAAACTACCATCCGGGCCAACGTGATAGATAGTTTAAGTCGGCAGCCGGTAGCATTTGCCAATATTTCTTTGGAGGACGGTCGCACAGGGACCACTGCAGAGATCGAGGGAAAATTCGTATTGAACATACCGACCAATTACTCCGGTGCCATTTTTGTCTCACACGTGACTTATCAAAGGCGGGTAATACCGCTTTCTTATTTCAAAAATCACCAGAGTATTTCTTTGTTACCTGCATCAAACGTATTGCAAGAGGTGGCTGTCACTGCGAAAAAAGAAGAGAACCCCGCTTTCCGGATCATCCGGCAGGCAGTTGCTCACAAGAAGGACCATGACCCTGACTACCTCAAGTCGTATGAGTATATCTCTTACAATAAATTCCTGGTGACGATGAGTGCTGCCAAGCGGCCCTATGACTCTGTGATTGCGCGGATCAAAAATCCTGACTCCGTCAAGCAAGTCAAGGCAAGAAAAGAATATACCAGTTTCGATAGCTTGTTAAGAACCACTCATTTCTTCCTGAGCGAATCCGTAACCGAAAAGCAAAAGATCAACCCTAACAAGGAAAAAGAAAAATTACTGGCATTACAAGTCTCAGGTTTCAAAAGCCCGCTCTTTACTAATGTAGCCACCGATTATCAGCCTTTCTCTTTTTATAAAGACAATATCTCCTTGTTGGGAAAAGATTATATCAATCCTGTGAGCCGGGGAACATTCGGGCGATATGAATTCATTTTGAGCGACACAACTTATGACGGCAACGACACAACTTACATCATCAAATATCACCCCAAGACAAACAGTTTTTTCAATGGACTGAAGGGAGTCCTCTCCATTTCAACAGATGGTTTTGCCATCAAAAATGTAATAGCCTCCTCCACCGACTCATTGGCATTCATTAATATTCTCATTCAACAGAATTATGAGAAAATAAATAACCAATGGTTTCCTGTACAGCTCAATACTGACATGCGGTTGTATCAGTACAAGTATTTTGGCCGCTTTATGATGATGCAGCACCGCAGTTTTCTTAAAGAAATAAAGATCAATCCGCCTTTGAGAGCATCTGCCTTTGGCGATGTCAAGCTTGAGCTTACGATACCTAAGGCCGAAGAAAACAAGAGCACACTCGATCGCTTTCGCAACGTCACACTCGACCACAAGGAAGCCAGGACCTACAAGATGATGGATTCCATTGTGAAAAAGACTTCATTGAGAATCGACGACATCATAGAAATGGTGGTCACCCAGGCCGTTCCACTCGGTTTGCTCGAACTGGATTTGAACCGAATTTCCAAGATCAACCAATACGAAAGCATCCGGTTGGGTGCCGGAGTATTCACGAGTGATCGCTTCTCTAAGTGGTTCCGCCTTGGAGGATATGCCGGTTACGGTTTCCGCGATCAGCAATGGAAATATGGTGGAGACGTTCGGTTCAACTTCAGTCAGAACAAAGATTTCTTCATTAAGTTTTCGTATTCTAAAGACATTTACGAAACAGGAATGTCTCATATCAATAATGAAGGGCAACTGTTAGGCTCTGAAAGCTTCCGCACATGGAATGCGTACCAATATGATCGTGTGGAGTTTTACAAAGGGGAAATCGGCTACCGAATATTTCCTGATGTACACGCAACCGCTTTCGTATCACGGAGTGAAATCACTCCTACGTACAACTATCAGCTTCAACTTGAAGGTGAAACGCTTGATAGATTCAGAGTCGCTGAAACTGGAATTACCATGCGCTATGTCCATGATGAAAGTTACATGAGCCTTCGTGGCAAGAAAGTCTTCGTGGGCCAACGCTTTCCTGTTTTCACGCTTTCTGTTTCAAAAGCCGCCCCTTTGTATGACGCACAAAATTTCACATACTCACGGGCTGACTTCACGGCAAAACTTCAGCGCAAGCATCGTTACGGTGGCAAAACTCGTTTCTTTCTGACGGCTGGATGGATCGATGGCATTGCTCCCTATGGTAAACTGTACAATGGTCGTGGTGCACGATCAACCAGTTATCTCGTTGAAAACTTCTTCCAGTCGATGGGACTTTATGAATTTACGGCATCAAAATATGCCTCCGTTTTTATGTCTCACAATTTCGGGAACGTTCTATTGAACAAAAAATTCTCTAAACCCGAACTGGTTCTTTATCATCATATGGGAATCGGCCAGCTCGACAACCAGCAAATTCAAAGTGGCATCCCTATGCAGGGTTTCGACAAGGGATATGTTGAGTCAGGTCTGGGATTGAATAACCTGATTCGCGGAAATTATGCCAAGGTTGCCTATTGGGGATTTGGTGGAGCTTTGTTCTACAGGTACGGCCCCTATCAATTCGCACAGTCGAGCGATAACCTTGTTGCCCGTATGAATTTTAGCCTCACTTTTTGATTTTAGGCCTAACACCCATTCGGTAACATTTAGTTAACTTCACGGCCGTAAAAAGTCGTTATGCATTTTTCTAAAATCATCGGCCTTGGTCATCATGTGCCTGACACCGTCATCACCAACGAATACCTCTCTAACCTCATGGACACTAATAATGAGTGGATCGTGGAGCGAACAGGCATCAAAGAACGCAGGTGGATAAATCCGGAACAGGACACAGTTGCGAACATGGCCGCCAAGGCTACGCGTATGGCCCTGCAGCGAGCCAAGCTCACAGAAAATGATATCGATTTCATTGTATTCGCTACTATCACACCCGACTATTTCTTCCCGGGATCAGGAGTCCTCTTGCAACGCGAACTTGGGCTTGATGGAAGAATAGGAGCGCTGGATATTCGCAACGCTTGTTCAGGATTCATCTATGCACTTTCGGTAGCAGACCAGTTCATTAAGACTGGTATGTACAAAACGATATTGGTTGTAGGTGCTGAAATCCAATCGACTGCCCTCGATATTACAACCCGGGGCCGCAATACTGCAGTTATTTTTGGTGATGGTGCCGGAGCCGCAATTATTCAGCGTTCCGATAAGCCTGGTGTTCTCTCGACTCACCTCCATTCTGATGGTCGTTTTGCTGAAGAACTCTATGTAAAAGACCCAGGCAGCAGCCGCCCACATGCTGAACGCCAGCCAGAACAAATACTTGATACTACAACTTTCAAAGTGGTTATGAATGGCAACCAGGTTTTCAAACATGCTACCACACGCTTCATGGAAGTAATCCAGGAGGCACTCGACCAGAATAATGTGAAAAAAGAAGAAATTAACCTGCTGGTGCCTCACCAGGCCAATCTCCGGATCAGTCAATACATTCAGCAAAAACTGGCGCTACGCGATGACCAGGTTTACAATAATATCATGCGTCTTGGCAACACTACCGCAGCCTCCATCCCTATCGCTTTAAGCGAAGCCTGGGCAGAAGGAAGAATCAAAGAAAATGACGTACTTTGTTTGGCCGCGTTTGGCAGTGGCTTTACCTGGGCTTCTGCGTTGATCCGCTGGTAAATTTTTCATCCAAGCGTCAATAGTTGTCAGTTAATCGCCAACCGGTCAATTGATGATGAGGGCGATTAGCACACAACGACAAACCAACAAATGAAGACAACTTCCTATAATCCCAGTCCTCTCGAAGTAGATTTAGCCAATGCTCTTTTTATTCTGCAAAAGGAAATTCAAAAGCATTTGCAGGATAATGAGATAATTCACGTAGAAACGAATATCAACAGGGACAACCCGATGGTAAAATTTAATTTGCTCGATAAGGACGGTGACCCGCATGAGATCGTGGTTCGTATTGTACAGATACCGGATAAATTTTAAAACTGCCGATAGAAAAACACAAGCTTCAAGAGGGCATTAGAACACTGATTTTGCTGTCCGAAATTTGCAACATAAAACTCAAGCAGACGTTGTTTAAGAGATGAAGAAGAAATTAATCGTTGTTTCTGTTGTTTTTGCAGGGTTGGCTCTCTTCTCGTTCACCCCTCCCGCTGATCGCTTTTTCGAAATCGCCAAAAACCTAGAAATATTCGGTTCCCTTTTCAAAGAGGTAAATTCCCTTTACGTGGATGACATCAACCCTAATGTCATGGCACGAAACGGCATCGATGCCATGCTCAACTCTCTGGACCCATACACTAATTACATTCCGGAAGACGAAGTTGAAGATTATCGCACCCAAAATACGGGACAATATGGTGGTATAGGAGCAACGACCATTACCATTGGAAAGCGTACCGTGGTGAATATGGTTTTTGAAAATTATCCAGCCTACAAAAATGGTCTCCGCATCGGTGACGAGATCATAAGAATAAATGGAAAAGAACTTTCTAAACTGACTACCGATGAATCCAATCACCTGATGAAAGGTCAGATCGGTACTCCGGTAAAAGTAAGTGTTAAACGTTTTGGAGTCGATCAGGCAATTGAACTGGAATTCAAGCGAGAGAAAATCAAGATCAACAGCGTGCCTTACTTCGGCATGATTCCGGGGCAAGATATCGGCTTGGTGCAATTGACAGAGTTTACCACTGACTGCAGCAAGGAATTGAAGAAAGGAATTCAGTCACTCAAAGAGCAAGGTGCAAAAAAAATAATCCTGGACATTCGTGGGAACCCGGGAGGACATCTCAATGAGGCTGTTGATATCTGTAACTTCTTCATTCCTGAAGGAAAACTTGTCGTTGCTACAAAAGGGAAAAGTGAGCAACGCTATTACGACACAAAAGAGAATCCATTAGACGAAACAATTCCAGTGGCAATTCTGATCAACCGGGGGAGTGCTTCCGCATCTGAGATCGTTGCCGGTACACTTCAGGACTATGACCGTGCGGTGATTATTGGAGAGCGCTCGTATGGTAAAGGTCTCGTGCAGATGGGCAAACCCTTTATGTACAACTCCTATGTAAAGATCACTACGGCAAAATACTACACACCAAGTGGCCGCTGTATTCAAGTACTTGATTATACCCATCGCAGGACTGATGGAAGTGTTAGCACGGTGCCAGACTCGGTGAAAAAAGAATTTAAAACTACCAGGGGCAGGTCAGTTTATGACGGTGGTGGAATCGAACCTGATATCGCTCTGAAAAACGATGATCACTCAGCCATCGAAGTTGCGCTTAACCGTCAGGGATTCCTGTTTGACTATGCTACAGAATATGCAGCAAAACATCCCGCTATTGCTCCTCCGAAAAACTTCGCCCTTACCAATGCTGAGTATGATGACTTTGCGAACTGGATGAAAAACAAGAAGCTTGAATATAAAACGCCCATCGAGACTGAACTGAAGGAATTAGAAGATATCGCCGGTCGTGAAAAATATCTCCCAATGATCAAGTCTCAGATCGCCCAGGTACGACAAAAGCTTAATGAAGTGCATCAATCAGATTTGTCAATCTCTAAAGAACAAATCAAATTATTGCTCGAACGAGAAATTGTTTCGCGCTACTATTTCGAAAAAGGAGCTGCTGAATTGCTGCTGAGCCGTGATGAAGATGTAAAACGTGCTGTCGGTGTATTGAACGATTCAGAAGGCTATAAAAAGATTCTCCGTATCAAGTGAGCCGTTTCGGTAAGCTTTTACTCCTCTTCACTCCCCTATTTGCCGGAATTATCTTCATCATGGACTCATGCACGCAGTTCAGGATGAGCCAATCAGAGATTCAGCAATACCTTGCTAAGAAGAATCTGAAAGGCACCCTACATGAGTATAAGACCGGTAAAGGCAGAGTAATCAACTACCTTCATGTTGGAGATGAAAATTTACCAGTTGTAATTTTCGTTCATGGATCGCCCGGATCATTAAGCGCGTTCATTCATTTTACAGGGGATACCACCTTATTAAAACGCGCCCAACTTATTTCTGTCGATCGGGCAGGCTTCGGGGCTTCTAATTTTGGATACGCTGAAAAGTCGCTGGCGAAACAAGCCGAATATTTGAAACCAATACTTGAAAAGTACAAAGGTTCCAGACCAATCATCCTGGTCGGACATTCCCTGGGCGGGCCAGTGATTGCGAGGATGGCCATGGATTATCCAGAATTAATTGATGGGCTAGTCATCGTTGCCGGGTCAATAGATCCCGACCTGGAACCCAATGAAACATGGTTTCGGGCACCACTGGCAATGCCATTTCTGAGTTGGATTTTACCACGCTCTTTCAAAGCATCTAATTTTGAAATCTATAAACTCAAGCCAGAACTGCAGGATATGTTGCCACTTTGGAATAAGATCACTTGCCCCGTGGTCGTGATCCAGGGGAAAAAAGATAACCTCGTTCCGCCCGGGAATGCAGATTTTGCTAAAAAAATGTTAGTGAGCGCAGCTTCTATCGATTTCATTCTCAAAGATGACATGAATCACTTTGTTCCCTGGCAACATCCGGAACTCATTCACGAAGGCATTCTTCATCTTTTAAGTCTCGAAAAAAAAGAAGCCGCTAAATAAAGCGGCTTCCCAAAGATTCAATGCTCATCGCAAGAATAGCAACTCGCGGTATTTTACCAATGGCCAATCTTCATCATCAACCAGGAGTTCGAGTTCATCAACAGCATCACGGATTACATCAAAATATTTCTCCTTAATGTCATCACAGTACGCTATGGCGCGCTTATGGGAATCACCGATTTGATTAACACGCTTGCGCTCCTCGATCATCGCCCGGACATTCGTCTTGATCGTGTCGATATGTCCTGAAATCTCTTTGATCGTTTGCAACACGGATTTTGTGTCGGCAAAACCGAGCTCTTTTAAGCCTCTCGCGTTGTCTATCAATTTGCTTTGATAGTTGATCGCAGTGGGCACAATGTGGTTCATGGCGATATCTCCCATTACACGCGCTTCGATTTGCACACGCTTAATGTAAGACTCCATCCGAATTTCATTCCTTGCTTCAATCTCTTTATGAGAGAGAACCCCGTGGCTTTCGAAAAGGGCAATTGATTTCTTAGACAAGTAGGCATCAAGGGCACGCGGCATATTTTTGATGTTGCTCAGCTTGCGCTTGGCCGCTTCCTTCACCCATTCTTCCGAATAACCGTCTCCTTCGAAACGAATGTCCTTCGATTCCTTGATGTACTTGCGAAGCACATCAACAATGGCCAAACGTTTTTCTTCTCCTTTCTCAATGAGTTTATTTACCTCATCATAGAATTTATCAAGTTGATCAGCCACGATCAGGTTGAGTACAGTCATTGGAGTAGCACAATTATCGCTGCTACCAACGGCCCGGAATTCAAATTTATTTCCTGTAAAGGCAAAGGGAGAAGTACGGTTACGGTCAGTCGCATCCAGAATAATTTCAGGAATTTGATCGATACCCAGCTTCATGTACATGTTATCACCCTTCTCGATTTTCAAATTACCGTTCTTCTCTAACTCATCCAGCACCGCTGTCATTTGTGATCCGATGAAAGCTGAAACAATAGCCGGAGGTGCTTCATTGGCACCAAGACGGAAGTCATTGCCTGGAGTGGCGATGCTCGCCCGTAGCAAATCCGCATGCTCATGCACCGCCTTGAGCGTAGTGACGAAGAAAGTAAGGAAGAGTAAGTTGTCACGCGCAGAACTCGATGGTGCATAGAGGTTAACTCCGGTATCGGTAATCAACGACCAGTTGTTATGCTTACCACTGCCATTAACACCGGCAAATGGTTTTTCGTGAAATAAGATTTTCAGCTCGTGCTTTTCTCCCACGCGGCTCATGATATCAATCATCAACTGGTTGTGGTCGTTAGCTACGTTTACTTCTTCAAATAAAGGAGCAACTTCAAACTGGCTAGGGGCCACTTCATTGTGACGAGTCCTAACCGGGATACCCAATTTCCAGCACTCAATCTCAAATTCCCGCATGAAATCATAGATGCGCGATGGTATTGTTCCAAAATAGTGATCTTCCATTTGCTGGCCTCGCGCAGGGGCGTGACCAAACACCGAGCGGCCTGCCATAACCAGGTCAGGACGTGCGTTGAAAAGAGCTTTATCAACCACAAAATACTCTTGCTCCGACCCCAATGATGCCACCACGTGCTGGATATCCTTGTCGAAAAGCTGGCAAACTTTTGTCGCAGAAATGTCAACAGTCTTCAGCGCTTTGAGAAGCGGAGATTTCGTATCGAGAGTTTCGCCTGTATAAGAAACAAATACTGTAGGAATGCTCAGTGTACGACCGTACAAAAACATCGGTGAAGTAGGATCCCAGGCTGTATATCCGCGGGCTTCGAAAGTGCTACGAATACCCCCACTTGGAAAAGAAGAGGCGTCAGGTTCCTGTTGCACCAATTCACTTCCTTTGAAACGTTCAAGCCCCGAGAGAGCATCAAAAAATGAGTCATGCTTTTCAGCCGTTCCACCGGTTAGCGGTTGAAACCAATGAGTAAAGTGAGTAGCTCCTTTGGAAATTGCCCAGCTTTTGGCGGCAGATGCCACGGCATCAGCAGTTGCTTCATCAATTTTTTCGTGATTCTTAATCGCATTACTTACTTTTTTAAAGACTGCAGGCGCAAGGGTGGAGCGCATCTGTTCGATACCAAATACATTTTCACCAAAAAATTGGGAAATGTATGGCGTTGGCAGCTCCGCATGAATCTTATGCCTCTCGTTGAGCTTTTTTAGTGCTTCAAACCGTAATTTTGCCATAGTGGTTGTATTTTTTAGTTAATGACGCGGCAAATTACGTCAATTTTGATGTCATCAGGGTATTTTTTGACCCTATTTATTATAAAATGATATTATTTTTGGAATGATGTGGGTAAAAATTAGATTTTCAATCACTTAACACACAGAGTTTCATGCCTTAATTGCAGGCCAGTATATTTGTGCCTTTTCAACGATGCAATTCAATCACCCGCTACGCAAAACCATCCCCATCTGTATCGGCGTTCTATTGGTATGTATGGTGATTGTACAAAATCTCCCGCAGCTTGATTTTATTGCTGCCTGGCAGGATCCTGACGACAAAATTACCGTCTCCATTTTTCAATTTATCTCCGATTCCATAAGTTATTTCAGCTTCGGAATACCAGCCTTGATCACTATTGTTGCTGAATTCAGAAAAAATGAAAATAAGAAACAAAGCAGGTTGTCACTCCTCTATGTTCTGCTAAGTATTGGAGTTGCGGGTCTCATCTCTTTCATCATCAAGAAAACATTTACAGAGCCTCGCCCCTATGAAGTTGACAGTCGTATTGCACAATTAAGTGTTGGTGGCGGTTACTCACTCCCATCAGGGCATACTACAGAAGCGTTCGCATCGGCCACAGCGATCGTATTGCTATTCCCAAGATGGATTGTAGCCTTACCTATTTTCTTGTGGGCTTCAAGTGTGGCCATTTCCAGAATCTATTTAGGCGTGCATTATCCTTTCGATATTTTTACAGGAATGCTTATCGGCTCGTCTACATCGTATGCTTTTTACAGATTTTTATTCTGGAAGTACACTTCATCCTCCAAAGGTTAACCCGTCTTACATTCAATCTAGACAAATAACACGTCTTTGAAATGCTCACCCCGAGTACTCTCTGATAACTCAACGTGCCATCAGTTAACTAAAGCAGCGCATACGGTAACTGTCTGATCTTACAGTACACTTATTTATTAGGTTTATAAATCGACTTCATGAATGCGGGAATTCAGGGGTAACACTATTCGTTTTTAATGGCGTAAAAATCAACTCGTCTATAATTGACATTATGGGCAATGCTATATCAGTCTATTCTAAACTGGCGGTTGCAATAATATTCACTGCTAATGTCGGTGGTTACAGCCAGGGAAAATACACTGCCCGTGATACAGTCGAGGTTAGAAAATTAACCAGGAAAGCCATAGCCCTGGCCAATAGTAATTCCGATTCTGATTCCGTTAAATTTTATGCATCAAAAGCACTTGCGATAGCTGAAATAATTGATGATCAAAAGGGGTTGGCAGACGCTCATGGCAGCATGGGAGATTTTTACTGGTTCATCGGGGACCTGGCCAAGGCACTGGAGGGATTCGAAATTTCCAAAAGCATTGGAGAAAAAATCAAGAATAAGAAGATAATCTATGATGCTTCCAGTGGAATTGCCATCATTCATCGTAACCTCGGCAATTTTGCTAAAGCTGCTGAAATTCAAATTGAGTTGATCAAAACAGCAGAGAAGGGAAATGACTTTTACAGTGCAGCAAACTCCTATTCCAATCTAGGTGTTTCTTATAAAAGCAACCGTATGTTTCCCGAAGCCCTGGAGGCTTATCAACACGCCTTAGCTCTGTACGAAAAAATTGGTGACATTGAAAGCATTCCCGGCACCTATATAAATGCCGGCATCGTATTGATGCAACAGCGAAAATACGATAGCGCTTTGGTAAGCTTGAGAAAAGGCTTAAGGCAATTTGACTCGCTTAAAATCGGTCGTGGCCAAATCGTAGGCTCTAACTCTCTTGGAGACCTGTTCTTCTCCATGGGCAATCTGGACTCTGCATTCAAATACCGCAACCGGGCTTACAATATGAGTAATCAATTGAGCATGCCTCTTTACAATGCAGAAGCTTTGACAGGCATGGGAGAAATAAGTAAATCAAAAGGTGACTACCATAAAGCCCTAAAATATTTTACAGAAGCGTTACAGATTGCACAGAAAGGCAGACTTAATAGCTCCCTGCCAACTGTTTACCTGGGAATAGCAAAGACTTATGAAGCCTCAAAGCAATTCGAAAAAGCTACTTGGTATTTCAGCAAGTATACTTCATTAAAAGACTCGTTGTTTAATGCCGAGTCAATACGACAAATCTCAAACCTGAGAACGAGCCATGACCTGGAGAGAAAAGAGGCTTCGATAACCCTTCTTCAAAAAGACAACAAGATTCAACAGCTTACAAGAAACATTGTTATCATAATAGCGGTAGGCACACTTCTGCTGTTTTTTCTCAGATTCAGGCGTCAAATATTAATTAATCGAAAAGAGCGAGTAGTAATCAGAGCAGAATATGAAAAAAGATTGTTGGAGGTTCAATCCAAGGCACTACGGTCGCAGCTCAATCCACACTTCATTTTTAACAGCCTGAATTCAGTTAACTCATACATTCTAAAATCGAACATCCTACAGGCTTCGGAGTTTTTGACAAAGTTTTCAAAACTAATGAGGATGATACTGGAAAACTCGGACAAGGCAACTGTTTCACTGGAAGAAGATATGAAGCTCCTCAAGTTGTATCTGGAAATTGAACAAACGCGCACCAAGGGTATGTTTCAATTTTCAATTGAGGCTTCTGATCAGCTGGATCTCAGAAAAATAGAAATCCCTTCTTTATTGGCACAGCCTTTCGTGGAGAATTCCATCTGGCATGCATTTAAGATGGATAAACCCGGAAATATGATCAGGGTCAATTACACTTCCGATAACGGTTCGCTCATTTGTAGTGTCTCGGACAATGGAGTCGGGAGAAGAAAATCTTCACAGGGAAAAACTGCTGACCCCGAGCGAAGATCGTTTGGTCTGCATATTGGAAATGAGCGCTTAAAGGTTTTGTCAAGTGATTCAAATAAATCATACATCGCTATCGAAGACCAAGTGGACGAAAAAAATGAAGGAATTGGTACTACAGTAACCATTCGAATTCCGCTAAAATTTCATATCAATTTCAATTGAAGTCTCCTTTCATCGACTCAGTCATTCCTTAAAGACGAGGCAGGATTGGAATGTGCCGCCCTCAACGCTTGCGTACTTACAATAGCGAGCGCGAATGCCAGAGCAATAGCACCGGTAAGTGGAAAAACCCACCAGCCAATTGAGGTACGAATAGCATAACGCTCAAGGTATTTAGTCAGCAACCACCAGGCAATCGGGGCAGAAACAATAAAGGAGATAACCACCAGCAACGAAAAGTCTTTTGAAATCAATCCCACGAGGTTAGAGACGGAGGCACCCATCACCTTTCGTATCCCTATTTCCTTGGTTCTTTGCTCAGCCGTAAATGCAGCCAACCCGAATAATCCCAGGCCCGTGATAAAGATGGCCAATGTTGCAAAGAGGCTTGCAAGTTTACTGGTCAGGTTGATTGTGGTAAATTTTTTCTGAAATTCCACATCGGCAAATTTGTATTCAAACGGATAAGCTGAGGCATATTTTTCAAAGACTTTTTTCACCGTATTGATTGAAGCTTGCAGATCCTTTGTCTTTTTAAGGCGGATACTCACTGCGTCCGTCCAATCGGGGTCAAGGATTACAAAAAGGGGTTTGATTGGTTCATCAGGTGAACCCATTAAGACATCATCCAGGATTGCAATCAGTTTGCGTTTTTTTCCCCACAAATCAAGGTCAGTCCCAATCGGGTCCTTCAGATTCATCAACTGTGCTCCCGCTTTATTGACCATGATGGCCATGGTGTCACTTTTAAAATCTTCAGAAAAATCACGTCCCTCCAGTATTTTGATCCCCATTGTTTTGGCATAATCGTATTCAGTTGCTATCGTGGTGAAGATCACACGAAGTTGTTCGGGCTTGCCTGGCCATCCCAAAAAATTATTGGAGTGGATGTCTGTGATAGCACTGTTTGACTTTGTTACAGCTTCTACCGCTCCTGTTGCCAGGAGCTCAAGCTTAATAGCCCGATAGTTCTTACCTACTTCATTGGTGTAGTTGACCGCCATCAGGTTTTCCTGGTCATAACCCAGTTCCCTCGACTTGACCAACTGGATTTGCTGGTAAATGACAATCGTTCCGATGATGAGGAGAATCGAAAATCCAAATTGCAGAGTCACGAGTATTTTCCGTGGCGTGCTTGCACTCTTGCCGACCTGGATTTTCCCTTTAAGGACTTTCACCGGCTGAAAGGAAGAGAGATACAGTGCGGGGTAACTGCCTGAAACAATTCCGGTTAAAAGGATCAGACCCGCTCCGAAAACCCAGAAGTCGGGTTGAGAATAATTAATGAACAGTTTTTTCTCTACGAGATCATTGTAAAACGGGAGCAGTAATTCCGTGAGCAGTACTGCAACAGAAAAAGCCAACAGTGAAATAAATACAGACTCTCCAATAAACTGAAGAATCAGTTCGTACCGCCTGGACCCTACAGTTTTACGAATACCCACTTCACGTGCTCTACGCTCGCTCCGGGCTGTAGCCAGGTTCATGAAATTGATACATGCTATCACGAGAATGAAAATAGCAATGAGTGAAAACAACTGTACATAGTCATTCATCCCTCCTGTTTCAATGCCATTTTCAAAATTGGAGTGCAGTCTCCATCGCTCCAGAGGATAAATAAAAAATTCTTTCATGAAATCAGTCTCTCCATGCTTGGTGAGCATATCCCGCACACTGTTCTCAACTGCTGTCTTATCGTTAGGGCTCCCCAGCTCAAGAAAAACCTGGAAAGAATAATTTCCCCAATTAGTAGTATTTCTTCGCACCCAACTGCTAATCTGCTCCCGAAACTTCCATGTCATCAGGAAGTCAAATTGAAATGAAGAATTTTTTGGAACATCTTTCAAAATTCCAGTAATCTTCAGGTCGTTCTCATTGTCAACACGAATCACTTTATTGATTGGATCCTGATCACCGAAAAGCGCTTTTGCGGTAGACTCGGTTATGACTATCGATCGTGGGTCATCAAGAACCTGAGTAGCTGCTCCCGCTGAAAGTGGAAATTCAAACATCTCCAAAAACTCCTCACTGACGTAATATCCCTTTTTCATCAGTCGGTTATCCGATACCGTCAACAGGTGGTCTCCACCCCAATCCGTTACTAAAGCATGCTTGATGTGGCTGTCAGCCGTTTTCATTGCTTCATAAGTCGGCAACGGAACGCTTGTCCACGAATTGATTTTTCCATCGAAATGACCATTGGCCCATACCTGGTATAGACGATCAGCTTTAGGGTGAAACTTGTCGAAGGAGAGTTCATCAAACACCCATAGCAAAATCAACATACTACAGGTGATGCCTATAGCAAGCCCGGAGATGTTTATAAACGAATAGGTTCCGTTCTTCCGGAGGTTGCGCAACGTGACAAGCAGATAGTTTTTGAACATGGTTACGGGTTATTTTAGAGATACTTCGTTTTTTGAAAAAAGTAACAGAACCGGCACTATTTCTAAGAGAGCTCTACAATTGTCAAGGTTGCAGGAGAAGCAGAAAATGATTTCACAAATCCGTCTAATTCCTCTTCATCGATTTTCCTATTTGGGCATAAATTATCCGATCAGCGGTATTTCTGGTAAGGAGAATTTTTCTATAATTGCGAATTATTTATAATTAGTCTAAATAATATTAAATTGTTAAAATAATGAAATTCAACTACTTACTATTAAGTTTATTCATTCTAGGTGTCTCAGTTTCAGTAATTAGCTGTAAAAAAGATGACGTTATCCCGGCTTATGAAGTCCCAACTACCTACAGTTTCACGAATGTGAACTATGCTGAAGCCTCCAAGCGTCTGGTCATGATCGCTCAGATCGAGACCCTCATGAATACTGATAACAAAGCAGGGGGCGGTACTTATATTGATTCTGTCAAACTGAAAAATATGTTTGCGAATTCAGGCAATCCTTTTTCTGCCGATTCCCTGAACAAATCCGGCTTCCAGCTTAAGGACAAGACAGCGCTTAGCGCTCAATCCGTCATTCAAAATTTCTTGTACAATCAATCACTCGCAAGCTTGTCAACTTCACCGGCATCGAATGGTACAGCAGGCGTGGGCACTACCCAAACGAACAGTTATATCTTGTTATCGGCAAAAGGTGTAAACTACCGCCAGGTGTTTACAAAAACTATGATGGCAGCCATGCTCGCTAACGAAATGATAAATCTCGTGAAAAGCTCACCTGACAATAACACCGTCATTGCGGGTAAAGGCACCGCCATGGAAAACGCATGGGACCTGGCTTTTGGATACTTCAATGTTCCGGTCAATTTTCCTACGAGCACCACGGGCGTTAAATACCTGGGAAGCTATTGCAATCAGGTAAATGCAGGAATTGGTTCAAACGCTATTTTGATGGACGCGTTTTTAAAAGGGCGTGCTGCCATCAGCCACAAAGATATAGCTGTCAAAAATGTGCAAGCTGACATCATTGCAAAGGAACTTGAGTTGGTCGTTGCAGCGGGTGCGATTCACGAAATTGCAGAAGCTAAGGCCGGCTTGACAGATGCCGTTCAAACGGTTAGCCGTTTTTCGGAGTGCATGGGTTTCATCATCGGTCTTCGTTATTTCTCCAACAAAACGATCACGGATGCCCAATTCAATACGCTCTATCAAACCTATTTGCACAATGGAGATCTGTACGCCATCACGACCAGTGATATGAACAATATTGTAAGCACGCTGGCAAGCATTTATGGATTTTCTAACCCCGGTACTATCTAATAAATCATAACCTGCCTTCAGAGATGAAGCAGGTTTCAATCTCGTTTTATGAAATTTTATATTAAAGGGCTGATCTTCTGTTGCATGTTGATCGCTATGTCATGCAAAAAAGACAGCACTGTCCCTGCCAATGATTTTGACCGTGCAGCACTTGCTGCCAACTGGGCCAACAACATTATTTTACCCTCCTATCGGAATTTCAACGATGCCGTCAATGAGTTAGATAATGCTATCCGAACATTTAACACAACTCCATCGGGAAATAACCTATCAACGGCACAAGGCAAATTCAAGAATGCATACCTGGCATGGCAAAAGTGCTCTCCTCTCGGGTTTGGTCCGGCAGATCAGCTATTGCTCTCAAAAAATCTGAACACCTTCCCCACCAACGTTATCAAGATCAATACCAATATTGCCTCTGGAAATTACAATCTCGACCAGATTGCAAATCTTGATGCAAAAGGATTTCCTGCCTTGGACTTTCTGCTGTTCGGAATCGGTGCGAATAATAATTCCATTTTGCCTCTCTACGCTACAGATACCCAAGCCTCAAAACGAAAAGATTACCTGGCTGCGGTTTCAGACAATATCAAAACACAATCAGATAATGTGCTCAACGCCTGGCTTCCTACTGGAGGAAACTATCTTGCCACTTTCCTGAATGCCAAAGGAACAGATGTCGGAAGTGCTTTGGGGCAGGTCATCAACGGTTTGGATTATGACGTGGACGTGCTTAAAAATTATAAGGTTGCCATCCCGGTGGGTATTATGCCTTCTTCTGGAACACAAACTGGAGGGCCACTCCCATATGAAGTTGAGGCTTACTACAGCGGCATCTCATCTCAACTGATCCAGGTACAACTCTCCGCAGTCCGTGATATTTACCTTGGCAATGCTGCCGGTACTGAAGGCGTTGGATTAGATGACTATCTCATCAAAATTAATGCGCAACGCAATGGCAGTTCGTTGAGCGATGTGATCACTCAACAGTTTGCTTCTGCGATCACTTCCATGCAGGCCATTCCAGATCCATTCTCTTCAGTGATAAGTAACAATCCAAGCACAGTAATTTCGGCTTATGCTCAACTCCAACAATTACTGGTACTATTAAAGACGGATATGCCTTCTTCATTGGGTGTTTTGATTACCTACAATGACAATGATGGCGACTAGGGAAAATGCAGTTTCAACAAATTAGAAAGTTTTCGAATTCTCTCGAGCGCGAAAGACATATCGCTCCGCTGGTTGTTCTTCGAATAGCCTTCGGAGCGGTGATGTTTGTGAGCACCGTTCGATTTATGCTGAAGGGATGGGTTACTGAATTCTATGTCAAACCTGTATTTCACTTTACTTTTTATGGCTTCGAGTGGGTAAAACCACTCAATGAAACAGGCTTGTATTTTGTCTACACACTGATGGCACTCTCTTGCCTGTGTATCATGCTTGGATGCTTCTACCGCATAGCATCAATCACGTTTCTGATTTTATTCCTGTATTGCGAGCTGCTTGACAAAACTTATTACCTGAACCACTACTACCTGGTCAGCCTGATTGCATTCTTGCTTACACTCGTACCTGCACACCGGGATTTTTCAGTGGATGCCTGGAGAAATTCTTCAATAAGAGTTACACAGGTCCCTGCCTGGACCATTTCTATTTTTAAGATACAACTGCTGATTGTCTACTTCTACGCGGGAATTTCAAAAATCAACTATGACTGGTTGATCGAAGCATTGCCTCTGAAAATATGGCTTCCTGCCAAAGAGCGCATACCCGTTGTAGGGAGTTTGTTTAGTTACGAATGGGTAGCCTATTTCTTCAGTTGGTTTGGTGCAGTGTTCGATCTTTCCATCGGATTTCTGCTCCTTAACAACAGAACGCGTGGCCTTGCATATTTTTTCGTTATCGCCTTCCACCTGCTCACAGCGCTTTTGTTCAAGATCGGAATGTTTCCATTCATCATGATCGCGTTAACCCTCATTTTCTTCTCCGAAGATTTTCATATTAAAATAATCAATTCGCTTTCTACACTTTTCCATTTTAAAACAGCAGATTCATTGCAATCAGATTCATCTATTCGAATCTCCAAAACCCTACTCCCCGTATTGGTAATCTACTTCGGCCTACAGTTGACAATACCTTTTCGCCACCTGTTTTATCCAGGTGATCTGTTCTGGACAGAAGAGGGGTATCGTTTTTCATGGCGGGTAATGCTAATCGAAAAGAGCGGCACTGCTTTTTTTTACGTAGAGGATGCCAATACTCATCATAAAATAGAAGTGATGAATTCGCGGTACCTGTCATCTTATCAGGAAAAAATGATGACCACGCAACCCGACATGATCCTTCAGTACGCCCATTTTTTAAAGAATGAATCTGAAGCATCCGGTGTAAAAGATCCAATCGTAACTGTACAAAGTTACGTCACGCTCAATGGACACGGCAGTCGGCTGTTCATCGATAGTTCTGCAAACCTGTCCAAAGCGAAAGAAAGTTTTTGTCACAAGTCATGGATTTTGGAGCAAGATCAAACCGGTGATAGGAAATGAATTTTTCAAAGACTCTCGTTGTCATAGCATACCTGATCGTTTCAGCTCCGATATACTGTCAAACATATAGTGTGAAGGGAAAGATTTCTGAAACGGGCACAGGTAAAGTGCTTGCTGGTGCATCTATAGTTCTTGAAAATTCCTCTTTCAGCGCAAGCTCGAACAATGGAGGTGAATACGAGCTCTCGAATATCAGTGCGGGGACATACATTGTTAGAATATCTTATATAGGATACGCGGATTTTAGAAGGGAGATTCAAGTGGCCGGAAATCTTATCATTGACGCCACTTTGAAAATTACTTCATCCAATCTTAAAGAGATCGCAGTTACTTCAAAACGGGACAGTACCTTCGGCCTGGCACGTCTGAAAGATATTGAGGGTACAGCAATCTATGCCGGAAAAAAAAATGAAGTTATTGTACTCAGTGATATCGTTGCTAATACGGCTACGAATAATAGTCGACAGATTTATTCCAGAATTGCTGGCCTTAACATCTGGGAAAATGATGGCGCTGGAATCCAATTAGGAATCGGAGGTCGTGGTCTTAATCCTAACCGTGTCAGCAATTTTAATACACGTCAGAACGGCTACGATATGAGTGCGGATGCTCTTGGTTACCCGGAAAGCTACTACTCCCCACCTGCCGAGGCTATCGATCGAATTGAGATTTTGCGTGGAGCAGCTTCTCTTCAATACGGCACACAATTCGGAGGCATGATCAATTTCAGATTGAAGAACGGTCCGGAAAACAAGAAAATTGAAATTACCTCGCGGCAGACTGGTGGCTCATGGAAATTTTTAAACACCTTCAACAGCGTTGGCGGCACCATGGGAAAGGTGAATTACTATGCTTACTACCAAAATAAGTCAGGCAATGGATGGAGGCCCAATTCAGATTTTAATTTGAATGCTGCATATGCGTCCATTTCTTTTCAGGCAAGCAGCAAGGTATCACTCACGTTGCAACATACGTACATGAATTATCTTGCCCATCAACCGGGTGGTTTGACTGACGTGATGTTCACACAGAACCCCAGACAATCTATCCGTAACCGGAATTGGTTTAAAGTAAATTGGAATTTAAGTGCCGCTCTTCTTGATTATAAAATAAACTCTCGTCTTAAGCTAAACACCCGTTTCTTTAAACTTGACGCCAGTCGGTCTGCTTTAGGAATCCTGGATTACATCAATCGGGCAGACCCGATGACTGACCGCGACCTCTGGACCGACAACTACAATAACTGGGGAAATGAAACCAGGTTGATTTATTATTATAAAGTTGGCTCCAAATCGGGGGCACTCCTTGCAGGAACCCGCTATTACAGCGGCTATACTACCCGAAGGCAAGGCCTGGGTAATGACGGATCTGGTGGGGCAAATAATGATTTCACATTTAACAATCCGGATTCTCCCGAATTTTCTGAATACACATTTCCCAATCAAAACTTCTCCGCCTTCCTGGAGAGCATTTTCAATGTGACGCCTGACTTTAGCATTATTCCCGGTATTCGTTTTGAGAACATCCGAACGAAAGCGGACGGATTTTACAATCAGGTGACGCAGGATCTTGCCGGAAATATCATCTTCAGTCAACGTACAGACGAGCATAGAGTCAGCACTCGTTCATTTCCTATTGCAGGAATTGGCCTGAGCTATAATCTGAAAAATGGAGGGCAATTGTATGCCAACGTTTCGCAAAACTACCGGGCGATTAACTTTAACAACATGCGGGTGGTAAACCCAAATATGCAAGTCGATCCAAATCTAAAAGACGAGAAAGGATACTCTGCCGATCTCGGTGTTCGCGGAAGCATTGAAAACAAATTCACCTATGACCTAAGCCTCTTCATAGTCAGCTATGACAACCGGATTGGTACCATTCTTAAAACAGACAGTGCTACTTTCAATTTATACCGACTCACCACCAACGTTTCAGAGTCTCGCAATTTTGGTGCGGAGACTTTTTTAGAATACAATTTATGGCAACTGTTCAACCCTCATGACGAGAAAATGAAACTGACTCTATTTTCAAATTTCTCTGTGCTGAACGCTCGATATATCCACAGCAAAGAGCCTGCATTCGAGAATAAAAAAGTGGAACTGGTTCCTTCGATTATTTTTAAAAGTGGAATAACATTGAAGCGTGACAAGTGGTCTTTCAACTATCAGTTTTCCTATACCGGGGAGCAATTCACAGACGCTTCAAATTCCACCTACGCCAGCAACGCCATCAATGGAAAAATCCCTTCCTATCACGTTATGGACGTCTCCGCTCAATACATATTCAGTAAGTATTTGTCTCTCTACGGTTCCGTTAATAACCTGATGAACCGTATGTATTTTACAAGACGTGCCGATAGTTATCCTGGTCCCGGAATTATACCATCTGATGGAAGAAGTCTTTATATCACTCTCCAGTTAAAAATATAAAGCCATCTCATAACGAGATGGCTTTATATTTTTAAAGAATGAAAATTATTTATTCTCTGTAGCTGTGATAAGTAGGACAACGTAGCTCACGTTGACCAGAGGTGATCTTCGCACGATAGTTTAGCATCACTTCCTGAGTACCACTGGAGAAAGGAGCCAGGTGAGAAGTTGTAAAGTCAAACGAATAATTGAAATACAAATTCTCCAACACTTGTAAACTAATGAATGAAATAACTGAGTCACCGCTCCGATAAGAAACCCCAGCACTGAATAAGTCATAAAATATAAGCGAAGCATTCAAATCCATCGATAAAGGCTGTCCTTCCTGCGCCCTGATCAAAATAGATGGATTAACTTTAAGTGTGCCGGTCGGGGTCAGGTTTTGAATAAAGCCAGACCGAAGAAAGTAGTTCCTCGGCTGTTTCAACTGGGCCGCTAAAGCACTTCCTGATGCAGTGAATGTACTGTTGATCAAGTAAGGAACCGAGAAGCCTACGAAGAAGTTTTTCTTGTGATAATACACTCCTGTTCCGATGTTCGGCTTGAATTGATTGTAGGGCGTGAATTGAGGATCACTGGATACAGGAGTAGTTAGGTTAAGCGAACTAAAATCAGCTCTGATAAAGTACAACATCGTTTGCAACCCAAATGACAAGGTCGAATTCGGGAACTTGATTTTATAAGCTCCGCTGATCGTGAGATCCTGGTTAGCATAACTTCCCACCCTGTCTTCATTCACCATCATTCCAACGCCAATCTTGCCCCTCATAAAGGAACTATGGGCTGTGAAAGAGAAGGTTCTGGGCGCGCCAGGAAAATTAATCCACTGATTCCTATAGGTCGCAGTAGTGCTCATCTGCACGTGCGCTCCTGCATAAGCAGGATTGATCATCAGCTCATTAAAGTAATACTGCGAGAAGACCGGATACAGCTGCGCATGGCACAGAACAGAAACCGAAGCGAAAAACAATACAAATAAGCCTCTCTTCATTGGGTTGCTAATTATTCAACTAACTCCATGTAACCGGCGATTCTCTTCGCCCCATTGCCTTTGCTAATTACGTAAAAATAAGTTCCCGGAGGCAAATTAGTACCCATTATGCTTATTCCCTGATTTGACTTTCCGTCAAAGCGGATCTCCTTATTGTTGTACCCATCAGCTTCGTACACTTTCGTACCGGCACGATTGAATATTTCCACATGGTTGCGCTCAAAACTGCTGATACAGCCAATATGGAAGTAAGAGTTCTTATCGTCACCGTTCATCGAAACACCATTGAAGACATTTATTTCCATCGGGAGATTCACATCAAATGATTTCTCACAGCCGAAAGTTGTGCGAACAGTAACGGAATAATCACCTGGCAACGCCTTTTCCAAATTTGGACCTTCTCCAACTTCGACCACAGTATTCTGCTTGTACCACGTAATGGTCTCAATTGGCAGGTTGTTGTTCACCAGAAGTGTTATGAAGCCATCACCTACGGCAGGAGCAGGCACCGTGCCCAGGTTAGCCGGAGGATCGAGTGCTAGAGGACATGTAGCCTCCTGCAGCAAGAAGCTCACTTCCGGATACTGTTGTTTCTTCACAATAGGTGCTGTCGCAGGACCTGATGCACAACCGGTAGCGCGGCTAGTTGCCACTACTGTATAATTACCTTCTGCCAAGTCCTTATAGAACTCACCTGTAAACGCAATCGGAGGAGGAGCAGTTGTTCCGTTAGCCCAGTCGAAGATGTAGTCTTTGGTAATTCCCCCCACAGTTGCGGACAACTCTCCATTATTGACGACACAGCTTGTCACGTTAGAGATGAGTTCAATAGTCGGATCAGGAACTTTTGCAAAGTTCTGTTTCACAACCACCGAGGCCGTAGCAGCACAACCAGTTGCCTTATCGGTACCCTGTACTGTATAAGTAGTTGCTGCAAGTCCACTGACTTCAGCTCCTGTGTAGAATGAAGTACCTGTGGCTGTTCCTCCAGCATACCAGTCAAAAGTATAGTGTACAAAATCACCAGCCACATCGGCTGAAGCATCACCGTCAGGTCTGGTCGGATCGCAGATCGTGAGGTCTTTCAAAACTCTTGCCGATACGACCGGGATTACTTGCTGATTGACAATAGTTACTGTTGCTGATGGAGTCATACAACCTGCATCCGCTTTGTCTACTGCTACAACCGTGTAAGTTCCTACAGGCAGATTAAATACTTCGTTACCGGTGAAATCAGATGCCGGTGGAATCTTTGGCGCTGCGCCATTAGTCCAATAGAAGTTATATTCAAACCTGTTGTCATTCACAATGGTTGAAAAAACTTCACCATTGTTGGATGAACAGAATGTAAGCGGTGTAGCTGATGCTGTGATGATCACAGGGTTCGTGATCAAAGGCACGTTATAAGCGTCTACTGCCCAACAGTTATTTGAACCATTAATTGCCTTGACGGTAAATGTTGAAGTATTCGGGATATTACTAATGGTTGCACCTGTAGCAACAGTCGCACCAGCCGGTGAAGGACGCTGATCACCCGCAAACCACTCGTAGCTGTAGCTTGTACCATTTCCACCACCCTGTACGGTCAGGTATCCGGTTTTCGGATTGACACAACGTTCAGGCTGATTGAAATCGATTAATGCAACCGTAGTACTTCCTATGGTTTGGTCATCCACTTTGAATTCGAAATTGACCGAACAGTTTGAAACTGTGTTAAGTGCTGTTACAAAATACTTGCCAGCCACGATGTTATTCAAAACATTGGATGCACCACTCTGCAGCACCGTGCTGGCAGCATCAGTCCATGTGAACGTATAGTTTGTTACCGGCTTGCTAACGTTATTCTCCAGGATGGAAACCACAGTAGCTGATCCGTTAGACGGAATTCCAGTTGCCAGATTACAAGTAGTAATGGCTGGCGCAGTAAATGCAGCGGGATCAAAGGCAACGGTAGTCGGATTGTTGGCAATCACATAGCTCTGTGTAGAGATACACTGCGTTGCATTACTTGTTACACGGACAGTATAGTCACCTTCCTGTAGACTTTGAGCAACCTCTCCATTTACACCAGCCAAAGTAGCCACCGGTGCGCCTGAAGTATTATCACCTGTAAACCATGCATAAGTAAAGTTCAACGGAGTTGCTTCATTAATCTTGATTGAACCAGCTCCCGGTCCACCGGCACAGTTTACATCAGGATTGATTGTTGCAGCTGCGATAGTTGGGTTCACGTGAATGTCCTTGATCTCTACGGACGCAGGAGCTGTAACACATCCTGAACCAGTTATACCAGGAGTTCCAGGTGATGCCACTGCCTTGTGAGTACCAATGACAAAGTAAGTGCCAGCTGCAAGATTGTTGCGCGTGAGCAATGGATCATTGACTACTCCCAGTGTAGGAGACATAGTTGCACTTGACGACCACGTATAAGTATAGTTCGCAACGTTACCTGGGCCTGGGGTCTCTGTAATTGTCGCTATCGTGGCAGATCCATCAGGAGTTGCCGGTGTACACAACGTAACATCTGTAGATGTCACATTCGTGATAGTCATTGGGATTGTAACCTGATTCACTTGAGTGCTTTCGTCCGTAAAGCAACCAGTTGCAAAGTTTGTCACGCGGACCGTATAGGGATTCGTGAACGCTCCCGCTTGCGGACCGATTTTATCTGTAGATGGCGTAACGAATGGACTCGCTGTATTATTCGTTGCAGAGTTCGAAACTGTGTATTGACCTCCACCTAAATCCGGATCGCTTGTCCAAACAAAGTTATACCCCACTCCCCCTGCAGCGCCTGGTCCGCTGGCGGTCGTAGCCGTCACCTTGATCTGGCCATCATAATTCAAATCACATGAACTACTGCCTATGGTAGTAATAGATACTAAAGGATCAATACGTTTATCGTTGATTGTTATCTGGAATGGTGCCGTACTACAACCGGATGCCGGTGTACTTGCTGCGGGAGCTAACGTGCTCTTCTTGGTTGCCACAACGGTGTAATCTCCGATATCAAGGATCGTACCTGTTGCTTGTGCTATAGAAACGGTACCACCCACGCTGTTTTTCCAAACGTAGCTAAAGTCAGTGCCCAAGATACCTCCATTCAAAGGTGTTCCATTCAATGTTAATTGAGTTAATCCTGCACTTCCATTGAGGAGCACGCAATTATCGCGGTCTGCAGTTACAATGTTTGTTACAT
>BNHL01000003.1 GCA_015472025.1 Cytophagales bacterium WSM2-2
CAAATGGAACGGTAATCTGCTGCACATTGACAGAGCCATTGGTCGAGCAGTTATTCAATGTATTCGTAACCGTGATCAAATATGTACCAGGACCTACTCGCTCACCTGCTCCGCCTCCAATCGCCTCCGACTTGAAAGCTTGTGATGGATTGCTCAATGTCGTTATATCCGTAATCGTTGTACCTAACGGATTGGACGTCCAGTCAAATATATAGTTCGTGGTCGCGGCCGCAAAGCCCGTCGTAGACGCAGTAACTGTAATCGATCCATCAAAATTATTATCACATGATGAACTCCCAGCAGTGGCAAAACTTAATTGAGGGAATACACGATCATCCAATATATCTTTTCTTATCGCTGCAGATTCGCAGCCAGCCCCAGGACCGGCAGTCTTATTAATTGCTTTTACAAAATATTTATCAAGGCCTATTCCTGCGTAAGTAGCCAATGTGAGTTGGTTATCTACAGGAACGCCACCATTTTGTCCATCCAATACTTTAGTTGCCAAGTTTGACCTGAACCACACATAATCGAAGTCCGTAGACGCACCGCCATATGCAATACCATCAATGCTTACCTGAAGCGTACCAATTGATCCATCGAACGGACCGCAATTCGTTTCATTAACAGCTGTAGCCGACAACGTAAATACAGGAGGTGTATCGTGCGCGACAACGGTTGCGAGAGTACTGGTACATCCCGTAAGATCATTCTTTGCTACAAGTGAATAAGAGCCATCATTTATGTTATTGAACATATTTCCTGCGCCCGAGTTACCAGAAGCAGAGTTTGCCGGTTGACCTGCTCCTCCATTAGGAGTCCACGTATAACCGTAAGTTGCCGCCATGCCAGGACCTGAGGCAGTAGTCACATCCACCTGAATGCTTCCTTCAAAGACAGCAGGATCACATGAAGTATCTCCCGTAGGAGTGAGTGTAATTACCGGGTTAACTGATTTATCATTTACCTTCACTGTAAATGGTGCGCTAGCACAGCCAATACCTCCGGTGCCACTGGCATCGGCCACTTTAGTAGCGACAACAGAATATGATCCGACAGTCACCACACCCGCGCCTACGGTCGCACCATTAACCAGTTCATCTCCGCCTGTGCCGTTATTTGACGCATCGCCTGCAACATTGTTTACGATCACCGTACTTGTTGTGACATTAGTCCACTTAAATTGGTAATCGGCCATATTCTCAGGAACAGCACCACCAATGACATTGAGTTGGTTAATGAATATCTTGGCTAAAGTCTCCAATGCTGGTGTACAGAATTCAGCATCTTTTACCGTCAGATCCGCAGCTGTTAATTGAGCCTTTACCGGAGCATCTGACACAATGAAGCTCTTGTTGGTAACACAACCCGTAGACGCAGTAACTGTAGCCGAATAGGTATTCGGGTCTAAACCAACTGCTGTATAGGTTCCAGCCGCAAGTCCTGTTGCTGAAAAAGTGTGTGGATCGGGAGCAAGAGTAAGATCATATGTTGCCACCACAGGATCTGTCGGATCTGCAGAAATTTTAATAGGAATCTTACCGTTATGTGATGCGGCCAAACAAGCATCATTAGGAATAATAGCCGAAGCTAAGTCCACCACCGGAGGCATCGCATCGCGACCAATAACCACGTCCTGTGAAACTGGACAATTTGGGAGATAGTTTTGAATTGCGGTGACCACATATGATCCTGGCGCCAAAGTAGTTGACAATGTCAAAGTAACATTCTGGAGTGCATTCGTAAACAACGTAGCAGCCCCCAACTTCACAGTGTAGTCCGCGCCTCCAGGTGCACCCACAGGATCCTGGATTTCAACTTTGATCGTTCCATTTTGAGGTGAAGGAGAGCAAAACTTTGAATTCGTCTTAAAAATTTTGATTACCGCCTGCGATCCAACGAATGGCAGTGTATGTGAAACAAAGTTTTTACACCCTGTAGCAACGTCCGTTATTTCTACAGTATATAAGCCGGTCTTAAGGCCATTATAAACAGAACCAGCACTTGGAGCACCAAGCGGTCCAAAGTCTGGAGGATTAGCCGGAAGGCTGTAATAATTAATGGGATTAGTAGAAACAACGCCACTTGGAACCCCAGGATACCAGTTGTACGTATAGCCGGCTGTTACAAAATCTGAAATTGTTCCGTCACCATCAGAAATTAAATCAACGTGTGTGTTGGTCGCATCTTTTAATGTGATAACGGCTCCGGCCACACTTTCTACAAAGAACGTCACATCTTCCCTTACTAAGACGTTTCCGGGCAAGGCGAGCGTCCCCTGTTTCCCTATTAGCACCTGCTGTCCAACTATTAAGGCAAGTGGAGCCGCAAGTGTTAATTCGTCAGTAGCCGCCAAGGCATGAAAGTTTGTTAATGGCAAAGTTCTAACAGCACCGGTCAGAACTCCAGTATTCAAGGAGCAATCACCAGGGAGGGTCGTGTTTTCAGCCAGCGGGTTAATTGCTGGTGCATTATTTGCAATCGTTTTGATCACTTGAGCCGATACACATTTAGTGGCTTTATCTTGTACTACAACTGTGTAATCGCTCGGATAGAGCTGGCTGTAAGTATCGTTAGCCGCTATAGTTGTAGTCAACAGTGAACCTGGTAACAATCCACCATTATTTGCTGTCACTACAGCATTTGCACTGGCAGCATTACTACCATCGAACCAGAAGTAGTCATAGGCTGCTGGTAAACCTGGCGATGGCGTAGCAACCAACTTACCATTGTAAGGACTGCAGGTTGTCATATCTGTGACTGCCACAAAGATAGTTGGAGTTGTAAGCGTCTCTTTTATAAAATCTGTCTCAGAGTTTGTGCAACCTGTTGACGTTCTTTTCACAGTAAGAGTATAGGTCTGGTTTCCTTTTTGCCCAGTAATCTGATTTGATACAGTTGATGCTGATGTAACATCATTCACCCAGGTAAACGAGTAACCAGCAGTTACACCTGCAGGTCCGCCAATAGCGGCTTCATCAATAGTTGCTGTCAGTTTTCCGTTAGGTGAAGCTACAACACAAGAAGTCTGATCTACTTCAACAACATCAATCTTAGGAGTAAACAGGTTATCCTTAATTGTAACTGATACAGGGTTTGATGTACAGTTTGAAGCTGTATTAGTAGCCGTCAGCGAATAAACACCTGCGCCAATCGAAGCGACAGAGAATCCCGCAGCGGTGTATCCAGAAGGCCCTGTCCATGCGAACGTGAAACCTCCGAACGCGCTAGCAGTATATGGACTGGCAATATTCGATCCACGATAAGTCAGTGCATTAGCTAACGCTGTATTTACTGAAGCTGTACCATCCGGGGTTCCAACGCAAATCGTATTATCCGTAGAAATCAATGGCTTCAGCTTCGGCAGTTTCTTGTTATCCGCAACACCAACAGATTCTGTATTCTGACAACCTGTTTGAAGGATAGTAACCTCTACGGTGTATTGCAGCAATGATGCGCCACTATTTCCACCCTGTACTCCAGAATAATTGTTGGTAATAACAGTAGTATTCAATGTCGTCGGACCAGCTGTACCTGCAGTTGAATTTCCATCGAACCATTTATAATCGTAGTTCTTGCCATGAGGTGTTACGTCAATCACTTTGGCAATACCATCGGCAGTACCACCAGTACAGTTTGTCGAAGGTGTTTGATCCATGGTAATGGTAGGAAGTTTCTTTCCGCTAGTGACATTAGCAGAGGCTAATGCTGATGTACATCCTGAATTAGTATGAACAGCAGTAACCGAATAGTTACCTACGTCTTGATTCAATAATTGATTTTGTCCTACTCCTGTTAAACTGGTACTCCATGTGAACGTAAAGTCTCCTGGGACATTTCCTGTATAATTTCCGGCTGAATTGACCAATGCAGTTACCTGTCCATCAAAAGGTACAGGAGGATTTGTTTTGGAAGGATCACAAATTGTATTGGGCTGGGGCGTCAATGTCAATACCGGAAGTTGTTTGCTGTCGCCTACGCCAACGGCTTGCGTTACCTGGCAACCATCATTCGATCGTGTAACGACAACGGTATAGTTATAGCCTGTTCCACCTTGAACTTTAATTAAATCCCGTGTATTTGAATTGTTAGGTACTGGTGTCACTGCAAAAACAGGTGAACCACTCGGCCCAGTCCATGCATAGCTGTATCCTGTAGCCGTTGCTGCCGGATTGCCATCCACTGTGATCACAGATGCAGTACCGTCTTCTTTTCCAATTACGCAATTCTTTGAATCTGTTGCCGCAGTGGCAATTGACATCGGTAGCGGAGCATTTGACAACAGTGTTGTGCTCACAATGGCCGAAACGCAACCGGTAGCAACTTGAGTAACCTGAACTGAATACGAAGAAGGTCCCCCATTTAGATTGCTCCATACATCTGCTGTAGGTGAACCGGGTGATCCACCACCGGGAGTTTGACCACCCGCATCGGTAAACGCAAATGTGTAGTTAGTCAAAGCACCAACCTGGTTGGTTATTGTAGCCGTGATACTTCCGTTATAATCTGCGTGAGGTGATGTTAATGCCGGATCACATACTTTATTGTCAACCTTTGCCAAGGTAACG
>BNHL01000004.1 GCA_015472025.1 Cytophagales bacterium WSM2-2
CAAATGGAACCGTGTTCTGTTGTACATCCACGGACGCACCAACAACCGCACAATTATTCGACAGGTTCGTAACCGTGATCACGTATGTACCCTGACCTACTCGCTCTCCCGCAAAAGTAGCTCCACCGATTGCCTCTGATTGGAAATCCTGTGATGGATTACTCAAAACACCCATTTTATCCGTGATCACACTCAACGCAGGTTTTGACGTCCAGTCAAAATTGTAATTCGTAGTCGCGGCCGCAAAGCCTGTCGTAGCTGCAGTAACCGTAATCGAACCATCAAAATTATTATCACATGACGTGCTCGGAGTCGTAGCAAAACTAACCACCGGGAATGCGCGCTTGTCATTGACCGTAACCTGCAACGGTGCCGTGCTACAGCCTGAAGCTGGTGTGCTCGCGGCTTGCGTCAACGTGTTGCCAGGATTCTTCGTGGCAACAACTGTGTAGTTACCAAAATCAAGGATCGTTCCCGTTAGTATGGCTGTAGACACTGTACCACCTCCGCTATCCTTCCAAACATAACCAAAGTCTGTACCCATGATGCCTGCTCCTACAATCCCGCCATTCAGCGTTAACTGAGTCAAGGTAGCACTGCCGTTAAACAACGTACAGTTTGTCCTATCCGTAGTCGTTGTACCACTCACCA